>NZ_CP006587.1:2766332-3066998 GCF_000737515.1 Hymenobacter sp. APR13
CGGAGAATGTCGCGAGCGGCCTCGAAGTCGCCATCGGCTTCGGTCAGCGCTTTTTTGCAATCCATCATGCCCGCACCGGTCATGGTGCGCAGCTTGTTCACGTCTGCGGCGGTAATTGCTGCCATTGTTGTGAGTATGTGGGGGTTGAGAGGTTTTATTGGAGGGGTGTTGCAAGGGCTGTCATTCCGACGAAGGAGGAATCTGGATTATTCTGTTGGAGGATAACTCAGATTCCTCCTTCGTCGGAATGACAGCACTCTGCTGCAACAAAAGAAAAGGGAACACCGGAGCCGAGTGCTTCGCATGTTCCCTTTTCAATGGAGGGGCATGAGCCTATTCGTCGGCGTTCTGCTTCTCCTGGATGCCTTCGTCTTCAGCCTGCTTCTTGTCGGCGTCTTCCTTGTCGACTTTGCGCTCCGACAGGCCTTCTTCGATAGCCTTGCCCATCACGCTCACGATGAGCTGGATCGACTTCGAGGCATCGTCGTTGGCAGGAATCGGGAACTGCACCAGCTCGGGGTTGGAGTTGGTGTCGCACATGGCGAATACCGGAATACCCAGTTTCTGGGCTTCTTTCACGGCAATGTGCTCACGCTTCACGTCAATCACGAACAGAGCAGCGGGCAGGCGGCTCAGGTCGGCAACGCCACCGAGTACACGCTCCAGCTTCTCCCGCTCGCGCGACATCATCAGTTTCTCACGCTTGGCCAGAGCCGCGTAAGCCGTATTTTCCTTCACCATCTTGTCGATGGTGCTCATTTTCTTCAGCGACTTGCGCACCGTAGCGAAGTTGGTGAGCATACCGCCCAACCAACGGTCGGTCACGAACGGCATCTTCAGGCGGGTAGCCTCGTCCGTTACGATTTCCTGCGCCTGCTTCTTGGTGGCCACGAACATGATCTTGCGGCCGCTCTTGGCGATGTTGCGGATAGCCGCAGCAGCCTGGTCGAGCGAAACCAGCGTCTTGTTCAGGTCAATGATATGGATGCCGTTCTTCTCCATGAAGATGTACGGCGCCATTTTCGGATCCCACTTGCGCGTAAGGTGACCAAAGTGGGCACCGGCGTCGAGCAGCTCTTTATAGGTGGTGGACTGAGCCATGATAAGTTTCCTCTGGGATTAGCGTTTCGAGAACTGGAACGAGCGACGAGCTTTGCGCTTGCCGAATTTCTTGCGTTCCACCATGCGCGGGTCACGGGTCAGGAAGCCTTCTTTCTTGAGGGCCGGACGAACTTCCGAGTTGTCGCCTACAAGGGCTTTCGAGATGGCCAGACGGATGGCTTCAGCCTGGGCCGAGATGCCACCACCGCGCACGTTCACCTTGATGTCGTACTGGCCGACTTGCTCGACCGTCGCCAGAGGCTGGTTCACGATGTTTTCCAGGAGTTCGTTGGCGAAGTACGCCTTCATTTCCCGGCCGTTGATAGTGATATTCCCTTGCCCGGCCTGCATGTAGATGCGGGCCACCGAGGTTTTTCTTCTACCAGAGGTATTGGAGATTTCCATTAAGTGGAGGGATTAAAGAAAAAAGACGCCGAAATCGGCTTAGAGGTTAGTCAGTTCAACAGCTTTCGGCTGCTGGGCTTCGTGGGGGTGCTGGTCGCCCTTGTACACATACAGGTTGCGGAACTGCTCGGCACCGAGCTTGTTGCCCTGCAGCATGCCTTTTACGGCGTGCTCAATCACGCGGGTCGAATCCTTGGCTTTCTTGTCGCGCAGGTTGATGCGCTTCTGACCGCCGGGGTAGCCCGAGTGGGTGATGTAGATTTTGTCGGTCAGCTTCTTGCCCGTAACGTAGAGCTTGTCAGCGTTCAGAACAATAACGTTGTCGCCGCAGTCGGAGTTCGGCGTGAACGAGGGCTTGTGCTTGCCACGCAGCATGTTGGCAATCTGGCTAGCCAGACGGCCCAGCGGCGCAACACTGGCATCAACCACGACCCAGGCCTTATCGGCGTTGGCTTTGTTGACGGATACCGTCTTGAAGCTCAGATGATCCATTGGGGAGGAGGGTAAGCGTTTGGAAATGAGGAGAAACCGGCACACGGTCCGGGAAAAACGGACACAAAGTTACCGCCTTTCGCGGTATTTGCAAGGCCTCGGTTACTATTTGTGCCTGAAATAGAACGGGTAATGAAGTGACGAAGTGAATCGTGATGAGGTAAAAAAGCAAATGGTGATGAGAGAACAGGCATCAAATGACACGATTCACTTCATCACCAATCACCTCATCACCTAGCTTACTGGTACTGCCGTAGCGTCTCGACCAGCACCCGGAAATCCTTGGGGTAGGGGGCTTCCACCATCACGGTTTCGCCATCCAGCTTCGCGAAGGTGAGGTTGGCGGCGTGCAAGGCAAAGCGCTTGATAAAGGGCTGCTCTTCCTGGCCTTCCTTCATGTTGAATTTCTTCTTCAGCGACGACAGGTAGAAATCCTCGCCGCCGTACATCTGGTCGCCGATGATGGGAGCCTGCAGGTAGGCCAAGTGCAGCCGGATCTGGTGCATGCGGCCCGTAATGGGCTGGCACTCCAGCAGCGTATGCTTGGCAAAGGCCTCCAGCGTGCGCACCAGCGTCACGGCAGGCTTGCCTTTGTAGGCTAGGCGGGCCTTGCCTTTGGTGGTGGTTTCGATGCTGCGGTCTACGCGCAGGCCGTCGTAGTCGTGCACGCCCCAGGCGGCGGCGTGGTACACTTTTTTCACCTTGCGGTCCTCGAACTGCATGGCCAGGTGGCGGTAGGCTGCCGGATTTTTGGCCAGGGCCAGCGAGCCGCTGGTTTCTTTGTCGAGGCGGTGGCAGGCCTGCACGTCGTCGTACTGCTCGCGGGCCAGGCGCAGGATGTTGGGCGCGCCGCCAAACCGTTCGTCGAGCGTGGCCAGGAACGGGGGCTTGTTGATGACGACGTAGTCGTCGTCTTCGAACAGAATCAGGTCTTGGAAATTGGGTAGCTTCATAAGGCGGCCGCAAAGGTACGAAACCCCGCTGCAACGCCTTCCGCAAAAGCAAGCCTGCCGGCCAGGTGGCGGCTAGGCCTCGCTGCCGGGTAGGGGCTGGGCTAGCACGTGGTGGGAGGGCGGGGCCGGGTTTTTGGGCTTGGGCAGCTTGAACTCCAGGGTGGTGCCCTGCCCGATTTCGCTGCGCACCCGGATGGCGGAGCGGTGGGCTTCCACGATGTGCTTGCTGATGGCCAAGCCCAGACCCGAGCCGCCGGAGTCGCGGGAGCGGCTCTTGTCGATGCGGTAGAAACGCTCGAAAATGCGGTTGAGGTGTTGCTTCGGGATGCCGGCGCCGTCGTCGCGCACGCTGATGCGCACGCCCTTGCCGCTTTCCACGAGGCTCACCACCACGCGGCCGTTTTCGCGGCCGTACTTGATGGCGTTGTCGATGAGGTTGATGAGTACCTGCCGGATGCGGTTGCGGTCGGCCAGCACGCGCAAACTGCCGGCTGACAGCGCGGGCGGGAATAGCTCCAGTTGCACTTGCCGCAGGGCGGCCTTGCGCTCCAGCTGCTCAAATATCTCGTGCACCAGCGTCACGATGTCAAACCCCTGGCGGCGCATGCGCACCACGCCCTTTTCCAGCTGCGAGATGGTCACGAGGTCCTGCACCAGCGCATCGAGGGCGTCGAGACTGTTGGCGGCTTTCTGCAGAAACTTCTGGCGGGTGAAGTCATCCACATCATCGTCGTCGAGGACGGTATGCAGGAAGCCCTGGGCCGCGAAGATGGGCGTTTTGAGCTCGTGCGACACGTCGGCCAGAAACTCGCGGCGCAGAGCCTGCAGGCGTTTCAGCTCGTCGATTTCCTGCTGCTTACGCTGGGCCATGTCCAGGATTTCGTCGCGCATGCGCTTGAGCGGCTCCGGCCGGAACAGAAACTTGCTGGACATGCGCCGCAGCTCCTTGCGCTTGATGTGCTCCAGCCCGGCGTAGATGTTGTTGATTTCGCGAAAAATCAGCGCCTCAAACATCAGATACAGCAGCAGAAAGCACGCCGCCACCGTAATGCCCGCCGCCAGCACGCCCTGCTGCAGCTCCATGGTGGGGCCCACCCAGGCCAGCGTGGTGAGCACGCACGCCACCAGCAACGACAGCAGAATGGCAATGGAGCGGGAGGAAATGTTGAGGCGCATTGGGGAAAGGTTAAAGTCTTCAAAGAGGACGTCATGCAGAGCGGAGCGAAGCATCTCGCCAGAGTAGTAAATTACTACTCTGGCGAGATGCTTCGCTCCGCTCTGCATGACGTCCCGAAGTTGTGCGGCTTAATTATCGGTGTTGAACTTGTAGCCGACGCCTTTGATGGTCTGGATGTGGTGGTCGCCGACTTTCTCGCGCACCTTGCGCACGTGCACGTCCACGGTGCGGGCCAGCACGAATACGTCGTTGCCCCAGATGTTCTGCAGCAGCTCTTCGCGCCCGAACACCTTGTGCGGCGTGGCGGCCAGAAACGCCAGCAGCTCGAACTCCTTCTTGGGCAGCGTGATTTTGCGGCCTTCCTGGTACACCGAAAACGCGGTGCGGTCAATCTTGAGGCCGTTGATTTCGATGGTGTCCTGGGTGCTCTGCGGGTCCCGGTCGCGGCGCACAAAGGCCCCGAGGCGGCTGAGCAGGGCACGGGGCTTGATGGGCTTGGCAATGAAGTCGTCGGCGCCGGCCTCGAAGGCTGCCACTTCTGAAAACTCTTCGGAGCGGGCCGTCAGGAAGATGATGTAGGTGTCCTTGAACTTGGGCTGCTCGCGCAATTGCCGGCAGGTGGCAATGCCGTCGAGGTGGGGCATCATCACGTCGAGCACAATGATGTCGGGCCCGAACTGGGGAGCCACTTCCAGCGCCTTGCGTCCGTCCGGGGCCGAAGCCACCGTGTAGCCTTCTTTGCGCAGGTTGTATTCCAGCAGCTCCACGATGTCGGGGTCATCATCGACAACAAGGATCTTGTAGGCGTTGGGGTTGGTGGGTGCTTGCACGGGGCGGGGCGTTTAAGATGAAACTGACTACGCTGCCGCAAAAGTACCGCCGGGCGGCACCTTCGGCATGTTACGTTTTCGTTAACCTGCGCTACAACGCAAAACGGCTCCCGCTACGGGAGCCGCCACGGACGCTACTGGTTGCGGGCCACTAGGTTGAGCCGACTTTTGAGGCCTTTGTACTTGTACATATCCACTTTCACGGCCCCCAGCATCAGCTCGGCCTGAATGAGTACCGGCACTTTGTTGCGGTCATCAGAAAGATACACCGACACGGCGTTTTCGCCTTTAAAGAGCTTGTTGCTGGGCATTTTGGGCACCAGCTTAATGGCCCGAATGGTGCCGGCCTTGGTTTGCACGGTTTCACGGCCCCGGTACATCACCTCCATGGCAAACACTTCCTCATCGAAGAAGCCCTGCACCCGAATAACCTCGCCCATGCGGCGCTGGTCATAGTTGAGCGTGCGCAGGTAGTAGAAGGCACTCACCAAGTCCTGCACGTTGTCGGGCACTTTGTAGGTGCCGCGCTTTACGTCGTCTTTGTCTTTGCCGCGCTTTTCCACTTCGGCCACATCCCGCACGTGGTCGAAATCCACGGTTTCCTTTTTGCGGTAGTGGTTTTCCTCGATGTTGCGGAAAAACTTCTGGGGCAGGATGCTGGTCGTGTCGATGTAGGAGCGCCACGTGTCGCGGATGCGCAGAAAGAAGTCGAAGGAGCCGGTGGTACGGCCCGTGACGGTGGCCTTGTAGCAGGGCCGCTCGTTGACGCGGTGCAGGTCGTCGGCTACTTCAATGGTAGCCTCAGCGGCGTTGATGAGGCCGTAGTGCACTTTATACTGCAATACCTCGCCCGACTGGAAGCTGGTGTTGGGTACTTTGCGCAGCGTATCAGCAGAGGGGCCAAAGGCCTGCAACACCAGCGCCGGCAGCAATAGGAGAGGAAAAAGAAGCCAGCGGCGGTTCATAAAGCGACTAAAACGGGAAGTATTCCCGAAACTCCAGACAAAAGCGGTGCCAGCAAATATACTGCGAATGCACCGGAGGAAGACTATACGAAGCTGGGCACGAAAAAGCCTTCCCGGTGTACCGGGAAGGCTTTCATGCAGCAGGTGCTGCTTCGCTTACAGCGCTTCGTCAGCGTCGTCGTCGTCATCGTCGTCGGTGGAGCGGTCCTCCGGGATGGCAGCCAGGGCTGCATCCGGTTCGCCTTTCACCATCGCCCGGATTTTGGCTTCGATCTGGTCGGCCAGCTCGGGGTTGTCCTGCAGGATGGTTTTCACGCCTTCGCGGCCCTGGCCGAGCCGGTCGCCGTTGTAGCTGAACCACGAGCCCGACTTGGCGATAATGCCCATGTCCACGCCCAGGTCGAGGATTTCGCCCACCTTACTGATGCCTTCGTTGTAGATGATGTCGAACTCAATCACCTTGAAGGGCGGCGCCACCTTGTTTTTCACCACCTTCACCTTGGTGCGGTTGCCGGTCACGTTGTCCTTGTCTTCCTTGATCTGGCCGATGCGGCGGATATCGAGGCGTACGGAGGCGTAGAACTTGAGGGCGTTACCACCGGTGGTAGTTTCGGGCGAGCCGAACATCACGCCGATTTTTTCGCGCAGCTGGTTGATGAAGATGCAGCAGCAGCCGGTTTTGTTGATGGTGCCGGTGAGCTTGCGCAGGGCCTGGCTCATGAGGCGGGCGTGCAAGCCCACTTTCGAGTCGCCCATGTCGCCTTCCAGCTCGCCTTTCGGCACCAGCGCGGCCACGGAGTCAATTACGATGATGTCGATGGCACCGCTGGAAATCAACTGGTCGGCAATTTCGAGGGCCTGCTCGCCGTTGTCGGGCTGCGCAATCAGCAGGTTTTCGGTGTCGATGCCGAGCTTCTTGGCGTACAGCGGGTCGAAGGCGTGTTCGGCGTCGATGAAGGCCGCTACACCGCCGCGCTTCTGCGCTTCGGCAATGCAGTGCATGGTGAGCGTGGTCTTACCTGACGATTCCGGGCCGTAGATTTCAACGACACGGCCTTTCGGCAGGCCGCCTACCCCCAGCGCAATATCAAGGCCCAGCGAACCGGTGCTGATGACTTCGACGTCCATCACCTTGTTGTCGCTGAGTTTCATGACGGTGCCCTTGCCGTATGCTTTGTCGAGCTTGTCCAGCGTGAGCTGAAGCGCTTTCATTTTCTCGGCACTGGCGTTACCGAGCGTCATGCCTTTGCTTGCTTTTTCGGCTTTGTCCGCTTTTTCAGCCTTGTCTGTGGTGCTTGCAGCCATTGGGAAGGGTTGTTAGGAAATGCTTAGGTTTGGTGAATGTAGGCGTTTTCAGTGGGCCGCGCAAACCGTAGCGGGGCGTCTGAAAACGGGGTTGCCAGCTGTTTTCGGGCCGGCTAGTGGTAACGTAGCGCACCTATATTTTGTGCCCGCAATGCTAAAAAAATTCGTTGAATCTGAGCTGCCTTTTCTGTGCTAAAATATTTGGCAAATATACGACTTTCTACCACTCTGATACTGATGCTGGTAGGTGGGCTTCTGCTGCCGCGCGCCACCCAAGCTCAGCTCGACAACCGCGCTTTTTTGCACCCGCTGCCGGTGGGCCCGCAGTATGCGCGGCAGCTGCGGCTGGATGTGCAGGCCTTCCTGTTCAATAAAGACAACGAGTATTTCAACAAGATTGAAGACGGCCGCACCTACTTCGGCGCGCACCTACTGCCGCGGCTGGTGTACTTTCCCAGCGCCAACCTGCGGGTGGAGGCCGGCATTTTTCTGTGGAAGGACTACGGCACGCCCCGCCTGCGGCAGGTGCGGCCGCTGCTGACGGTGAAATACCAGAACGGCCCGCACAGCATCCTGTTCGGCAACATTGAGGGCAACCTGCACCACGGCTACATCGAGCCGATGTTTGACTTCGAGCGGGTGATAACGCGCCGCCTGGAAGAAGGCGTGCAGTACAAGCTGCAGAAGCCGCGTCTGAACCTGGATGCCTGGGTGGACTGGCAGCGCCAGCAGTACCGGTTCAGCAACTTCCAGGAGGAGGTGGCCGGCGGGCTGGCCCTGGAGCAGACCGTGCTCGGCGACTCCAGCAGCTGGTGGCTGCGGGTTCCGTTTCAGTTCACGGGTACGCACCGCGGCGGCCAGATTGATACCGTGGCCACGCCGCTCCAGACGCTGTTCAACCTGGCCAGCGGCGTGCGGGTGCGCAAGCCGCTGGCGTCGCGGTTTTTCCAGGCCGTGCACGCCGACCTCTACGCCACCTACTTCCACGACTACTCCTTTACCTACCAACTACCTTATAAGCGGGGCACCGGCCTGTATCTGAACGCCGGCGTGGACACGCGCCTTTCCAACGTGCAGGTGGCCTACTGGCGCGGTAACGGCTACATCTCGCCGCTCGGGGGCACACTCTACCGCTCCATCTCCAATTCCGTCAGCGACCCGCAATACCTGGAAAAAGACCGGCAGCTGGTCATCGTGCGCTTCCTGAAGGATTACCGCCTGCCCGGCAACCTGATTATGACCACCCGCCTCGAACCCTTGTACAACCTCAACACCAGCGAGTTCGACTTTTCCTTCGCGCTGTACTTCAACTTCAACCAGAGCTTCCTGCTGACTACGCTTCGCGGGGAATAGCGCCGGGCCGCTCCAGGCGGAAGTGAACAATGTCGGAGGCGCCGCGCAACGACCACAGGCGGCGGCGCGCCACTACCGCCCGGAAGCCCACGTGCTCGGCTACGGCCATGCTGCGCGGGTTGGTGGGGCGGCAGCGCAACGTTAGGCTCTGGGCCTGCACCGGCGCGCCAAACCCAAACTGCACGGCCTCGGCCAGCGCCTCGCGGGCGTAACCGTGCCCTTCCGCCGCCGCCGCCAGATAATAGCCGATTTCGGCGCTGACCGGGGCGCTCCAGGAGGGGCGCAGGCTGATGTCGCCGAGGTAGGTGCCGGAGGTGGTGTGCCAGATGCCGAACACGTAGAGGCGGCCCTGCTGCCAGTCCTGGCGGAACTGCCGGAGCACCCGGCCGGCGTCGGGCAGGGCCTGCACGGCGGCCACACGCGCCGGGAAAGCCGACTGCAACCGGCTGCGGTTTTCGTCGAGGACCGCAAAAAACGCCGCCTCATCGGTGGGCTGGTAGGGGCGGAGTGTGAGGCGGGCCGTGTGGCGAGGCGTGATGGAAGGAGCGGCAGGCAGCACAGGCGCGGCGTACATGATTTGGGGGAAACGGATGCCGCTAATTACGCACAGAGGCTAATGTGAGGCTGAAAAACGCAGCCAACGAAGCTGCCAAGGCCAAGCCCGGCCATAACTCTCCGTATTCAGCCACGTTTGTTTTCGAGCTATATGGCGCTCTGCACGTGTTGCTGCGTCTAGCACTGTATGGCTATACCCGCTCTCAGTTGGCAGGTTCCCACTCTCTAAAACTCTGTATCATGAAAAGAAGACTGGAAGGCAAAGTTGCCATCGTAACGGGTGGCGGTTCCGGCATCGGCGAAGCCATTAGCAAGAGATTTGCGGCCGAAGGGGCTGCCGTGGTTGTGTGCGGCCTCGACAGCGACCCGGTGCGCAAAGTAGTGGACGAAATCCTGCAGAGCGGCGGCCGAGCCGTCGGCTACCTCGGCGACGTGTCGGTGGAGGAGCAGGCCGAGGACTGCGTGCAGCTGGCCATCGACGATTTCGGCAAGCTCGACATCCTCATCAACAACGCCGGCGTGTTTCCGGCCACCGCCGAGCTAGACAAGTACCCGGTGGAGGCGTTCGAGTACATGATCAAGAACAACATCTACACGGCCTTCATGATGACGCGGGCCGCGCTGCCGCACCTGCAGAAATCCAAAGGCAACATTGTGTCGGCCGGTTCAGAAGCGGGCCAGATGGGTTCCCCGATGATTACACCCTACGGCGGCACCAAAGCCTGGGTGATGACCTTCAGCAAAGGTCTGGCCGTGGAGCAAGCCAAGCACGGCGTGCGCGTCAACTGCGTCGGTCCCGGCCCGATTGACACGGCCTGGACCCACAAGGAAACCGGCCCCATGGACAGCAAGATGGAGAAGAACACCGTGAACGGGGTGCCCATGGGCCGCCGCGGCACGCCCGAGGAAGTTGCCAACGTGTACCTATTCCTAGCCTCCGACGAAGCCAGCTACGTCACCGGCGCCACCTACTTCGTGGATGGCGGCGTGACGCTCTCCAAGAGCCTGCCCGGCGAGGAAGTCCCGAGCCACCTCAAGCAGCAGCCCGCGCCCAGCCTGCCGCTCAAACACGGCAAAGACGGCCACGCCGAAATCCGCCAGGAAGTTGCCGGCACGATGAATCACGGATTGTAGCGGATTTTCCGGATTAATCGGATTTTGTGGACGTTGCCCGACTGGCGCGGATTTCACAATCCTCAAAACAAAAAGCGGCGTGCCACCTGGCACGCCGCTTTTTGTTGGACGTCAATCATCCACCAAATCCAGCTATATAATCCAAAACGAAAAGAGGCGTGCCAGCTGGCACGCCTCTTTTCGTTGAACGTCAATCGTCCACAAAATCCGATTAATCCGGAAAATCTGCAGTAATCCGTGATTAGCCTTTCTGCAGCTCGGCGCCGATGCCGGACTTGCGCTGGTTGGGGCTGCCCAGGGACTGTTGGTTGCGCATCACGTTCACCTGGCGGGCGGCTTCGTTGAAGTACTCCAGGCGCCGAATCAGCATCTCCTTGGTCAGTACGCGGCCTTCGGGGTGCGCATGCTGGAGCGCTGGTCGTCCAGCAGGCGGCGCATGATGGCGTCGGTTTCGGCTTTGCGGGCCACAAACTGGGTCTGGAATTCCTGCACGCGGGCCAGGCCTTCGGTGCTGAGGCGGAACTGGGCGCCGCCCTGGTTCAGCACCTCGCTCAACACGTAAATTTCCAGCGGCAACGACGTTTCGAGGGCCGTAGTGCGCAGGTTCAGGCCTGCCTGCAGGGCATCCAGCACAATATCGAGGTTGCGCTCAAACTGCTGATAGTAGCCGGGGACTTCCATGGGAGGTAGTAGAGAAATTGTCAGTTCAGGAACCGGGAGAAATTTGCCCGCCTTGGCCTGACATCTTGGGTTAAATGTTGATTACAACAACTCTTTGATGATTTGCTCGACCGTAATGCCTTCGGCTTCGGCCTTGAAGTTGCGCACCAGGCGGTGGCGCAGAATGGGCAAAGCCACCGCCTTCACGTCCTCAATATCGGGCGAGTATTTGCCGTGGAGCAGGGCGTTGCACTTGGCGCCCACAATCAGGTGCTGCGAGGCGCGCGGGCCGGCGCCCCATTCCAGCAGCTGGCTGGCCCGGGCGGCGCCTCGGGCGGTGTTGGGTCGGGTTTTGTGCACGAGGCCTACGGCGTACTCCACCACGTTATCGGCCACGGGCACGCGGCGCACCAGGTGCTGGAACGCCTGAATCTCGTCGGCGTGCAGCACTTTGTTCACGGTGGGCTTGGTGTCGGACGTGGTGTTCTTCACGATTTGCAGCTCGGCCTCGTAGCTGGGGTATCCCAACTCGATGTTGAACATGAAGCGGTCCAGCTGGGCTTCGGGCAGCGGGTAGGTGCCTTCCTGCTCGATGGGGTTCTGGGTGGCCAGCACGAAGAACGGCCGCTCCAGCGGGTAGCGCTTGCCGGCAACCGTCACGGCGTATTCCTGCATGGCTTCCAGCAGCGCCGCCTGCGTTTTGGGCGGCGTCCGGTTGATTTCGTCGGCCAGCACGATGTTGGCGAAGATGGGGCCGGGCACAAACTGGAAGTCGCGCTGCTGGGTGAGCGTCTCGGAGCCCACGATGTCGGAGGGCATCAGGTCGGGCGTGAACTGCACCCGGTTGAACGACAAATCCAGCGAGTCGGCAATGGTTTGGATGAGCAGCGTCTTGGCCAGGCCGGGCACACCCACCAGCAGGCAGTGGCCCTGCGAAAACACGGCCGTCAGCACCAGCTGCACTACATCGTCCTGCCCGATAATGACCTTGCCGATTTCCTGGCGCAGCACCTGATACGCCCGCGCCAGCGCGTCGGCGGCTTCCTTGTCGGAAGAGAATTTGATAACAGACATGCAGACAGAGACAGAAGAAGAGAAGTATAGCTGCGCCAGGCAGGCAGCCGGCGCAGGCCAGTATACGGAAACGGACGGCGCCGGCGGTGGAATCCGGGAACCGGTCAGCTCACTTCTGCGCTAATTGGTGGCGTCGAGCAGGTTGCAACCGGAGTACTGCGGGTCTACTTCGATGTAGACGCTGCCGCGGTTTTCGCGGAACCAGCCATCCAGCGCCTTGTTTTTCTTCTCGGTCAGGGCCGCCTGCGACAGTTTCTGGTAGTCGTCCTTGAAGTTGGCCTGGTGCGGGGCCGTGTTCGACTTCAGCCAGATGATGCGTACAGCGTCCTTGCCGTCGTCGGTGCGGTAAGGCATGGGCGGCGTGATGTGGCCCACCTTCATCGTGTCGATGGTGAAGAAGATGGCGGGGTCCAGCTTGTCGAGGGGCAGGTAGCTGCTGCCGTCTTCGCGGTTGGAAATCAGGCCGCCGTTGGCGCCGCTGGTTTTGTCGTCGGAGTTGTCTTTGGCGGCTTTGGCGAAGGTGATGCTGTCGGCCAGAATGCGGCGACGGAGCTTGGCCAGGTCCAGCGACGCCTCGTTGGCATCGGTGGTGCCGGTGGCGGGCTTGAGCAGGATGTGGCGCGTGCTGTACTGCTCGCCCTTGCGCTCAATCAGCTGAATCAGGTGAAAGCCGAACTGCGACTCCACTACCGGCGACAATCCGCCCGGCTCCAGGCGGAGCGCAGCGGCCTCGTACTCGGGCACCAGCTCCTTGCGCTTGAAGAAGCCCAGGTAGCCGCCCTGCGCCCCCGAGCCGGGGTCTTCGGAGTACTTTTTGGCCAGCTCCTCGAAACTCTCGCCGGCCAGAATGCGGGCGCGCAGCTCGTTGAGCTTGGCCTGTGTGGCCTGCTTCGCCGACGAATTAACCTTGGCGTACTTGATGATCTGGCCCACTTCCACCTCGGTGGAGTAGTAGGGCAGGCTGTCCTTGGGAATGCGGCTGAAGTACTGGCGCACCTCGCGGGGCGTCACGGTCACTTTGCCCGCAATCTGCTCCTGCATTTTCTGCTGCGTGAGCTGCTCGCGCACCTGCGGGCGCAGGTCTTCCTTGAGCTGCTTGATGGGCTTGTTGTAGTACTCTTCTAGCTTTTTCTCCGAGCCAATCTGCTGGGCGAAGTAGTTCATGCGGCGGTCCAGCTCGCTTTTCACCTGGGCATCTTCCACCACCACCGAGTCGGTTTCGGCTTTGGCCAGCAGCAGCTTGTTGAGGGCCAGGCTCTGCATGATGCGGCACTGCAGGTCGGGCGGCAGCGGCTTGCCATCGGCCCGGGCTACTTCCTGGGCGTAGATGGCCTCCAGGTCGGAGCGCAGCACAATCTGGTTGTCGATTTTGGCGATGATGCCGTCAACGACCTGGCGGCCGGCTGGCCGGCCGATGCCGAGCTGGGCAAAACCCGAGGTGATGGTGCCCGCCAGCAGCATGGCAGTCAGCAGGGCAGCCCGCTTGGGCAAGGAAAAGAACTGAATCATGGAAGCAATAATAGGTATGGCCCGCGCGCAAGCCCGGGCCCCGGTAGTTGGCTGAACGCACAAAACCGCCGGTAAATTTCAACATAAATCCCTTCTCCGGCAAAAACAACCCCCGCCGGCCAGGCCACACGCTACAGAGCCGCAAACCAGGCCGGAAGTTGCACGCGCCCGGCCGTAGCCCGGACTCCAGCCCGGAGCCCTTCTATACTGCGCTGGCGGCCCGGTGCCGCCGGGTGCCGGCCGGAAATCCGGGCCACAAAAAAAGCCCGGCCGGGGCCGGGCTTTTTCCTTATTTCGTGACCAGCTTGTCTACTTCGGCCTGGTTGATCTGCACCGGGTTCTTGGCTTTGAGCTGGGCTATCCACTCTTTCTCCAGGTAGTTCTGGTAGTCGGAGGTAGCCTGGCCGCGGGCCTCGGCCAGCGTTTTGGGGCCGGCAGGCAGCACTTTGTCGATCATGACGGAGTAGAAGCGGCCGTCTTTCTGCACGTCGTAGGAGCCGGGGCCGCGGCCCATCAGCTCGTCTACCACTTTATTGTCGCCTTTGGCAAACGCCTTCTGCGTGATTTGCACCGACAGCGGGTTCTGCGCGTTCAGCTGCTCTTCCAGCGCCGAGGTGCTGGTGCTGGACATCACCTGCAGCGTGGCAATATCGGTAGACGGCTTGGCTTGGGCTACCTGCCGGATGCGGCCGGCGGCCACGCCTTTTTCGGTGAGGTAGGTGGCTACAGCGGCGGCGCGGCGGCGGGCCAGGCCGGCGGCTTCGCCTTTGCGGGCGCGGCCGGTCAGGGTTACGCTCAGGCTGGTATCAGCTTGCAGCACGCTCACCAGTCGGTCGAGGTTGAGCTTGGCGCCTTTCAGCAGCTTATCGGTGCCGGGCGTGTAGCCGGCGGGCTGCAGCGTGAGGCGGGTCAGCTCGTAGCGGCCGGTGGCCAGCTGCTGCTTGGCCTTGGCCAGCAGCTCCGGCGAGGCTGCGCTGATAACCGTGCCCTGCACGCGGGCATCCCACTGGTACTTGCTCTGGTTTTCGGTGAAGAACTTCTGCAAACCCACCGTGTCCTCGATGGCCTTGCTCCACACTTTCTCGTCCATGAGCTGGAACAGCAGAATCCCGTCGCGGTACTCTTTCACGAGCATGCGGTAGTCCTCGTACTTGGTTTCCAGGTTGTCGCGCTCGTAGTTGGTCAGGCTCTGCTCCACGTACTGGTCGTAGAGTTGCTGGGTCACGAAGCGGGGCTCGGCACCGGGGCGCGGGCGCTGGTTCTGCTGGGCGTAGGTGAAGAAATCGGCGGCCGTGTAGGGCTTGCCTTTGATGCTGAACAGCGTCTGGGCGTCGCCCTCGGCTTTCTTGCTGGCTTTGCCGGTGGCGGCGGGCGCGGCGGGGGCCGTGTACTTGAAGCGGCCGTTCACTAGCGCAGTGTCGGCTTTGCCCAGCACGTAGTCTTTGGCGGCCTGGTTTTCCACGAACTGGTTTTCCTGGCGCACGCGCTTAAGGAAAGCCGCCTTGTTGAGTTCCGAGCGGGAGTCTTTGGCCACCTTGCTTTTCAGGGAAGGCTCCATGGCCTCGAACGTAGGCACCGGCTGCTTTTCAATCAGCTTGATGATGTGCCAGCCGTAGGGCGTCTGCACCGGCTTCGACAGCTCGCCGGGCGTGCTCATCTTGAAGGCCACTTCCTCGAAGCTCGGAATCATGCGGCCCGTGCCGAAGGGCGGCAGCTCGCCACCGTTGGCGGCCGAGCCGGCGTCTTCCGAAAACTGCGCTACCAGCTTCTCCCAGGGCTCTTTGCGCTGGGTGAGGCGGCTGTACAGCTCGTCGATTTTCTTTTTGGCCGTCACCGAGTCGGCTTTGGGCATGCCGGGCGTGGAGCGGATCATCAGGTGGGCCACCTTGATTTCGCCCTGCGCCGGCCGGATGTCGTTGACCTTGATCAGGTGGTAGCCGAAGCGGGTGCGCACCGGCTGCGACACCTGGCCGACCGGCGTTTTGAACGCGGCCGACTCAAACGGATACACCATCTGCATGGCCGTGAAGTAGCCCAGCTTGCCGCCATTTTCGCGGGCCGAAGGGTCTTCACTTACTTCGCGCGCTACCTGCTCGAAGTTTTCGCCGCCGCTCACGCGCTGGCGCAAGGCCACGATCTTCTGGTACGCGGCCAGTGTGTCCTTGGGCTCGGCATCGGGGGCGAGGCGCAACAGGATGTGCGAGGCGTTGATTTCCTTGCCCATCCGCTCGTAGGCCTCGAGCACCAGCTGGTCGGTCACGCTTTTCTCGGTGAGGTAGGGTTGGGCCAGCTGCTGCTTATAGCCGTCCAGCTCGCGCTTGAAGGCCTGGGTGGTGTCGAGGCCGCGCTGTTCGGCCTCCAGCACTTTCAGCTTGAAGTTGGTGTACAGATCCAGGTACTCCTGGACGCTGGGGCGGGTGCCGTACTCGGGCGCCGTGCCGTTGTTTTTGCGGTACACGTAGGCAAACTCACCGGCCGGAACCGGCGTGGTGCCCAGCGTTTCGATAACGGGTTGCTTGGAAGCGGTGGTAGGCTTGGTGGCCTGGCACGCGGCCAGTAGCCCGACGGCAGCAGTGCCGGCGTACAAAATGCGTTTGTGCATACGAGATAGTAGAAACTGCAATGCGCGGCAAATACTGCCGACGAGGCGGAACCTGGCAATCTGCCTGTTGCAATTTTACGGATTTTTTTCGGGGGAAAGCACTTTCATAGCCAACGTCGCCTGCCACGGAAGTATTGCTGGCAAAGTGGCTACCAACACAAACGCCTCCCGTACTGCAGGCAGTAGAGGAGGCGCTTCGTAATCAGGCAGTAAGGGTGCGGGGCCTGTTGCGGCGGCCCGCTCAGATGGCAATTCGTTTGAAGAGCCGACACACGTTGTGGTTGCCGCTGGTGGTGAACTCCACCCGGTCCATGATGCGGTTGACCAGCGTCATGCCCATACCGCCCTTTTTGCCCTGCCGGATGAATTCCTGCAGGTCGGGTTCCTGGTAGCTGGAAGGCTTGTATGACTGGGTGGCCTGGTCCAGAATCTCAATGCCGAACATTTCGCCCTCAACCCGCAGCGCCAGATCCAGGTGCTGCGATTCGTCTTCGGCATTGGCGTGGATGATCAGGTTGGCAACTACCTCGTCTACGGCCAGCACAATCTGGTTGAGCTGCAGATCGGCTAAATGATAGGCGGCGAGGTAATCCGTCACGAAGTCACGAACAACCTTGAGGTTGTTGCGACTACAGCTGATACGGAGGGCGTTTTTCATCCTGTGGGCCTATCGAAATACGGGGCAGCTTAAATAGCTGTGGCTTCGGCTTCTGAGGGTACGATGGTCATCAGCGCATCCAGTCCCAGAATTTCGAATACGTTGTGCACTTTGTCCTGCATGTTGAAGAATACCAGCTTCACGCCGGCATCCTGAAACTGCTGCAAGTGGGAGATAAACACGCCCAGACCCGCCGAAGAGATATAATTCAGCTTTTGGCAATCAATCAGAACCTTCTGGAATTGCAGGGTTTCGGGCTTGGCCAGCTCCGTATCCAGCAAAACAGATGAACTGGCGTCCAACTCACCGTCCAGGCTTAGGGTAAGGGTAGTGGCAGAAGAGTGTTGGGTTATTTTCATACGTCGGGCTTACGTCAGTTGTGGGGGGCAGGTTGGGCGGCTTTGAACTTCACCACCAGCAGCGTCTGATCGTCGTGCATAGGCTGGCCGTGGCTGAAAGCGGCCAGGTCTGCCAGAATTCGTTTTTTGATGTCGTCGGCGTCCAGGAAGTAGGTCTGCTCCAGCATCTGCTGCAGGCGCTCCTCGCCGTACTCGTCCTGGGCAGCGTTGCGGGCTTCCACGATGCCGTCGGTGTAAATCACCATCACGTCGCCGGGATTGTAGTCGTAGAACTGGTTTTTGATGTGCTTCTCGTACGACTCGTTGCGGATGATGCCCAAACCCAGCCCGGCCGTCTGGAAGTACGACACTTCCTCCTTGATGGAGTGGTAGTAGAGCGTGTGGCAGTGCCCGGCGCGCGCAAACATGAAGCCGCCGTTCTCATAATCGATGATGTAGAGCGAAGCCGTGATGAACGCCGACTTCTCCATGCAGCGCGCCAGAGCGTTGTTGGCCTGGGCCATAAACTTGCTGGGCAGCGGAAACTTGTCGCGCTCATTGCGGGCCAGCGGGTTTTCCTGCATCAAGGCGTGGAAAATACCCTTCATCTGGGCCACGTGGAAAGCGGCCGTCACACCCTTGCCGCTCACGTCGCCGATAAGGATGGCTAGGCGGCGGCCCGGCAGGTGCAGGAAGTCGTAGAAGTCGCCGCCCACTTCCTTGGCCGAGGCCGCGTAGGAGCTGATGGCAAACCAGCTGTCGATGGGCAGATTTTTCGGAATCAAGCTGTCCTGAACGAGCGAGGCGATTTTCAGCTCTTCCTGCACGCGCTGGTTTTCCAGCGACACGCTCATCAGGCGCAGGTTCTCGATGCTGAGTACCGTCTGGCTGGCGAAGGTTTGCAGGATGCTCAGGTTTTCGCGGTCGAAGCCCTGGCGGCTTTTCTTGAGCATGTAGATGGCGCCGTAGCGGCGCTTGGCCGAGCGCAGCGGCATGGCAATCAGCGAGCCGTAGGGAATGCCCAGGCTGCGGAACCCGTTGGAGTTGGGCAGGTCGTTGTTGAGGTACTCAATCAGGTGCAGGTTGTATTCCTGCAGCAGCTGGTAGACCTGCGTCATCTGCTCGGGAGCAATCTGGAAGCTCTGGGCTACCTGCGGGCTGGCGTCGTCGCTTTCCAGCATAATCCAGGCGGCGTCGGCGTCCACGGTCTGCACTGCTGAGTCGAGCAGCATCCGGTAAATCTCTTCTTCGCTTTGGCCTTTCTGGATCAGCTGCGTGAGGCGCTGCAAACTCAGGATTTCCTCGCGCTTCTGCTCAAACACGCCCGCCGTGGGCAGGTTGAACAGCGTCACGAGCAGGCCCATGAAGGCATAGAAGGTGGAGAAGAAGACCGTGAGCAGCAGAAACGCGTGCTGCGGCGCCGGGGCCACCAGCTTGGGGTCCTGGGCAATGCGCACGAAGTACGACACGAACACGGCCATCGAGAGCAGCATAGCCACCTGCAGCAGCACGGCCTCCAACTTCTGGCGGCGGTTGAGGTAAGCCACCCACTGCTGGTTGCCGCTCAGGTACACGCCAAATGCTCCCAGGCCACCAATAATAATGTAGTCGAAGGGATGCGGCGGCACCCAGTCGAAGAGCCGGAACAACAGCGTGGCGCCCAGTAGCACTTCAAACCACACCCACTCGCGCTGGATGCGGGGGCTGGCCCGGAACAGCACCAGGCTGCGCCAGGAGTAGTTGGTTTTGGCCAGGAAGAACACAAACAACGCCAGGTTGATGGTGTAAATCAAGGCAAACAGGGTCCGGTCGTTGGTAGGCAGCTGGTACTGGATGACGCGCTCCAACAGGTGCAGCCCCACACACAGGGTGGCCAGCAGGCCCGGGCCCAGTACCAGCCGCCGCAGCAAACCTACGAAGTCGTTGCCGCGCAACGGGTCGGGCAGCTCGCGCTGGTGCATAAACATACCGGCCGCAAAGCAGGCCTGCGACACCAGCGTCACCCATTCCGGCCACGGCCCACCCAGCCAGATGGCGGCTTTGCCCTGCGTGTTGCTGAGAGTACTGAGCAGCAACAGTACCCAACTGAGAATAGTCAGCGGATACACAGCAGATTGCAAGCGGTGGCGAAGGGGCATAGAGGCGGAATAGTGTTCCCCGTGATCCGCAGAATTTTTAAGACGCGGGGGCAAAACGGACCGCTAAGATAAGACGGCTTTTCTATGTGGGAAACAGCGGCTTCAATATGAAAAAAAGCCGGGAGGCCAGCCGGAGGGCTACGGCTGAGCTTACCTCCGACCCGGCTTCCCGGCTTTCTGCAAAAGGGGCCGCAGCCCCGGTCTTATTTACTGCTGTAGTTGGGTGCCTCCCGCGTGATCTGCACGTCGTGGGGGTGCGACTCGCGCAGGCCGGCTCCGGTGATGCGCACGAAGCGGGCGTTTTGCAGAGCCTCTACAGTGGCGGCGCCGCAGTAGCCCATGCCGGCGCGCAGGCCGCCGGCCAGCTGAAACAGCACCTCAGCCGCCAAGCCTTTGTACGGCACGCGGCCCACAATGCCCTCGGGCACCAGCTTCTTCACGTCGTCTTCGGCATCCTGGAAGTAGCGGTCCTTGGAGCCGTCTTCCATGGCTTCCACCGAGCCCATGCCGCGGTAGCTCTTGAACTTGCGGCCCTCAAACAAGGTCACTTCGCCGGGCGCTTCCTCGGTGCCGGCCAGCAATGAGCCCACCATGATGGTGGAGGCCCCGGCCGCCAGCGCCTTCACAATGTCGCCGGAGAACTTGATGCCGCCGTCGGCAATCAGCGGCACGCCGGTGCCTTCGAGGCCGCGGGCAGCCTCCAGCACCGCCGACAGCTGCGGTACGCCAATGCCGGCAATGATGCGCGTGGTGCAGATCGAGCCGGGTCCTACGCCCACTTTCACGGCGTCGGCACCGGCGTCGGCCAGGGCGCGGGCGCCTTCGGCGGTGGCCACGTTGCCGGCTATTACTTCCAGGTTGGGATACTGCTGCTTGAGGTTGCGCACGGCGTCGAGCACGCCTTTGCTGTGGCCGTGGGCGGTATCTACGCTCACCACATCCACGCCGGCTTCCACGAGGGCGGCCACGCGGTCCAGCAAATCGGGCGTTACGCCCACGGCGGCGCCCACGCGCAGGCGGCCCAGCTCGTCTTTGCAGGCGTTGGGCGTGCGGCGGCGCTTGCGGATGTCTTTATAGGTGATGAGGCCCACGAGGCGGCCTTCGGGGTCTACCACCGGCAGCTTCTCCACCTTCGAGTCCTGCAGAATGTCCTCGGCGTCGGCCAGCTCGGTGCCGGCCTGGGCCGTCACGAGGGGCGCGGCTGTCATTACGGCCGTTACGGGGCGGCTCATGTCCTTCTCAAAGCGCAGGTCGCGGTTGGTGAGGATGCCTTTGAGGCGGTTTTGCCCGTCCACAATCGGAATGCCGCCGATGTTGTTGGTGCGCATCAGCTTCTTGGCGTCGGCGAGGGTGGCGGTTTCTTCCAGCGTAAACGGGTCGAGGATCATGCCGCTCTCGGAGCGCTTCACGCGGCGCACGAGCTCGGCCTGCGCCCGGATGCTCATGTTCTTGTGGATGATGCCGATGCCACCTTCCTGGGCCATGGCAATGGCCATGTCGGCTTCGGTCACGGTGTCCATGGCCGCCGAAACGAAGGGCAGTTTGAGCCGGATGTTGCGGGTGAGCTGAGCGCTCGGGTCGGCGTCGCGGGGCAGTACTTCCGAATAACCGGGCAGTAGCAGGACGTCGTCGTAGGTCAGCGCCTCGAAGGCAATTTTGGCAGCGTAGTCGGCCATGGCAACAAGGAAGTTAGGTGGTGCTTGTTGCCGGACAAAGCTACGGCGGAAAGTTGGGTTCTGTATTATGTAATGATTGTATTTGTGCCCCGGCCGCGAAAGTGCGGGGCCGCCGGCAGCCTCCGCCCGCAGGCCCCGCCCACAAAAGCCCGGCCGCTGCCGGCGGTTCTGCCGGGCCAGGCGGCCCTTCCTGAAAACCCGCGCCGCCATTCGGGAGTTATACCTCCCAGGCCGCCCGCAGAAGGGCCGGTTCGTTCATCATTCCTTTCGAAAAAATCCATGTCAACCACCAAAAACTGGTTTATCACCGGCGTCAGCACCGGATTTGGCGCCTCGCTGGCCGAGCTGCTGCTGGCCAAAGGCGACAAAGTAGCGGCCACGTTCCGCAAGCAGGAGCAGGCCGACGCCTTCACAAAGAAAGCCGGCGAAAACGGCCACGGCTTCGTGGTGGAAGTAACCGACGAAGCCCAGGTGAAGCGGGGCGTGCAGGACGCCATTGCGCGCTTCGGCCACCTCGATGTTATTGTGAACAATGCCGGCTACGGCTCGCTGGGCAGCATCGAGGAGATTGATGCCGCCGAGGTGCACCGTCAGTTCGACGTGAACGTGTTCGGGCCGCTGCACGTGCTGCGGGCCGTGCTGCCCCACCTGCGCGAGCGGAAAAGCGGCCACGTACTCAACATCACCAGCATCGGCGGTCTGAAAACCTTCCCCGGCGTGGGCGTCTACAATGCCAGCAAATTTGCCCTGGAGGCCATCGGCGAGAGCCTGGCCCAGCAGGTGAAGCCGCTCGGCATCAAGGTCACCAACATCGAGCCCAGCGGCTTCCGCACCGAGTGGGCCGGCAGCTCGGCCACCTTCGCCGACACCCAGATTGAGGACTACCGCGCCACCGTGGGCGAGAACCTGAAGGGCATCCAGAGCTACAGCGGCCGCCAGCCCGGCGACCCCGACCGCGCCGCCCAGATCATGTACGACCTCGTGCGCCAGGAAAACCCACCGCTGCACCTGCCCCTCGGCAAGGCCGCCGTGAAAGGCGCCCGCGAGAAGTTCACGGCCCTGCTGGAGGAGCTGGCCGCCGTAGCCGAAACCGGCGACTCCGCCGACTTCCCGGCCGGCGAATAAGGCATCCGACAAAAAACGCCTGTCATCCTTCGCAAGCGCAGGATGACAGGCGTTTTTCGTTAGGAGCCCGGCCTGCCGTGCTTATCTTGCCCGGGCCTGCCATTTTCCGCCTCAAAACCTGCTGCCGTGCCGCACTCCACCAACGATGTCGAAGTAACTTCCTGGGCTGATTTGCAGCAGGCGCTGTTTCAGGAAACCTGGGACGGCCGCATCGGGCGGTTCCGCTCGCCGTTTGTGTACCGCGGGCTGCGCACCCAAAGCTGGCCCCTGACCACCAGCCTGCAGCGCCTCGGCGGCGAGTACCAGCTGCTGGAAAACCACCTGCTGCGCAACTTCCGCAAGTACGCCCGCGACTCAGCGCTGCCCGGCGCTTCGGTGTGGAACTGGCTGGCCCTGGCCCAGCACCACGGCCTGCCCACCCGCCTGCTCGACTGGACCTACTCGCCCTACGTGGCCCTGCACTTCGCCACCGACGACCTGGAAGCCTACGACCAGCCGGGCGTTATCTGGGCCATCAACTACGTGAAAACGGCCGAATTCCTGCCGCCCAGTCTGCGCGAGGCCCTGCGCAACGAAGGCTCCAACGTGTTTACGCCCGAGCTACTGGAGCCACTCTGCACCAACCTGCGCGAGCTGGAGCTGCTGCAGCGGGAGCCGTTTCTGCTGTTTCTGGAGCCGCCCTCGCTGGATGCCCGCATCGTGCACCAGTACGCCCTGTTTTCGCTGATAAACACGGCCCAGGATACGCTGCACGGCTGGCTGGAGCAGCATCCGGAGCTGTATTTCCGCATCATCATTCCGGCCCGGCTGAAGTGGGAAATCCGGGACAAGCTCGACCAGGCCGGCATTACGGAGCGGGTGCTGTTTCCGGGCCTCGGGGGCCTGAGCCGCTGGCTGCACCGCCACTACACGCCCACACCCGGCCAAACCGCCCAGGACCTGCTCGACGACCAGATTCCGGGGTGAGAAGCCGGGCGGCATTGCGCACTGAAACGCGGCTGGCCTTGGCCTTACAGCGCCGAGGCCAGCGCCAGGCCGCGCCGTAAGTCGGGCTGGAAGCTGAGGGCCAGTTGCAACGTGTGGTGGTACTGCAGGGCGTAGCCGGCGGCGGGCTGCACCATCTGATGCTGATAGCCGGCTTCTATGGCCACCGCCCGGGTGAACTGGTAGCCGAATGCCAGATACGCCCGGTTCTGCTCGAAGAAATTGCGGCCCGCACTGGCCCCAAAGCCCAGAAAAAGCTCGTCGGCGCCGGCCAGGTAGGGTGTGCCCGGCTCCAGTTTGCCTTTGTGGCCGAGCGGCACCACTAGGCGCAGCTGGTAGCGCATGCGGTTGAGGTAGGTGGCGCGGGCGTCGCCGGGGCGGCGCACCCAGCGCTGCTCCAGGCGGTAGCGGTGCTGGGTGTGCACCCGGCCGGAGTCTTCGCGCAGCAGCACCTGCTGGTAGAGGCGGTGCTCGGGCAGCGGGCTGGCTGAGGCGTAGTCGTTGTAGAAGTAAGACGAGGCGCGGGCGTAGCCGGCCGTGAGCTGCAAAGCCGGCGCCACATGGTAGTTGATACCGATGCGGGCCAGCTGCTGCGGCTGGTAGGCGTCTTTGGCGCGGCGCAGCTGCCCGTCGAGGTGCAGGCCCCAGCGCTGGCTGAGGCGGGCGTCGCTGAGGAACGTGAGCCACGTGTTGGCGCCGGCAGGGGCGGCAATGGGCGAGGAAACGGGGCGCTGGGCGTAGCCGACCGTACCTGCTGCCAGGGTCAGGGCCAGCACCGCCAGCATCTGCTTCCAGGACAGGACAGGTAGAAGTGGGGTCATAGACCCATATTACCAAATTATTACGCTTGTTACGCCAATGTTACTAACTATATTTTTGCAACTGCAAGTAGCTGTGTGAAAGATGAATGGCTTATCGGCTATTGGTTCGCCTCGAAGCGCTTTTTGGTGAGCTTGGTGGGCACGTGCTCCATGGGCTTGTCGGGCCAGGGGTGCTTGGGGTAGCGGCCCTTCAGGTCTTTGCGCACCTCGAAATAGCCTTTCTCCCAGAAGCTGCGCAGGTCGCGGGTGACCTGGGCGGGGCGGCCGCCGGGTGAGAGCAGGTGCAGCAGCAGTGGCACCCGGCCCCCGGCCACGGTGGGCGTTTCGATGAGGCCAAACAGCTCCTGTAGCTTCACGGCCAGCACCGGCGTGGTGGGGTCGGCGTAGTCGAGGGCGACGTGGGAGCCACTGGGTACTTCCAGATGGGCAGGGGCGAGGCGGTCCAGCTCCTGGCGCTGGGCCCAGCCGCCGGGCAGGCGCTGCAGCAGCAGCTCCAGCCAGTCGAGGCGGCTCACGTCGTTTAGGCTTTTAAGACCAGCCAGGTGCGGGGCCAGCCACTCCTCCAGCTCCGCTGCCAGCGTTTCATCCGACACGTCGGGCCAGGTTTCGGGAAAGTGCGTGTGCAGGAACATCAGCCGCTGCCGCAGCGCCGTGGCGGCTTCGCTCCAGGGCAGGCGCGCTACGCCCGCCGTGCGCAGGGCCTCCAGCAGGGCGGCTGCTAATAAGGTGGCGTCGGGTTGGGGCAGGGCGGCATCGGAGAGCAGCAGTGCGCCCAGGCGACGCTGGCGGCGGGCCTGCACGCGGCCGGTGGCGGCATCCCAGCGCACTTCGTCCACCTGTTCAATCTGCTCCGCAAACAGCTCTTCCAGCTCCTGGCGGCTGACGGGCGCGGCCAGGGCGGCGCGCAGCTGGTGCGGCGGGCCATCGAGGTAGGCCACGGCCAGAAACTGGTCGTCGCGGCCGAAGTGCTCGGCGGGCAGGGCCACGCGCTGGCCGGTGGCGAGGCGCACCCGGTCCGGGGTTTCGCGCTGGGCCAGGCGGTCGGGGTAGGCCAGGGCCGTGAGCAGGCCGGCCGCGTCGGCATCGGCGGAGGTGGCCGCGTCGCGGATGCCGGCGCGCTGGCGCAGGTTGCGGGCCGCATCCCGGACGCGGTGCAGGGTGTTGTGCTGCACCAGCAAGCCCGGCAGCGGGGCCCGCCCGCTGGCAATAGCCTCAAACCGCAGCCGCAGATCGGGTGGGGTAGGGTGGGCGTCGGCGGCCCGCAGCACATCACGCTCCGACAGCAAAGCCGCCAGCGCGGCGGCGGCGGGGCCGTGGCCCAGCTCGTGCCCACGCACCACCAGATGGCCCAGCCGCGGCGCCAGCCCCAGCCGCGCCAGCGCCCGGCCGTGCGGCGTGGGTTTCAGTAGTGGGTTGGTGGATGGTGGATTGGTGGGTTGGGCTGATGATATGGATAGGGGCAATTCGGGGGCATTCCCGCTTACTTCATTTTCATTCGCCCCATCATTAACAACAGCTCCCAGGCGGCACAGCAGGTCGTGGGCGAGGGCCAGGGCGGGGCGGGGGGGGCATCGAGCCAGCGCAGGCTTTGCGGGGCGGCGCCCCAGAGGGCCAGCTCCAGGGCCAGGCCGCTGAGGTCGGCGGTGAGGATTTCAGGGGGTAGGTAGGCCGGCAGGGCGTCGTGCTCGGCGGTGGTCCAGAGGCGGTAGCAGCTGCCGGGTCCGAGGCGGCCGGCGCGGCCCCGGCGCTGGTCGGCGGCGGCTTGGCTGACGGGCACGGTTTCGAGGGTGCTGAAGCCGGTGCGGGCCTGGAAGCGCGGCACCCGGGCAAAGCCGCCGTCAACCACCACCGTTACGCCCTCAATGGTGAGGCTGGTTTCTGAAATAGCCGTGCTGAGCACCACTTTGCGCTGCCCGGCCGGCACCGGACGCAGGGCCGCATCCTGCTCGGCCAGGGGCAGCTCGCCGTGGAGCAGGTGCAGCTGCACGGCGTCGGGCAGGGCGGGCTGTAGCTTGTCGGCCACGCGGCGCAGGTCGGCGAGGCCGGGCAGAAACACCAGCACGTCGCCGGTGGGGTGCTGGCGCAGGGCTTCGCGCACGGCCGTGGGCACCAGCGTCGCCAGCCGCTCGGCGGGGCGGCTGCCGCCGGCGGCGGCCTGGCGCGGGCTCAGGTAGTGCGTCTCGACGGGGAACAAAAAACCCGCGCTGCTCACCACCGGGGCCTGCAGCCAAGCGCCCATGCGCTCGGCTTCCAGCGTGGCGCTCATCACCAGAATGCGCAGCTCGGGCCGCAATACCGCTTGGGCATCGAGGGCCAGCGCCAAGCCCAGGTCGGCGCGCAGGCTGCGCTCGTGAAACTCGTCGAAGATGACAGCCGCTACGCCTTCCAGCGCCGGGTCGTCCTGAATGAGGCGCGTCAGGATGCCTTCGGTGATGACCTCGATGCGGGTGCGGCTGGAAACCTTGCTTTCCAGCCGGACGCGGTAGCCCACGGTTTCGCCTACGGGCTCGTGCAGCAGCTTGGCCAGGCGGGTGGCGGCGGCGCGGGCGGCCAGCTGCCGGGGCTCCAGCATCAGAATCCTGCCTCCGTCGCGCCAGGCGGCCTCCAGCAGCGCCAGCGGCACCACGGTGGTTTTGCCGGCGCCGGGCGGGGCCTGCAGCACCACCCGCTCGTGCTGGCTGAGCGCCGCAAGCAGGTCGGGCAAGGCTTGGACTATCGGGAGGTCGGGGAATTGCATAGGGAGGTTCTGATGGATGTAGCCCGCAGAGGGCGCGGCAGAAAGCGCAGAGGACGCAGAACGTTCTGCGCCTTCTGCGCTTTCTGCCGCGCCCTCTGCGGAAACCGACGCAAGGGTTAGTACACCGCCACCGACGGGTCCACGCGCGTGCTCCAGGCGTGGATGCCGCCGCGCAGGTTCAGCAGGTTGGTCAGCTCGTGGCGGTGCTGCAGGTAGGCCAGGGCCTGCATGGAGCGCACGCCGTGGTGGCAGATGAGCACCACGGGCCGGGTGTCGTCGATTTCGTCGGCGCGGCGGGCCAGCTCGCCCAGCGGAATCAGCACGCTGCCTTCGATGCGGCAGTAGGCGTATTCCTCGGGCTGGCGCACATCCACGAGCTGCAGGTTTTCGCCGGTGGCGAGGCGGGCGTGCAGGTCTTCGGGCGTGAGTTCGGGCAGCATGGCAGCAGAGCAGGTGAGGGGAAAGCGCAAAATTAGTCGGTGGCTGGTTAGCTTTGGCCCCGGCCTTTGCGGGCTGCCCGCCCGAGCCCCTCCCTTCTCACCTGTTACCTGTCACCTTTGACGCAGACGTTGTACGAGTTCTGGACCGCCGCCGCCGGGCCCGGCCCTTTGGAGTGGATTGCGGTGCTTACTGGCTTTGCCTGCGTGTGGCTGGCCGCCCGCGAGTCGTTGTGGAATTTCCCGGTGGCCCTGGTCAGCTGCGCGCTCTACATCGTGGTGTACTACCGCGCCGGCCTCTATTCCGACTCGCTGCTGCAAATCATGTTCATCGTGCTGAGTTTGTACGGCTGGTACGAGTGGCTGTACGGCGGACGCAGCAAAACCGAGCTGCCGGTGTCGCGCACGCGGCGCTGGGAGTGGCTGGCTACGCTGGCGTTTGTGGGCGTGTTCACGGCCGGCTTCGGCTACTACCTCAGCACCCGCACCGACGCCGCCCTGCCGCACTGGGACAGTTTCACGACGGCCGGCAGCCTGGCGGCGCAGTTTCTGCTCATGCGCAAGCGTCTGGAAAACTGGTGGCTCTGGATTCTGGTGGATATCATCTACGTGCCCATCCTGTGGTACAAGCAGCTCTACCCCACCAGCGTGCTGTACGCGCTGTACCTGGGGTTGGCCGTGTACGGCTACTGGGAGTGGCGCCGGTCGATGCTTAAAGAGCAGGCCGCTGCTGCGCAATCCGGCTTGAGCGCCTAAGCCGTAACATGCTCTGCTGACGCTGTTGGCGCCGCCTTTCCTTGCTTATTCCTTGTTGCCCCTACCCATGCTGCGCGTAGCTCTCACCGGCCCCGAATCGACGGGCAAAACCACCCTCAGCCGCCAGCTGGCCGCCCACTACCAAACCAGCTGGGCCCCCGAGTATGCCCGGGAGTATCTGGAAAAGCGCGGGGCCAGCTACCGCTACACCCTCGCCGATCTGGAAGATATTGCCCACGGCCAGCTGCGGGCCGAGGCCGAAGCCGAAATCCAGGCCATCCAGCAGGACCGGCCGCTGTTCTTCTGCGACACCGACCTGCTGGTGATTAAAATCTGGTCGGAGCACGCGTTTGGGCACTGCCCCGAGTGGATTCTGGAGCAGATTGAGCAGCAGCAGTATCATCTGGTGTTGCTGCTGAACGTGGATTTGCCCTGGGCGCCCGACCCGCTGCGGGAGCACCCGCACCTGCGGCAGCAGTTCTACCGCCTCTACCACCACACGCTGCAGGAGCAGCTTTCGCACTTCGCCGAAATCAGCGGCCCGCCATCCCAACGCTTCGAGCAGGCCTGCTACCACGTAGACGAGCTGCTGCTGGGATAAGCCGTGTGGTCAGAAAGCCAAAAGAACGTCATGCTGAGCGCAGCGAAGCATCTCGCGTGCTGACACAGGATTACTATGACAAAGTCAGCACGCGAGATGCTTCGCTGCGCTCAGCATGACGTGCTGTAGAGCAGTAGAAAAGCCAACCGTCCACTGCACGGTGCCGAAACGCGAACTACAAAGTTCGCGCTACAGTATACGCCGTATCACCATTCCACCGCACCGGCTTTGGGCCGATGCGTAGTATGCTTCCTATGACCTATACCCTCGAAAACGAGCTGTGCCGCGTGCAGGTGCAAACCCACGGCGCCGAGCTGAGCAGCTTTGTGCGCAAAGACCTCGACAACCTGGAGTACATCTGGGAGGCCGACCCGGCTGTGTGGGGCCGCCACGCGCCGGTACTGTTCCCGATAGTTGGCCGCCTGCCCCAGGATGCCTACCAGCACCAGGGCCAGGTCTACCAGCTGTCCCAGCACGGTTTCGCCCGCGACCAGGAGTTTCGGCTGGTGCGCCAGACGGCGGCCGAGCTGGTGCTGGAGCTGCAGGCCAGCGACGCCACCCGCGCCGTGTTTCCGTTCGGGTTCAGTTTGCAGATTTCGTATCGTCTGGCCGGCTCGCAGCTCACCATCGGCTGGGACGTACGCAACGTGGACACCACAGAACTGCTGTTCAGCATCGGGGCGCACCCGGCGTTCCGGTGCCCGCTGCTGCCCGGCGAGACGTTCGAGGACTACGAGTTCGTGTTCGACCACCCGGTCAGCTTCGAACGGTACCTGCTGGACGGCGGCCTGCTCACCGGCCAGACCGAGCCCGTAATGAAGCAGCAAACCACTCTGCCGCTCAGCTACGAGCTGTTTGCGCAGGATGCGCTGGTGCTGAAACACTTCGACTTCACGCACCTCACGCTGCGCAGCCGCCAATCCGGCCGGGCGGTGCGGGTGCGCTTCGATGGGTTTCCCTACCTCGGCCTCTGGACCAAAGGCCCCGGCGCGCCCTTCGTGTGCATCGAACCCTGGCACGGCATTGCCGGCAGCGTGGGCGTCCCGGGCGAGCTGGCCGACAAGGAAGGCATCCTGGCGCTGGAACCCGGCCAGCAGTTCAGCACGTCCTACAGCATCACCGTAGAGTAAGCATGGCCGCCGAACCCGCCATCTGGGCCATTGCGCCCAGCCACACCTACCTGCTGCGCCACGAGGTGCTCTGGCCCGATAAGCCGCTGGCCTACGTGCAGCTGCCCGAAGATGCCACCGGCTACCACTACGGCGCCTTCCAGGACGACCAATTGGTAGGAGTTGTTTCCCTTTTCGTGGACGGCGACGAGGCGCGGTTCCGCAAATTTGCCGTCATGCCCGCCTACCAGCGCCAAGGCATCGGCAGCGCGCTGCTACGCTACGTGGTGGCCGAAGCGCGCCGCCTGGGTGCCCGCCGCCTCTGGTGCGACGCCCGCCAGGACAGCGCCGCCTTCTACGCCCGCTTCCACCTGCAGCCTGAGGGCGCAGTGTTTTACAAGGGCGACGTTCCGTACGTGCGGATGGAAATGGAGCTGTAGATAGCAGGTCTGAAGAATGCAAAGGCCGTCATGCTGAGCTTGCCGAAGCATCCCTACCGCAGTGCTAATCAAAGAAGTTAGCCAGAGGTAGAGATGCTTCGGCAAGCTCAGCATGACGGCCTTTTCTTGATGCAATGATCAACCCATCCGCCTCATACCATCAGCGGCTCGGTGGGGCGCACGGGCGTTTGGGGGCGGCGGTTGTAGTCGGGCTCCCAGTCGTTGATGGGGCGCGTGATGCCGGGGGGCAGGTCCAGGTCGGGCAGGCCGTCGTCGAGTGGTTCGCCGCCTTCGTCGTCGTTGTCGGGGTGAGGCGGACTGGGGAAGCGGCGTCGTGGAATCACGACGAAATAGATGGCCAGAGCCAGAAACAGCAGCAGGTAGACAAGGGGAGTCATGGCTGGGAGAGCTGAAAAACGAACGGGCGGCCTCGCTGGGTACCGCCTACTAAGTAACGGGGCGTGCGGGGCGGTTGTTTTAGAAAATGCGGGGATTTTGGCGGCAGATGGTCTTTCTAAGTTAACTGATAATCAATCAAAACGAAAGTACCCGACCCGTGCCCGCCATGTGCCCTGGCGGTGGCGCCCGGGAGCGGGAGCAGCGGCCGAAACCGCGAAAAATGTCCGGTATTGCTGCAAAAGCCGAATGCCCGCGTACCTTTGCGCCATAGTTTAGGGGTGCCCCGTACCGGGAGTGGTGCGCGGCTGAGATCATACCCATTGAACCTGTCCGGGTAATGCCGGCGAAGGGAACAAACGATCCGCGAGCGACAAGCCGAAGGCCCCGACCCCTGGGGCCCGGTCCGTTCCACTTTTTCCAGTTTTCACTGTTGAAAAATTTTCTACCCACCGGCGTGGCGCTTCTGGCGCTGTCCGGTCCGGCATGGGCGCAAGGCCCCGTGTCCGGCACGCTTACCGATGCCCAGACGGGCACGCCGCTGCCCGGCGCCACCATCCTGCTCGACGGCGCGGCCAGCGCCGCCACCGACGCGGCGGGCACCTTCACTATCCCGGCCGTGGCAGCCGGCGCGCACGAGCTGCGCATCACGTTTGTGGGCTACGAGCCGCTGGTGCGGCCGCTGCAGGGCCAGGCCGAGGCCCAGCGCCTGGCGGCCGCGCTGCAGCCCGGCGGCGTGCTCACCGGCGAGGCCCTCGTGACGGCCAGCCGCGCCAACGAGCGCACGGCCACGGCCTACACCAACCTCAGCAAGGAAGACCTGGCCAAGCGCAATTTCGGCCAGGACCTACCCTACCTGCTCGACCAGACGCCTTCCGTGGTGGTGACCTCCGACGCCGGCGCGGGCGTGGGCTACACCGACATCCGCATCCGGGGCACGAGCACCACGGGCATCAACATGACCATCAACGGGGTGCCGCTGAACGATGCCGAGTCGCGCGGTGCGTTTCTGGTGAACCTGCCGGATCTGGCCTCGTCGGTGAGCAGCCTGCAGGTGCAGCGCGGCGTGGGCACCAGCCAGAACGGCGGCGCGGCCTTTGGGGCCAGCGTGAACATCAGCACCCTCGACAACCGCCGCGAGGCCTATGGCGAAACCCAGAACAGCGTCGGCTCCTTCGGCACGGTGAAAAACACGGTGCAGTTCGGCACCGGGCTGGTGAGCGGGCATTTCACGCTGGACGGCCGGTTGTCGCGCATCAAGTCCGATGGCTACATGAACCGGGCGTCGTCGGATCTGAAGTCGTACTACTTTTCGGCCGGCTACCAGCAGGCTAATACGCTGGTTAAGTTCATCACCTTCTCGGGCCGCGAGAAAACATACCAGGCCTGGAACGGCGTGCCCGAGCCGGCCATCACCGGCGACCAAACGCTGCTGCAGAACTACATCGACAACGGCGAGCTGAGCGAGGTCGATGCCGAGCGGGTGCGCCGCGAAGGCCGCCGCTACAGCTACTACACCTACGACAACCAGACCGACAACTACCAGCAGAACCACTACCAGCTGCACCTCTCGCAGGGCCTGGGCCAGGACTGGAACCTGGGCGGGGCTCTGCACCTGACGCGCGGCCTCGGCTACTACGAAAGCTACCGGGCCCGCCGCAAATTCGTGGATTACGGCCTGCAGAACGTCATTATCGGGGGCGACACGCTCACCCGCACCAACCTGGTGGACCGCAAGTGGCTGGACAACTACTTCTACGGCGGCACCTTCGCCCTCAACTACCAGCCCAAGGCCAACGACCGGCTGCAGGCCACGCTGGGCGGCGCCTGGAACCGCTACGACGGCGACCATTACGGCGAAGTAATCTGGGCCCAGTACGCCTCCAACAGCACCCTCGGCCAGCGCTACTACTTCAACAACGCCGTCAAGACCGACTACAACGGCTACGCCCGCGTTACGTGGCAGGCACTGTCGCGGCTGGGTGTCTATGCCGATTTGCAGCTGCGCCGCATCCGCTACACGATTGATGGCGTGGAAGACGACCAGAACGACGTGCGCACCCGCGCCCGCTACACGTTCTTCAACCCTAAAGCCGGCGCCACCTTCACGCTGGCCGAGGGCCGGCAGCTCTACGCCAGCCTGGGCGTGGGCCGGCGCGAGCCGGTGCGCGCCGACTTCACCGACCGGCTTGCCAACGACCCCACCCCCCAGGCCGAGCGCCTGGTGGATGTGGAAGGCGGCTACCGCCTCAATTTGCCCGAGGCCAGCGTGCTGGGCACCCGGGCCGTGGCGCGGCTGGAGGCCAACTTCTTCTACATGAACTACCGCAACCAGCTGGTGTCCATTGGGCAGCTGAACGACGTGGGCACGCCGCTGCGCACCAACGTGGCCCGCAGCTACCGCCGCGGCGCCGAGCTGACCGGCTTCTTGTCGGCCAACGACAAAATCAGCCTTAGCAGCACGCTCACGCTCAGCCAGAACCGCATCCTGGGCTTCCGCGACGTGACCTACGACAAGGACTTCAACCCCGTGCTGGGGGAGGCCCGCACCAGCACCATTTCCTACTCGCCCGGCGCGGTGTCGGCGCACACGCTGGAAGGGCAGCCGCTGAACGGGCTGCGCCTGGCGCTGCTCTACAAAACCGTGAGCCGCCAGTACCTCGACAACTCCGAGAGCCTCAACCGCAGCATCAAGCCCTACCAGGTGCTCGATTTTCGGGTGCGCTACGCCCTCCGGCCGCAGTTTGTGAAGGAGATTGAGCTGGGTTTGCTGGTGAATAACGTGCTCAACCGCGAGTACGTGGCCAACGGCTACACCTACAGCTACCCCGGCGCCAGCGGCGGCCTCGATACCTTCAACTGGTACTACCCGCAGGCCACGCGCAACTTCCTGGTGTCGGTGGGCGTGAAGCTGTAGGGTGTTATCGGGTAATTGCCTGTTGTCCTGAGCAGAGCGAAGGACCTTGCCACGCCAGAACATGTTGCAGTGGCATCGGTTGTTCAACCGCCATAAGGTCCTTGGCTTCGCTCAGGATGACAGACGGTTTTCGTCGGCCAACCTGGCAGATTCTGTATCTTTGAATCTGATTCCCACCCAATCCTTACCTCATGTCTTCGCAAGCTGACGTTCTCTCGCCCCAGGCCAAAGCGGCCAAAGCGCACGGCTCCACCAACGCCGCCGGCTTCACCGATTATTTCGACCTCGACGGCCTGCTGACCGAGGAGCACAAGCTCATCCGCCAAAGCATCCGCGACTTCGTCAAGAAGGAAATCAGCCCCAGCATCGAGAAGTGGGCGCAGGACGCGCACTTCCCGTCGGAAATCGTGCGCAAGTTCGGCGACGTGGGCGCGTTCGGGCCCACCATCCCCACCGAGTACGGCGGCGGCGGCCTCGACTACATCAGCTACGGCCTGATTATGCAGGAAATTGAGCGCGGCGACTCCGGTATGCGCTCCACGGCCTCGGTGCAGGGCTCGTTGGTGATGTTCCCGATTTACGCCTACGGCTCGGAAGAGCAGCGCAAGAAGTTCCTGCCCAAGCTGGCTTCCGGCGAGTGGCTGGGCTGCTTCGGCCTCACGGAGCCCGACCACGGCTCCAACCCCGGTGGCATGACCACCAACATCAAGGACATGGGCGACTACTACCTGCTGAACGGGGCCAAGCTCTGGATTAGCAACTCGCCCGAGTGCCAGGTAGCGGTGGTGTGGGCCAAAGACGAAAACGGCCGCATCAAGGGCGTTATCGTGGAGCGCGGTATGGAAGGCTTCACTACCCCCGAAATCCACAACAAGTGGAGCCTGCGCGCCAGCACCACCGGCGAGCTGGTGTTCGACAACGTGAAAATCCCGAAGGAAAACCTGCTGCCCAACATCGACGGCCTCCGCGGCCCGCTATCCTGCCTCGACTCGGCCCGCTTCGGCATTGCCTGGGGCGCCATCGGGGCCGCCATCGACTGCTACGAGTCGGCGCTGAAGTACTCGCTGGAGCGTGAGCAGTTCGGCAAGCCGATTGGCGGCTTCCAGCTGCAGCAGAAGAAGCTGGCCGAAATGCTCACCGAAATCACCAAGGCCCAGCTGCTGGTGTGGCGTCTCGGGGTGCTCAAAAACGAAGGCAAGGCCACTTCGGCCCAGATTTCGATGGCCAAGCGCAACTCCGTGGAAATTGCCCTGCACATTGCCCGCGAAGCCCGCCAGATTCACGGCGGCATGGGCATCACCGGCGAATACCCCATCATGCGCCACATGATGAACCTGGAGTCGGTGGTGACCTACGAAGGCACCCACGACATCCACCTGCTCATCACCGGCGCCGACATTACCGGCATTCAGGCGTTCAAGTAAGCGCCTGTCCGCGTATCTTCAAACGGCCGTCCTGGAAGCAGGGCGGCCGTTTTTTATTTGTTATCTACTCGACTATGCAAGCCGATTCCCGTCGTTTCTTTGGTGCCACCCTGTTGCTGGGGGCCGTGTTCTGCGCGGTGTATCTGCGGGTGGCGTATCCGCCGCTGCCGGAGCCAGAGCGGCAGTGGGGGGCGCCGCGCCTGCTGGTGTCCGACAGCGTGCTGTACGGGTTTGTGCGGGAGCTGCTGGCGCAGTCCAGCTCCGATATGTCGCCCGAAGGCATGGCTGGTGCCGACTTCTATATCAGCCGCGTGCTGTTGGAACATGGCATGTATTCCATGACAACTAAGCGCCTGATTCGGTATGCTGCTCCGGAACGAGGCTGGACACTGCAGGAGCTATGTAGCCGCCGTCTGTTGTCGCCGGCTGACACGGCTTATATGCGGCTCCAAATGAATTATTCCTCAGGGTTTGGGCTCGAACAACGTTTTTTACCCGGCCATCAGGTTGTTTCGGCCGACACAGTTCGGGCAATAGTAAATCGATCAGAAGAGCCATTTATTTTTTTAAGTACGCTGGAACAACGCTACAAAACGCATGACTATTCATACCTGACGTCCCCTCTTTTCTCTCGTGACGGCAAGACCGTAATCGTGGAAATCTCCACTACCTGTGGCGGCCTGTGCGGCAGTGGCGAAACGTGGGTGCTGAAGCGTCGCCAAGGCAAGTGGCGTAAAGTGCGGCTGCTGAATAGCTGGGTGAGTTAGTAATCAGACAGTCATTATGGGCCTCGATACCGTTGAACTTGTCGTTGCTTTTGAGGAGCATTTCCAACTGGCCATCCCGAACCAGGTGGCGGAAACAATCGGCACCGTGGAACAGGCGGCGGCGGCCATCGCCTACCTGAAAGGCCTGCCCGCCGACCCGGCGCGCACGGCAGTGTACTACCAGTTGCTCGCGCGTCTGCTGGCGTGCCTGCCTTCGCGCCATCCGGCCCCCACCGAGGCCACACTGCTTGTGCAGCTGGAGCTGCTGGGCGCCAACAAAGCGCGAACCCAGGAGCTGGCCGCCTGCCTGCAGCTGCAAATGCCCGATTTGCCCCAGGCCGGCTGGCAGCCCCGTCTGCCGGGCTGGTGGCAGCGCCTGTTCGGGACTACGGCAGTGGCACCCACGCCGCCGCCACTTTCGCCCAACTGGGCCCGAAGTACCGTCGCCGACCTCACGGAGTGGCTGCTGGCCCAGAACTACCAGCTGCTGCTGCCACAGCCCACTACGCTCTACGAGGTGCAGCGGGCCGTCGTCGGCCTCACCAGCGACCGGTGCGGCGTGCCGGTGCCCGAAATCTGGCTCACCGACAGCTTCACCAACGACCTGGGCATGGATTGAGGCCGCCCGTGCTAGGGCCGGTGCCTGCTCCACGGCAAGCCTTGCTTACCGCAACTCGTCGAAGGCATACTGCCCGGTGCTCCAGAACTCGTCCAGGGCAATCAGGCGGGGCTTGAAGAACGAAATCAGGGCGGGCCAGTCGTCGCGGCTGAATAGGTTGACGGGCGTCAGCTCGGTGAACACGCGGCTCAGGGGCTGGCCGTTGGCATCGGTGATGTCGGCTTCCCAGCGCCAGGGCTCACCCACGGCCTCCTGCAGCATGGTTTTCAGCTCCCGCAGCTGCTCGAAGAACAGTTCCCGCACCCCGGCGTCCGGGTGCGTCAGCTCGATGGCTATGGTGGCGTGGCGGGCGTCGGCGTGCAGGCGGAAGTGCACGTGCTTGAGGCCGGTTTTGTAGTTGATCCAGTTGGTGGGCACGCCCTCGGCGGAAGGCACGGGCGCCATATACTGGCCGAAAGTGGTCCAGAAAGCCTGGCGGAGCTGAGTTACTTCAGTTTTACTATACATGGGCCACAAAAATAACGCTTCTGATAGGGGAATGATGCCCGGGCCGCGCCGGCGGGGTAGCGGCCAGCCAGGCAGGGCGTCGGCGTCGGCACCTCGCGCGCCGGGCAGGATTCTACGCGCAGGACAGGCGGACAGGCACAGTCGGGCACGCGCCGCGCGGTGGCGATAAGCCCGGTGAGCAGCGCCCGAATTGTCGACCTGACGGCGTAAAACTATTTTGCTGTGTATTTTACTGCCTCATTACGGCTCTCCTCCATGCCCAAAACCTCCGATTCCCTGATTCTGCTTGAATGCCTGGTGGCCGGCACCACCCACCGCCCCGGCCTGCGCGAGTTCGAGCCCCAGCTGAAAGCCGGCCAGCGCCTGGCCCTACAGCGCGAAGCCGACAGCGCCTACGACGACTGGGCCGTGAAAGTGCTGACCGAAGGCGCCGAGCCGTTCTGGCTGGGCTACCTGCCCGAAGGCCACAACGAAACCGTCGCCCGCATGCTTGACGCCGGCTTCCCGCTAACCGGCCGCCTCACCCACAAAGCCTGGGAAGACGAGTGGCTGCACCTGGAAATCGAAGTGCTGATGCCGCGGTAGATGGTTGTTAGGGATTAGGGATTAGGGCCTGGGGAGTAGGGATTGCACGCTGTAGAGACGCAATATTTTGCGTCTCATCGTTGCTGATGTTGACCCTGGTGCCAGTTGCCCAACGACGAGACGCAAAATATTGCGTCTCTACAGCGTGCAGGCCAATTCTTGTTAAGACTGCCTAAGCCCCCAGCCCCAATCCCTAATCCCTAAAGAGAATCGGCCAGGGCAAGCACCTGCTCGCGGGCCTTGTGCAACGCCGGCTCCTGCGGGAACGTGTGCTGCACCCAGCGCGTGAAGCCGCTCACCATCTCGCCCACGGCCTGCCGGCCGCTGGGTTCGGTGGTGGCCGGCGCGGAGGCGGCCACTTCTTCGGGCGTCACGGTGGGGAATACGCTGCCCAGGCCCACTTTTTCCAGCACCTCGCTCACGAACACCATGCCGCACACCTGCATGGCTTGGTAGAGCTGCACTAACTCTGGCATGCTCAGCGCCAATTCTTCGCCGGGCTCCAGCGTGCTCAGGCGCGTTATCATCGGCTCCAGCGCGGCCGGGCGCAGGTCTTCCAAGTCGGCTACGGCGGTCAGGAACGGATGCTCGCCGGCTTCGGGCAGCGAGTGCACCAGCAGCAGGGCCAGCCGCATCATCTGCAACTGCGGCTCCGAGAAGCGCACCGTGGCCGCCGGCGGCGCCGGGGCCGGGTGGGCGGCCAGGTAGTGCGCAAATACTTCCTCCACGCTCAGTCGGTGCAGCCCCAGCGAAGGCGTGGCCGGCAGGTGTTCTTCCAGCAGCGCCAGAAAAGCGCCGCTCAGCTCCAGGCAATAGGTTTTCAGCGCCTGCACCTGCTCGGGTTCAATGGCCATCTGGCGCTGCACATACTGCAGCACGGGCGTGGCCAGGCTGGTATCGAGGGTGAGGCGGCCCAGCAGCAGCAGGTCGTAGAGGGCGCGGGGCTGCTGCTTTAGCGCCTGCAGCAGCTGCTCGTGGCTGGCAATGGCGTTCAGCTCGGCCACGCGCAGGGTGTTGAGGCCGGTGAGGGCCGTCAGCTGCAGCAGCGGCGCATCCTGCGGGCGGCTCAGCAGCTCGGCGCAGGCCATGCCGTGCAGGGAAAGGGAGTGCGCCAGCTGGTCGTAGAAGTCGGCGGGAATGGCGTGCAGCCAGTCGTGGGGGGCAGAAGGCGTGGGCATAGGGCAGCAGCGTGCGGAAGAACGCAAAGGTAGGCAGCACGCCGCGCAGATGCCGGCCGCCCGGCCTCGGGCCGCCGCTAGAGGTGGGGGTTTGCTAGTGGGATTAGTAAATAATAGCGCCGGACTATTTTTTTGCTAAAAAGGGCACAATCTGCCCGGTGCCGGTGTTACCTTGCTGCTATCAACTTTCACTTTCCGCCCTATGCGCGAACCATTTCTCACCGGCGGCGCCGACCACATGGACGCCACCGAAAAAGACATTGACAAGGCGCTGCGGCCGCTTTCCTTCGACGACTTCGCGGGCCAGGATAAGGTGGTCGACAACCTGAAGGTGTTTGTGGCCGCCGCCCGCCGCCGCGGCGACGCCCTCGACCACGTGCTGCTGCACGGCCCTCCCGGCCTCGGCAAAACTACGCTCTCGCACATCATCGCCAACGAGCTGCAGGCTGGCATCAAAATGACCAGCGGCCCGGTGCTCGACAAGCCCTCCGACCTGGCCGGCCTGCTCACCAACCTGGAGCCGCACGACGTGCTGTTCATCGACGAGATTCACCGCCTCAACCCCGTGGTGGAAGAGTACCTGTACTCGGCCATGGAAGACTACCGCATCGACATCATGCTCGATTCGGGCCCGAATGCGCGGTCGGTGCAGATTTCGTTGTCGCCGTTTACGCTGATTGGCGCGACCACCCGCTCGGGCATGCTCACCTCGCCGCTGCGGGCCCGCTTCGGCATCAGCTCCCGCCTCGAATACTACGATTCCAAGCTGCTGACCAGCATTGTGCAGCGCTCGGCCGAAATTCTGGGCACCCCGATTTACGAGGACGCGGCCTACGAAATTGCGCGCCGCTCGCGCGGTACGCCGCGTATCGCCAACAATCTGCTGCGTCGCACCCGCGACTTTGCTCAGGTGAAAGGCGACGGCAGCATCACGATGGACATTGCCCAGTTTGCCCTCAACGCTCTCGACGTAGACGCCCGCGGCCTCGACGACATGGACAAGCGCATCCTGACCACCATCATCGACAAGTTCAAAGGTGGGCCGGTGGGCATCAGCACCATTGCCACGGCTTGCGGCGAGGAAGGCGAAACTATTGAGGAAGTGTACGAGCCGTTCCTGATTCAGGAAGGCTACATCAAGCGCACCAGCCGCGGCCGCGAGGCCACGGAAGCGGCCTACCTGCACCTGGGCCGTGCCATGCCGCAGCACCTGCGCGGCAATACCGGCACCACCGGCGAGCTGTTCTCGTAGCCGAAAAACCTCCTGTCATCCTGAGCGAAGCGAAGGATCTGATTACACCGGAACAAGTAGGTTCTAATGTAATCAGATCCTTCGCTTCGCTCAGGATGACGTATTTTTACGGCTTATCTACCTGTCCTCCGTGCTGCCTACCGCCCATTACACTGCTTTCGTCAAGCGCCGCGCGGCGGAGCTGGGCTTTATGTACTGCGGGATTTCCGAGGCCGGGTTTCTGGAGGAAGAGGCGCCGCGCCTCGAGAGCTGGCTGAACCAGAATATGCACGGCCGGATGGCCTACATGGCCAACCACTTCGATAAGCGCCTCGACCCGCGTCTGCTCGTGGACGGGGCCAAATCGGTGATTTCGCTGCTGCTCAACTACTACCCGCCCGAGGAAACCCAGCAGCCCGACGACACGCTCCAGATCAGCAAATACGCCTACGGCCGCGACTACCACTTCGTCATCAAAGACAGGCTGAAGACGCTGCTGGCCGATATGCAGGAGGAAATCGGCGAAATCGGGGGGCGCTGCTTTGTCGATTCGGCGCCGGTGATGGACAAGGCCTGGGCCAGGAAGAGCGGGCTGGGCTGGGTAGGTAAGAACGCCAACCTGATAAGGCCTGGCACCGGCAGCTTCTTCTTCATTGCCGAGCTGATTGTGGACGTGCCGCTGGACTACGACGGCCCCATCCGGGACTACTGCGGCACCTGCACCAAGTGCGTGGATGCCTGCCCCACGCAGGCCATTACGGAGCCCTACGTGGTGGATGGCAGCAAGTGCATCAGCTACTTTACCATCGAGCTGAAAGACCAGATTCCGCGCGAAGTGGACGGCAAATTCGGCAACTGGGTGTTCGGCTGCGACATCTGCCAGGACGTGTGCCCCTGGAACCGGTTCAGCAAGCCCCACCAGGAGCCCCAGTTCAACCCGCACCCCGGCCTGAAAGACCTCACCCGCGGCGACTGGCAGGAAATCACGCACGAGCTGTTTTCGGAGCTGTTCCGGCAGTCGGCCGTGAAGCGCACCGGCTACGCGGGGCTGCAGCGCAACATCCGCTTCGTAACCGGCGACGAGTAACTGAGGCGCAAAAAACCGGCCCCGGCCACCAGCGCAATGCTGGCAGCCGGGGCCGGTGGGTTTCTGGCAGTCCGGGCGCTTTAGGCGAGGGTAGCCTGCGTGAAAACGCGGTTCAGGATGCGGCGGTAGAGCTTGGAGAATTGCTCGTAGCACCACGCCTTGAGCTGGAGAAGCTCGTCGGGGAGCATAGTGCGCAGGGCTTTGCGCAGCTCTTTCTCGAAGAGAATCTTATCGAAGCTAACTTTTAGCAGGATGGTTTTAGCGTACTCGAGCATTGGGGTAAGGCTTGTTTTCTGGGTGGGGTAGGGGGCGAACAGGACGATTGCAGGAGGACTATACGGAACCGGGAAAAAACAGTCGATTCCGTGCCGGGAGTGTCACGCTATTTTATTGAAAATTACAAAACAAAACCCGTTAGGTTCAAACAGCATTATGGCCAAAACCGCCTATACGTATTGTAAAAGCAGAGTATTCAACAAAAAAGGAACGACTGAGGTCGTTCCTTTCAGGTGGTGTGGCGGGCAGTAGAAGATGCCTGACCTTTAGTAGGTAAACAGTTCCATAATCGTGCTGGCCTGTGCCGTAGAGAGTGGCTCATCAAACGCCTCTGGTACGCCCTGAGTGAGAATGTTGGTGCCGGGGAAACCGATGGGCAATAGTCGGAACGGTACCGGCCGGTAGCCGGGCACCAATTGCTCCAGCGCATTCTCTCCGCTGTATACAATGTCCGTTTTGCCCGCTACCGTAATGGAAGCATCCGCCGGGCTCGGCCAGGGCTTTACCACGGCCGCGCGCTTCTGCCGGATAATGCGGATGCGGGCGGCGTGGCGGGCTTCAGTAGCATGTATTTGCAGGGCAGTCTGCAGGATGAAGTCGTTGCTGATCAGGGATTGCACCTGGCCCTTATAGGCTCGTACGCCGGCATCCTCGAGCAGCTGTGCGAGCCGCAGGAAATCATCGAAGTTGCTGAATACGGAGGCGAAAAAGGCTGGCTGCGTATTGTTGCGGCTGCCCGTGAAATCGTAGTTGGGCTGCGCTGGGACCGTGCCGCCCGAGTTGGTGATGGCGTCGGAGAGCAGCGTGATGTGCTGCTGCTGGTGGCGCTGCATCGTGACGATGGAAGCGCGAATGGTGGCGTCGGCGGGGAAGAAGCCGGCGGGAGCGGCCAGCGCCCGCGCATACAAGGCTTCCTGCAGGCGTTCCAGCTGCAGCGCCAGCGTCAGCGAGTCGAGGATAGTGGTGGTGCCGGCCTGCGTGGGCAAGGCTGCCAAACCCAGCGGCAGCGCGGCCGCCAGCGTTTTGGCGCTGAACCGGCCCAGGCTTTCCAGCGCAGCGCGGCGTGGGGCCGACTGCTCCAGCTGGGTGGAATCGGTGGCGGCCAGTTCGGCCAGAAGCTTCAGAAGATACATAGCAAGCGGTGCCTTAGGTGGTCGGCAGGTTTGCCGTGGAAATGACTACTGGTACGAACGGCTGAATCAGGGCTACAACCTGCGCCGGGGATTTGGCGTCGTCGAGGCCTGTGGTGCCTATGTTATCGGCGAAGGTGCCGGGCTGCAGCACCTCACGGGCCAGAGCTGCGTGCCGGGCTTCCACCGAGACAATCTTGCCCAGGGCGTTTAGGTGCTCAGCCGAGGTCAGGTATTTGGCGGCCCCATTGTAAGCCGCCACCCCAATTTCCTCCAGCTGCCGCGCCGCCGTCCAGACGCCGGTGCGGGTGGTGAGCGTGAAGGTGGAGAAGTCGAAAACCAGCGGTGCGGAAAGCGTATTATCGTAGGCCGACGTTCCCAACGCATACTTCAGGTACTCCCGATGGATCAGCTCATGGTCGCGCAGGTCGGTGAGGTAAGCCAGCTCGCCCGGAAGCAAGTCAGAGGGTGGGGTAGTAACTACTTTATCGTAGAAGGCAGCCTCAATCTGCTCAAGCAGGTAGGCGTAATTGAGCACTGTAATGTTAGGGTCGCTGGCACTGGTAGACGATGACACGAAGTTGCCCAGCGTCAGGGTAGGATTACCCGCAACCGGATCTGGATCGTCGTCTTTGCCGCAGCCAGCCAGAACAAGTGCCGAAACTGCCGCACCGGCCCCGGCTACACGAAAGAAGGAGCGGCGGGCAAGCATCCGCGCCGGAGAAGAAGGAGTGTGCATAAGAAAAGGTTGGGCGGTACCAGAACAGAAAACAGCTCGGTTCCAACTCAACAAAGATAGCCTGTTATGCTGGGATGCTCTAACGCGAAAAATGGTTGCACAAAAAAGGGCGCCCCGTTGTAGGGCGCCCTTTTTTTATGATAGGCTAAGCAGCTTAGAATGTAGCGGCCGAACGGGCAATAGCTACTACCGTCGTGTTGTCAAGACCTTCGTCGAAGGCTTCGCTCACTTCAGCGGCTGTGTAGGTGTTGCCACCTACCGAGGTCAGCGTGAGACCGGCCTGCACCAAGTTGCTCTCTGCTGGGAACGTGGTAGCGGGGTTGCCGGCACCATATACAGCAGCCGGAGCGCCGTTGGCTTCAGCGTTGGTGATCCAGCCCAACTGGTTGATGCCACCGGCAGCAGCGGCGCGGCGCATTACTCGGATGTGCGAAGCGTGACGAGCTTCTACCGAGTGAATCTGCAGCGCGGTCTGCAGGTAGTTGTTGGGGTTACCGGCTGCTTTGATTTTGGTAGCCTGGCCTTTGTAGGCGCGTACACCGGTGTCTTCGAAGGCCTGAGCGAACGTCAGGAACGAGGCGTAGGTAGCGAAGGCAGCACCGAAGTTGAAGCTGGCCGGACGTGGGTTGGCATTAGAACCAAGAGCGGTCTTCAGCAGCGTTACGTGGGCCGTTTCGTGGTTCTTGATGGTCTGGATGGCGTTGCGGGCAGCGCTACCGTTGGTGAGCGTAGCAGCCAGAGTTGGTGCTGCCAAAGCCTGCACATAGAAGTCTTCTTCCAGGTACTCGAGCAGCAGCGCGAAGTTGAACACGTCATTGACAGAGTTCAGCGTCTGCTGGCCCATGGCCTTGTTGAAGGCCGAGCCGATGGCGATAGGCGCCGCAGCCAGCGCAAATTTCTTGCTGATGTCGCCGAGCAAGGTAAGGGCGCTGCGGCGATGGGTGAGGCGATCCACAATTTCAGGATCTACCTTCTCTATCTCGGAAATGATTTGAAACAGGTTCATACGGTTCGAAAGTCAGAAGTAAGGGAGAGAAGGTTATTTGCCGACGTTGTCGCCGTTGAGCTTTTCCTTGATGAAAGGCTGTGCGGCGGCCAGTACCTGGGCCACAGTCATGGCACCATCGAGGCCGTTGGCGTCTACGGCCGTGCTGTCAGCAAACGTGCCGTTGCTGATCATGTCGCGGATAGCGGCTGCGTGGCGAGCTTCTACCGAAACAATTTTGCCAGCCAGCAGCAGGTAGTCGTCGGACTTGATGAGGGAGCCGGCACCGTTGTAGGCAGCTACACCCAGGTCTTCGAACGTTTTAGCCGTGCTCAGAACCGACGTGCGGTCAGAGAAAGTAACCTTGCTGAAGTCAGGGGTCAGGGCTGGGATTACGCTGGCTGCTGGAATGGCCGCTTTCAGGAAGTCACGGTGAATGGCTTCATGCTTGGCAATGGCCGTCAAAGCTGTGCGCTCATCGGCCGTGACGCCGGTGTAGAAATTAGCTACTACTTGGGCATAGAAAGCGGCTTCCAACTGCTCCAGCGCATAAGCGTAGTTCAGTACACCCACGTCGCCCGAACCCAGGCTTACCGTGCCAGCGGGGGTGGTAGAGTTGTCATCATCATCGTCGCAGCCCGAAAGCAGCAGGGCGGTAGCACCAGCAGTGGCACCAGCATACATGAAGAACGAACGGCGCTGAATCGGAACGTGAAGCGGCTTAGTGAAATCAGCCTCTTCGCCACCTTTTTTGAGGTTGTTGGACATGGGGGTAGAAGATTTAGTAAGGAAAGGTTTCGGCAATAGAATACCTGCCAGCCTGCAAAGCCGCTTTTTACTAAAAGAGGAAATAAAGGAGGGGTGGGTATTTGACAGCACTTACGGGGGCTCTCGGAGCAGGGATTGTCTGAAGCCATAATTTTGTACCTAATGGATGAAGGCTAGTACAGAAAAAATACAGGAATAGGCTGATAGCCAGCTGTGAAAAGGGAGAGAATCAGCTCATTAGCACGATGCAGCCTTTTTGGCGTAATTTTGAAGCTCATGCTACTCCTATGATGCGGTTTCTGGGCTGGATGCTCTTGGTATTGTGTGTTGTTGCCGGACCGCGGAGCCAAGCTCAACAGCCTGTACGCCCGCCCGCTACCACGTCAGCAACCCGGGTGGAGCTGGAGCTGGGCCGCGCCACTTTTCCGGTGACGGAATACTTCACCATCAGCTTTAGGCTGAGTGGAGCGCCGCTGGAGCGGTATTCGGCCTTCCCCGACCTAGAGGGTTTCAAGAAAAGCGGCAAGTCCAGCACCACCACCACGCGCATTGTGGAGGGCCGCACCACCACCGAGCTGACCATCACGCAGCGCTACGCCGCCTACGCCGAGGGCGAGTACACCATCAGGCCGTTTTCGATGACTGTGAACGGGCAGGTGGCGCGTTCGGCCGGCGCCACGCTCACGGTGGGCCCAGCCCCAACGGCCGCCACGGCCCCGCCACCCGCCGGCAGCGCGCCGCAGGGCATCGGCTTAATGGATCTGCTGTTTGGCAAGCCCAAGCCGCAGGAGTACGTGGAGCCCAAAGACAACGCCTTTCTGGCCCTGGTGCCCGACAAAACCAGCGTCTACGTAGGCGAGGGCGTGCACGTGGGGCTGTACTTCTACCTCACGCCTTCTGACCAGGGGCTGCTGGATTTCTACAACTTTCCGGGACAGCTGCCGGGCATTCTGCGCCAGCTCCGGCAGCGCACGGCCTGGGAGGAGTCGTTCAACGAGCAGGAGATTGTGCCGGAGCCGGTGACGATGGGCGGCAAGCCGTTTCTGCGCTATCGGCTCTACGAAGCCGAGTATTATCCGCTGAACAGCGAGCCGCTGATTTTTGGAGAAGTAGCGCTGCAGATGGTGAAGTACCGCCTGGCCAAAAAGCCGGCTGAGGGCCTCGATAACCGGATGGAAGGCTACAAAACCTACCGCACCGCCGCCCGCACCATTGCCGTGAAGCCGCTGCCGCCGCACCCGCTGCGCGACCAGGTGGCGGTGGGCAGCTACCAACTGCGCGAGGCCATCGACCGGACTGCGTTCCGGACCGGGCAGGCCTTCACCTACACGTTTGGGGTGGAAGGCGAAGGCAACCTGGCCGCCCTCAATGCGCCGGTGGTGCAGCCCCGGACCGGCCTGGAAGTGTACGGCCCCGACGTGCAGCAGGAGCTGACCCGGCAGGCCGGTCGGGTAGGGGGGCGCAAGGTGTTCCGCTACCGGCTGGTGGCGCGCCAGCCGGGTGTGCTGCCGCTGGACAGCCTGCTGCAGCTGGTGTATTTCGACCCCGAAACCGGCCGCTACGATACGCTGCAGCCGGAGCTGCGGCCCACCGTGCGCGGCGCAGTCCGAACTGAGCTGCCCTTCCGCGCCCGCACCGACGACCCATATTACCAGGCCGTGCTCTTCGAGGCAAGCAACCGCCTGCAGCCGCTGGACGCCTACCGCGACGTGCGCCGCTACGCCACCTACATCCTGGCCGGGTTGCTGGTGGTGGCCAGCTGGGGCTGGTGGCAGGCTAAGAGGTGATGAGGTGATGAAGTGACAGGTGACAGGTGGTATGAGGTGAAAGTTGATTCTGAACCTTTGGAACTTCTTGTCACGCCAGAAATCCTGTCAACCTTTCTGTTCATGCGTGCTGACGTACTGTGCGGGCTCAGCATGACAGCTACCTTTGTCACCTGTCACCTGTCACCCCATCACCCCATCACCTCATCACGATTCACCTCATCACCCCAAACCATATGAATTCTTTCGGCTCACTGTTTCGCATTACCACGTTTGGAGAATCGCACGGGCCGGGCATTGGGGTGGTGATTGATGGCTGTCCGGCCGGGCTGGCGGTGGCTACCGACGACATTCAGGCGGCGCTGGACCGGCGCCGCCCCGGCCAGAGCGACCTGACCACCCCGCGCCAGGAAGCCGACCGGGTGGAAGTGCAGTCGGGCATTTTCCAGGGGCAGACCACGGGCACGCCTATCAGCCTCTACATCCGCAACCAGGACCAGGCCAGCCACGATTACTCGCACATCGAGCACGCCTACCGCCCTTCGCACGCCGACTACACCTACGACCAGAAGTACGGCCGGCGCGACTACCGCGGTGGCGGCCGCAGCTCGGCCCGCGAAACGGCCGCCCGCGTGGCCGCCGGGGCCGTGGCGCAGCAGTTTCTGAATCAGCACGGCATTCGGGTGCAGAGCTACGTGTCGCAGGTGGGGGCGGTGGCCGTGCCGGTGGGCTACGAGCAGCTGGACCTGAGCCTCATCGACTCCAACCCGGTGCGCTGCCCACACCCCGAAACCGCCGAGCGCATGACCGAGCTGATCCGCCAGACCCGCGACCGGCACGACACGGTAGGCGGCCTCGTGACGGGCGTGCTGACGGGCGTGCCGGCCGGCCTCGGCGAGCCGGTGTTCGACAAGCTGCATTCCGAGCTGGGCCGTGCTATGCTGGGCATCAACGCCGTAAAGGGCTTCGAGTACGGCTCCGGCTTTGCCGGCACGCTGCTGTTCGGCTCCGAGCACAACGACCCGTTCTACACCGACGAAACCGGCCAGGTGCGGACCCGCACCAACCATTCGGGCGGAATTCAGGGCGGCATCTCCAACGGGCAGGATATCTACTTCCGCGTAGCCTTCAAGCCCGTGGCCACCATTCTGCAGCCCCAGGCCACCATCAACGACCAGGGCGAGGCCATCAGCCTGGCCGGCCGCGGCCGCCACGACCCCTGCGTGCTGCCCCGCGCCGTGCCCATCGTGGATGCCATGTCCAGCCTCGTGCTGGCCGATATGCTGCTGCGCGCCCGCGCCAACCGGGTGTAGGTAACAGCTGTTATACTCAACGATATTTAAGGGCCCGGTTGCAATCCACGCTGAAGCCGCAACCGGGCTCGGTATTTTCCTGCATTGCCGGCGCAGTCATTTTTGGCCGCTTCGGAAGCTTTTGCATTGCTCATTGCCTATGGCTGTTCCTCAACTTGTGCGTCCGCTGGTGCGGCCTTTTACGGAGTTTTTTCGGCGCGAAGCTGCCGGCGGCATCATGCTGATGGCCAGCGCCGTGCTGGCGTTGCTGCTGGCCAATACCAGCTGGGGACCGGCCGCCTACTTTCCGCAGATCTGGGAAAAGCACCTGAAACTCTCGCTCAACGGTGTGGTACTCGACATGAGCTTGGCGCACTGGATCAACGACGGGCTGATGAGCGTGTTTTTCCTGATTGTGGGGCTGGAAATCAAGCGCGAGGTGATGGAAGGCGAGCTATCCGAATGGCGGCAGGCGGCCCTGCCGATTGCGGGGGCGCTGGGCGGCATGCTGCTGCCGGCGCTGCTCTACTTCCTGGTAAACCGCGGCCTGCCCACCCAGAACGGCTGGGGCATCCCGATGGCCACCGATATTGCCTTTGCGCTGGCCGTGCTGCAACTGCTGGGGCCGCGCGTGCCGCTGGGCCTCAAGGTGTTCCTCACGGCTCTGGCCATCGTCGATGATTTGGGCGCGGTGCTGGTTATTGCCGGCTTCTACACCACCAACCTCGACCTGACCTACCTGCTGCTGGCGCTGGGCACGTGGGCACTGTTGCTGAATCTGAATTTCCTGGGCGCGCGCAGTCTGGCTATTTACCTGCCGCTGGGCGTGCTGCTCTGGTTTTTCATGCACCAGTCGGGCATTCATGCCACGCTGGCGGGCGTGCTGCTGGCGCTGGCCATTCCGGCCCGCATTGGGAAGGGGCGCCCCGAAATCCTGCTGATGCTGAACGACCGGCTGGGCATGCTGCAGCACGAGGTGCACGGGGCCGAGGCCAATCCGCGCATCATCAGCGAGGAGCTGGAGTACCTCTCGGACGCCATCAGCTCGCCGGCCCAGAAGCTGGAGCAGCGCCTGCACTCGGTGGTGGCGTTTGGCATCATTCCGCTGTTTGCCTTCGCCAACACCAGCCTCATCATTGATGCCGGTGTGTTCGGGCAGCTGCTTTCGCCGCTGGGGCTGGGCATTCTGCTGGGGCTGGTGGTGGGCAAGCCGCTAGGAATCGGGGCGCTGTCGTGGCTGAGCGTGCGGCTAGGCTGGGCCTCGCTGCCGGCCGGCGTTACGTGGCGGCACCTGTGGGGCGCCGGCGTGCTGGGTGGCATTGGCTTCACGATGTCGTTGTTTATTACGCTGCTGGCGCTGGGCGAGCATTCGGCCGGCGAGCCGGTGGCCAAAGTGGCCATTTTGAGCGCCTCCTTTATATCGGGCACCGTGGGCTTCCTGCTGTTGCGCAGCGCGCCGGCCGCTCCCGGCGCCTGACGCTGACGGAGGCCCACAGCCCACATCCTCCATTTCCTAGCTACCTTTGCAACTATTGCCGCCCCGCGCGGTTTTACGTGTCAGGCCGAACAGATTCGGCCGACTTTCTCCCGCTTGTCTCCAAGTCTTTCAAACATGGCTGAACAACTCACTGCCCCCGCCGGCCCGGTTTCCATCTACGCCGAAGCCTCGCCCAATCCCGAATCCATGAAGTTCGTGCTCAACGCCCAGCTGCTGGCTGATGGCGTAAGCGTGGACTACCCCAACCTCGAAGCCGCGGCCAACTCGCCGCTGGCCCAGGAGCTTTTCAACTTCGATTATGTGGGCCGCGTGTTCATCGCCCAGAACTTCGTTACGGTCACCAAAACCACCGACCACCAGTGGGCCCAGCTCATTCCCGAGCTGCGCACCTTCCTGAAGTCGTACGTGGAAGCCAGCGGCCCGATCTTCACCGTCGACCCCGCTGCCGAGCAGAAAGCCGCCCAGCAGGCCGCCGCCAGCGGCTCGGCCAACTCGTCGGAAGCCGACCAGCAGACCAGCCAGAAAATCATCGACCTGCTCGATAACTACGTGCGCCCCGCCGTGGAGCAGGATGGTGGCAACATCACTTTCAAAAGCTACCACGAAGGCATCGTGACCGTGAACCTGCAGGGTTCGTGCTCGGGCTGCCCTTCGGCCACCGTCACGCTGAAGTCGGGTATCGAGAACCTGCTCAAGCGCATGGTGCCCGAGGTGAAAGAGGTAGTAGCCGAAGGTATTACGGCCCAGCACTAAGCTGCTTCAACCTGAAGAAATCAAAAGCCCCGAGCCGGTTGGTTCGGGGCTTTTGCGTTGATAAATGGCTGCCTCCAGCCCGGTCAGGACGTCTGCACCCTGACCGGGCCCCACGAGCGGCGCAACGGAGCCGTCGGGCAGTCCTGGCTTCCTCTCCGAGCAGGACTGGGGAGCCATACCCCGCTACAGACGGGGTTTGAGCGTGAAGTTGCGGGCCACGTTGAAGCCGAAGTAAATGTCGCCGTCGAAGAAGTTGCCGGTGGTCTGGGTCAGGAAATGCCGCTCAATCATGCCTTGCGAGTTCGTAACGTGTAGCTGGAACACGTGCCCGCCGGTTTCGATATCGAAGCCCGCGGCCAGCGCGTTGCGGGTGCTGGGGTCGGCGGACGTGGGCAGGCGGTAGTAGTATTCCAGCATCAGGGCGGTGCGCTTGCTGAGCTTTTGGCGGCCCGACATGCCCAGCGCGTACACATCGTTGTGCTGCTGGCGCGTGTCTACCAGGTTGCGGTGCACCACGGTGGGGCTCAACTGCACCGACAGGCTGGGGCTGAACCGGCGCGCCACCAGCGCCTGCACCGTGTAAGTGAGTCGGCGCGGCAGCGTGTGGTCGAGGCCATCGAAGTAGCGCAAGGAGGTGAGGGCCGAGCTACCAAACAGCGTGACACTGACCGGCATGGCGTGCAAGCCGGTGGTTTGGCGCAGCGCCCGGTATTTCAGGAAACCATCGTAGGTTTTGTCCAGCGAACTGCGGCCGATGCCCACCGTCAGGCGGTCGGTGGCGCCGTATTCCAGCCCCAGCCGGATGGTGGCTTGGTCGAGGCCGAAGAAGTTGTAAGCCCCGCTGTTGAGCGTGCCGAACCGGTGCGAAATCAGGAACACCAGTGTGCCGCCGCCCGGCGTTTCCACCGAGTGCCCGTTGATGATGCGTGTGCCCTTAAACGTGGCCGCCACCAGCTCGCGCCGCAGCGTGTCGGTGGTTTGGCGCTCCAGGTCGCCGAGCAGGTCAGGTGGGGGCGGGGTATTCTGGGCCTGCAGGTGGGTGGCGGGCAGCCAGCCGGCCAGCAGCAGCCAGCCCAGGCAAAAGCAGAAGCGGGAGAGGAGTGGCATAAGCGCAACAGCAGACAGAGGAGCAAATCAGGGACGGGCCGAAGGAACCGGCGCTCCGGCCGTGGCCGCTACGGCCTCGCAGCTCAGGTCCAGGCGAACCTGCACCACCTTGGCAATATGGTCGCGCACCAGCGCCGGAATGTCAATCTGGTAGTCGGCCGGGGCTACATTGAAGGTGGCCAGCACCCGTAGGCGGCCGTTTTGCAGCTCCAGCGTACCGGGCACCTGCACATGCCGCGTTACTCCGTGGATGGTAAGGTCGCCTTCAGCCGTCACGGGCCGGGCGCCGCCGGCCCGGAGGGCTTCCTCGTCCAGCGCCAGCAGGCGGCCCGCAAACGTGGCCCGCGGGTAGCGGTCCGATTCCAGGTAGTTTTCATTGAAGTGCTCCTGCATCAGGGTGCGCCGAAACTGAAACGACTTCACCGGAAGCGAAAAGGCTACCTGCCGGGTGTTCAGGTCGAGCACGGCTGCGGTTTGCTGCGAGCGGGCCTCAATGTCTTCGAGTGGGCTGGCCGAAAAGAAGGACAGCAGGCCAGTCCGCGTCTGGAAGCGGGCCTGGCCGGCAGCCAGGTGCGGCAGCAGCCCCAGAAACAGCAGGAGCGCCGGCCCCCAACGACCGGCAATACTTGGCAGGCAGTTTGGCATGAGCAGGAGGTGCGTTAGTTGTTGAGGGCTCCGGCATCCACCCAGCGCCGGATATGGTCGATTTCACAGTCGCTGAGCTTGGGGCCACCCTGCGGCATGGTCTTGTAGCCGGGCGCGTGGCTCACCACCCCCACCAGCAGGCCGTTGCGGGCCACGGCCTGCACCTGGGCATGGGTTTCCAGGCTGACATTGCCTTCCCGCGCGACGTTGTTGTGGCAGACCACACAGCGCTGCTGCAACAGCGGGGCTACCACGGCCGCGTAGGTATTGGCCGCCGGGTCGCAGGCGGGGGTGGGCGGGACGTTGCCGAGCAGGTCTTCGGTGTTTTCGGAGGCGCAGGCCGCCAGCACCAGAAGCCCCAGCATCAGCCACCGCCCCGGCAGAGCAGCGCGCACGGGTTGCTTGGTTTTCATCGTTGTCGGGAGGAAAAGAAAGACCGGAAGAGAGGAGCCGCTGGCTAGGCCAGCCGACGGGGCAGTTGCGGCAAAGACGTTTCAGCAGGCCCTTGGTGGGCCGCTATTCGTGTAGTTCGATGATGGTCAGTTGCGCTCCGCTTCAGGGCCGGGCGGCCAGCAGCCCATACTTGAGGCCCACTGCCAGGCCGGCGCTCCGCAGCTGAATGCGCCCAAAGCCCACGCCTCCCAGCGGCAGCTTCACAAACGGCTCGGCCTGCGCTGCCCAGCGCCCGCCCAGTGCCCGCTCACAGCCTACCGACAGATTGAGCACGCTCAGCACATGGTTGCTGCCGCGCGCCAAACTCCAGGTGCGCTCCAGATACTGCCCGTTGAGGCTGTAGTCGTAAGTGTATTGCTCGTTGCGCATAAGGAATGACGAAAGGCCGGCGCTGGCAAACAGCGAGTACGTGGGTTGGGGCCGCACTTCGTAGCGCACATCCAGCGGAATCTCCACGATGCGGCAGTCGGCCTCTATTCGGTCAACGGGGATGCGCCAGGTCCAGTAGGAGGCGGGGGGGCGGTAGTCGGAGCCCCGGGCCTCGTATCGTTTCATGCTATACAGCACGCCGCTACGCACCCGCCAGCGCGGCGTCAGCCGGTACTCGGCCACCAGCCCGGCCGTCAGGCTGGGCCCGGCCAGCTGCCGGGGCCTGACGGCCGCCAGCTCCGGAGCTACTGCCACCCCCAGTAGCAGCCGGTACACAGGTTTCGCCGTGATAGAACGAGGCTGGATGGAATCGGCCGCAACAGCGGAAGCGGGTGGCAAGGCCGCCACCGGCTGCATCCGGCCGGAGTCCTGTGCGGCTATTAGTGGGGTAGCTTGTGTCGCGGTCGGTGAGTCAGAAAGCACAGTAACCGCAGGCTCTGCCACCGTCGTAGGTTGCCGCGCCCCGGCCTGGCTACTGGGTTGATCCTCCCGCTTGGTGGCCTGCCAAGTCATACTATACGGCCGGCCGGCTGCCAGATATTGCAACGGCAACTGCCGGCGTGTGGCAGGCTGCTGTGGCTGGCCGGCAGAAGCTGCGCGGGGCAGAGCCAGGGCAGAATGGCTATTGCGGCCAAGCATTTCCGCCGCTGCTGCCGGCAACCGGGAAACTGCCGCGGCAACTGGCTCCAAGCGGCCGGAGCGCCGGGCCACAGATTTCGCCTGCTGCTTACCCAGCACAGAAACCGGCACGGAGGCTGGTATTGCAGCCAGAGGTTCCGGCCGCGCCGGACGCCGTTTTTGCAGCAGCTGCTGGCTTTGCCAGCCGATCATCAGAAAGCCTAGCAGCAGTATTTCCAGCAAAAAAAGCTCGGCTACCCGATGCCGGACCTGCTGCTGCACCTGCCGCTGCTGGGCGGCGGCAACCAGCTGGTTTTCCAGCTGCTGCCACGCACCAAGCGGCAGCTCGTCGGGGTACGCCGCGGCGCTGCGCCGGGCCAGCGCGTCCAGCTCTTCATCCGACATGAGTGGCGTACGCATGGTGGTGGCTTCTTTTGAGCGAGGCACGCAGGTGGGCCCGCGCCTTTGACAGATTGGATTTAGACGCGCCCACCGAAATGCCCAGCTGCTCGGCTATTTCCTCGTGGGAGTAGCCATCGATGGCGAACATATTGAACACGGCCCGGTAAGCCGGTGTCAGCTGCCCTACCACGGCCAGCAGCTCCTCAAAGGAGAGGGTATCGAGCGGGGAGTGGCTGTCGTCGGGGTAGAAGGGCGCTACGGTTTCCAGGTCGGTCTGGAAAGCGTGGCGCATGCCGGCCCGAAACCGGTCGATGGCCGTGCGCACTAGGATGCGCCGCATCCAGCCGCGCCAGGAGCCGGCCAGGTCGGGGTAGCGGGCAGCATCGAAGCGCGGCAGCTCCTGGAAAATCTTGAGGAAGCCGTCATTTACGGCTTCCAGGGCAGTGTCCCGGTCGTGCAGGTAGCGCAGGCACACGCTCAGCGCGTAGCCGTAGTATTGCACGTATAGCTGGCGCTGGCAGCTGCGCTCCTGCCGCTGGCAGCCTGCCAGCAGGGGCATAAGTAGCGCAGAATCCAGGTCAGGACGAGCCACGGCAGAGAGAGGAAGTACACCAGCCCACTCGGCCGGCCTCTTGGAAAGGTTGCCTGAGCTTCAGGAATTTACACAAAAAAAGTCCGGCCAGAGGGCCGGACTTTTCAAGCAAATGGGAAGTGGCATGGGGCACGCACTGCGTGCTCCCGGTGGCTTATACCTGCGCCGTCGAGAGTTTCGGGGCGTCGGTGCCGTCGCCGATGTGCGTCGACATATCGGTGCCCCGCTCACGGGCCTCTTTGCGGCCGTAGGTGTCGAGGATGATCGGCGTGGCAATGAACAGCGACGAGTACGTACCGAAGATCATGCCCACGAGCATGGCAAACGAGAACGAGCGTAGCGTTTCACCCCCGAAGATGTAGAGTACGGCCACCACCAGGAATACCGTGGTGAACGTAATCATGGTACGCGAGAACGTGGAGTTCAGGGCCGGGTTGGCTACCTGCGCAAACGTCAGCTTCGGGTTTTCCCGCAGGTACTCGCGGATCCGGTCGTAAATAACCACGGTGTCGTTCATCGAGAAGCCGATTACGGTAAGCACGGCGGCCACGAAAATCTGGTCCATCTCGTAGTTGAGGCCGAACAGACGGGCAATCGGGTAGCAGGCAATTACCAGCAGCGCATCGTGGAAGAGCGCCACTACGGCGGCCATCGAGTACTGCCACTTCTCGAAGCGGAACAGTACGTAGATGAAGATGCCGAGCAGCGTCAGGCCCAGGCTCAGGACCGAAGTACGCTTGATGTCGTCGGCGATGGTGGCACCTACTTTCGAGGTCGACTTAATAACCGGGGCATCGGCGGCGAAGTCTTTGGTGAGCTCCGAAACCATGGCAGCTTCCACTTTTTTGTCGGCAACTACCGATTCGTCATCGGCCAGGTAGCCGGTGGTGATGCGCAGACGGTTTGGGGCGCCGAAGGTTTTTACCTCTGTACCAGCCCCCTGGAAAGCCCGCTCCACCAGGGCGTCGTGCACCTTGGAAGCGTCCATGTCCTTATTGAAGTCCACCACGTAGGCACGGCCGCCGCGGAAGTCAACGCCCAGGTTCGGGCCGCCCTGAATGGCCATCAGCACGAAGCCTACTACAATAACGATGGTCGAGAAGGCGTAGGCCCACTTGCGCTTGCCCACGATGTCGAAGTTGACACCCTTGAACAGCTTGCGCGACAGGAAGGTCGAGAAGGTCATGCTGCTCTTCTCCTTGCCTTTCACCAGCCACTCGATGATGAGGCGCGAGATGAACACGGCCGACAGGAACGAGGTGAAAATACCGATGAGCAGCGTTACGGCGAAGTTCTGCACCGGACCCGTACCGAAGATGAACAGAATCAGGGCGATGATGAGCGTAGTAACGTTGGAGTCGAAAATGGCCGAGAAAGCGCGCGAGTAACCTTTGTTGATGGCGTCGTGCAGGCTCAGGCCGTGGTCCAACTCTTCCCGGATCCGTTCGAAGATCAGTACGTTGGCATCCACCGACGAGGCAAACACCAGGATCAGACCGGCAATGCCGGGCAGCGTAAGGGCGAAGGAGAACTGGGCCAGTACGCCCAGAATCAGGAAGCCGTTGAACAGCAGGGCAGCATCGGCCACCAGACCGGCGCGGCCGTAGTACAGTGCCATGAAGGCCATGATGATGATCAGACCGGCCAGCGACGAGTAAAGACCCTGGTTGATAGCCTCCTGGCCCAGCGACGGACCTACTACGGCTTCTTCCACGATGCGCGTCGGGGCGGGCAGCTTACCAGCTTTCAGTACGTTGGAAAGGTCCTGGGCTTCTTCGATGGAGAAGTTGCCCGAAATGCTGGTGTTGCCACCGGCAATTTCCGACTGCACCACTGGGTCCGAGTACACGTAGTCGTCGAGCACGATACCCACCTGACGGCCGATGTTGGCGCCGGTCAGTTTCTGCCATTTCTTGGCGCCCGAGGGGTTCATGGCCATGCTCACTTCGGGGCGGCCGCCCTGGTCGTAGTCCTGGCGGGCATCAGCCACCACTTCACCACCCAGCGGAGCCTCTGTGCCGGGCTGCTTGCGGATGGCGTTCAGCTTCAGGTATTCCTTGCCTTCGATGGTCTCCGGCTTCACGCTCCACAGGAACGTCAGGTTAGGCGGCAGAATGGCGCGGGCTTCGTCGGAACGCAGGATGGTGTTCATGCGGGCCGTGTCCTGCACGTTTACGCCCAGTTGGCCGGGCACCGGCATCGTGAACAGGCGGGCCAGTACCGAACCCTGCTGCGCCGTGGCGGCGGTATCGGTCTTAGCGGCCGTAGCGGCGTTTTTCTTGGCCAGCTGGCTGGCCAGCGAGGTCGAGTCGCCGGTGGCGGCGGCCGTAGCAGTATCGGTGGCGGCGGCTACGGTGGCGGGCTTGGCGGTGGTAGCGGTTTTCTCTTTGGCAATCAGAGCCTGGTCGAGTTGCTGCAGGTAGGGGCCGAACTCATCCTGGCGCCATACTTCCCAGAACTCCAGCTTGGCCTGGCCTTGCAGCAGTTTGCGCACACGGTCGGGGTTATCCACGCCGGGCAGCTCCACCTGAATGCGGCCCGTGCCTTTCACGCGCTGAATGCTGGGCTGGCTGGTGCCGAACTTGTCGATACGGGTCCGCAGGATGTTGAACGAGCGGTCAATGGCTTCTTCCACTTCCTTGTTGATGGCACCGATTACCTTCTCGTTAGTCGAGTTGATGTCGATGCCGCGGCTCTTGTTGGTGGTGTTAGCGAAGATGCGGGCCAGGTTCTGGCCGGGAGCGGCCGTCTGGTACGCCTGCGCGAAGAGGGTCGTGAACGGCGTCGAAGGGTTGGCCTTCTGGGCTTCCTGCGCCTGCTCCATGGCCTGGTTGAACTTGGGGTCTTTGGAGTTGCCGCTCATGGCGCGCACAATCTCCACCGGCGACACTTCCAGCGTCACGTGCATGCCGCCTTTCAGGTCAAGGCCGAGGCCCAGCTCCGACGAGCGCACGTCGCGGTAGGTATAGTCAACGCCGAGCAGGCTGGTTACGGGCGCGCGCCACACCGAGTCGAGGTAGCGCTGGCGCAGTTTCTGGTCAACCTGGCCGCCTTTGGTGGCATACACCACGGCGTCGTTCTGCACCCGCCGCGAAATGAACGTGAAGGTCAGAAAGTAGATACACAGCGCCGACACAATGATGGTCAGCGCAATGATGAGTCCTTTATTACGCATGTTTAATGAATTGATGAGCTGCTTCTGGATGTGCTGATGTGCCCGGAGTCTGCTGTGGCTATAGGTGGCGAGGAAATGTCCGGCAACTGCCGGCAAAGCACGGATGCGCTTGCGGTATGGCTGGCCCGCATCAGCTCCGGGAACACAGCACCACCGCTCACCAACCTATCAGCGTCGCCGCTAGGGAGCCTGCGGCGAAAGCGACGCCACCAAAAGGCGGGCACGGAACACGGCCGCCGGCCGGATGCCCGCCAGGGGGCGCGGCACGGCCAGCGCCCGGCGCACGGCCGGCAGCCAGCTTTGCGGAGCGGGCCAGGGCAGCCACGCGGCCAGCTCGGGCGCCGTGTGCAGCACCAAAGGGCCGGTGGCTTCCAGCGTTACTTTCTGCTTCACCACCGACACGCGCAGCGGCTGCCCGATGCGCGTGGTTTTGCCGGCCGGCACCCGGAAGGTGGCCACGGCCTGGTGGTTCAGCGACAGCACAAACAGCACGGTGGCTGTGAGCAGCGCAAAACGCACGCGGGGCAAAAAGTGGGAGAAAAAGGGGAGCATGAAAAACCTAAGAGCTACAAATATAGCCAAACCGGCCGGGCGAGGCAACGGCCGCCGGGTATTCAGGCAGGCCGGCATCCTGGGGCGCCAAAAAAAGAGCCCTGCCGTGTGGCAGGGCTCTTCTATGTCAGGCTATGTCAGGCCGGAAGGGCGTTAGCCGTTGATGGCGGCTTTGCTTTTCAGGAACGACACCAGCACATCCAGGCCCCGGTCGAAGTGCCGGTTGTTGGGAATCACGATGTCGGCGTCCTGCTTGAAGGGCTTGATGTATTTCTCGTAGGTGGGCGCCACGTGGTTGGTGTAGCGGTAGAGCACGTCCTCCAGGTCGTAGCCGCGCTCGTCCCGGTCGCGCACGATGCGGCGCTGCAGCTTCACATGCTCCCGCGCATCAATGTAGACCTTCAGGTCGAGCAGCTTGGCCACTTCCTCGAAGTAGAACACGAAGATGCCTTCCACTACTACAATAGGAGCCGGCTTGAACACCAGCTCCTGCGGCACCACGCCGGGGTTGTTGAACGTGTACTCGGGGCGGCGCACCTCCAGGCCCTGGCTGATGCGCAGCACGTCGGCGGCGTAAGCGGCCGAGTCGATGCTGGATGGCAGGTCGAAGTTGGTAACGCCCTGGGCATCCACCGACTGGTTTTCGCGCGGGTGGTAGTAGTTGTCCTGCGAAATCAGGCAAATTTCTTCTTCGGGAAACGAAGCCAGCAGCCGGCGCAGGAAGGTGGTCTTGCCGGAGGCGCTGCCGCCCGTGATACCGACGATGAAAGGATGTTGCATGGTGTGGGAAAACGGCCCGTACTGGCAGGGCCAACCCTGCAAAAGTAAGAAATTAGGTGATGAGGTGATGAGGTAAGTGGTAAGTAAATGGTGACAAGCGACAGATGCCAGTGAAGAGTATACGGCAACACGTAGCGCTTTTCAGCACCTGTTACCTGTCACTTGCCACCTGTTCCCTTGTTCAAAAACGCCACCAGGCCGGCCACGGCCCGCGCCCGGTGGCTAATCTGGTTTTTCTCGGTGGTGGTCATTTCGGCAAACGTGCGGCCGTCGCCCTCGGTGGGCTGGAACACCGGGTCGTAGCCGAAGCCACCGGTGCCGCTGAGCTGCTCGGTAATGCGGCCTTCCACGGCACCTTCAAACTCGTGCACCACGCCGCCGGGCAGCACAAGCGCCACCACTGTCCGGAACCGGGCCGAGCGGTCGGCGTGGCTGCGCAGCTCCGTCAGCAGCTTCTGCACGTTGTCTTCGGCCGAGCGCTGGGGCCCGGCATAACGCGCCGAGTACACGCCGGGCGCGCCGCCCAGCGCCGTTACCTCCAGCCCCGTGTCGTCGGCGAAGCAGGCCACGCCATAGTGTTCCCACACGTATTCGGCCTTCTGGCGGGCGTTGCCGGCCAGCGTGTCGTGGGTTTCGGGCAGCTCCTCGTGGCAGCCGATGTCGGCCAGACTCAGCAGCTCGGTGCCGGCGGGCAGCAGCGGCCGGATTTCATCGAGCTTGTGAGCATTATTGGAAGCAAAGCAAAGGCGCATGGGGGGAATGGCTTAATTGTTTGATGGGTAAATGGCTTGATGGCTGAACACCTGGCCACGGTCCGGCGCAAAGGAAAAAGAAACAACACAAAAAAAGCCGGACCAGCCGGCTACAAGCAATTTTAAACAATTCAACTATTAACCCACTCACCGAAACATCGACTTGATGCTGCCCCAGGAGCGCTGGACGGCGCTGGGCGTCTGGCCGAGGGTGCTGGTGTACTGCTGGTCGCCGGTGGTGGTGCGCACGTTCAGGCGGTAGATGAACGGTCCGCCGCCCTGCGCGCCGCGGTACACGTCGGTGTCGAGGTACTGATAGCGGCCCTGTCCGGTGGGGGCGAGGGTGGTGAGGCGGTTGAAGCCGGGGTCGGCGTTGGTTTTGCGGTACAGCTCGTAGCTCTGCACGCCGCTTTCACTGGCCACTTCCCAGGTCACGCGCACATTATTGCTGTCAAATACGGCCTGAAAGAGCGTAATGGTAGCACCCATCGCCAGCGTAGTGCACAGGAGCAGGAACAGCAGCAACAGCCGCGTAGCTTTGTGGGGAAGCATGGGGGAGAGTGTAATAGGTAGGCTGATAACAGATAGGTAAGGCAGGGCTTCAAAAATAAACAAATTCCGGTAGCTGAGGCAGCCGGATACCGGAATTGCAGAAAAGAGCCGGATAAGCTTTTGAAAGTTGCGCGTAACATGTACTTTTGCAGTCCCTTCCGCAAAATCGGCAGGCAACTAGGCACAAACGGTATTCCGACCATGAAAAAAGACATCCACCCCGAGTACCGCGAAGTGGTATTCCAGGACAGCTCCAGCGGTTTCAAATTCGTTACCCGCTCGACGATGAACTCCAACGAGACCATCACAATGGAAGACGGTAAGACGTATCCCGTCGTGAAAGTGGAAGTTAGCTCGGAGTCGCACCCCTTCTACACCGGCAAAAACGTTCTGCTCGACACGGCTGGCCGCGTAGAGAAGTTCATGACCCGCTACAAGAAGAAGTAGTTTTCTGAGTGCCTGGTGCTTAGTGCCTGGTGCTTCGTACAACTGATTTTCTAAAAACTCCTGCCGGCTCGCCTGGCAGGAGTTTTTTCTTTTCTGCCCACCTTTGCAGCTTGTTACTCGCTGCGCCTGGAACGCTGGCTTAAGCCAAGCACCAGGCACCAGGCACTAAGCACTAAGTTTCCATGCACGTTCTGCTCTTCGACGATCCGGCCATCCGGCCCCATCTGCTGCCCTTCACGTTTACGCGCCCGGTGGCGGCGCTGCGCTGCGGCATCCTGACGCTGGCCGAAAAGTGGCAGATACGGCTCGGTGGGCAGCCCGTGGGCTACCTCACCGAGCCGTATCTGCAGGCCAAGTACCCAGCCGGCGCCACTGCGGGCCCGGCGCTGGTCATCAATGGCGCCATCTGCCCCGATGACGTGCTAGTGCAGCAGGTGCAGGCTCTGGCCGCCGGCGAGGCGCTGTTCTGCGACGAAACGCTGGTTGCGGCCCACCTCGCCGATGCCACCCAGGTAGCCGAGCTGATTCAGGAAGGCTTCCAGAAAACCCGCGACGTAGTCGAGCCCATTACCATTATCCGGGAAGTGTGGCACCTGTTTCTGCGCAACGGCGCCGAAATCCGCCGCGACTTCGACCTGCTGACCAAAGGCCGCGAGTCGGCACCCGTCGGCGACGCGCATACCATTGTGTACGCGCCGGAAAACGTGTTCATCGAGCCCGGTGTGAAGATTCGCGCTGCCATTCTCAACGCCGAAAACGGCCCGATTTACCTCGGCAAAAACTCGCAGGTGCACGAAGGCGCCATCATCAGCGGGCCGCTGGCGCTCTGCGAAGGCAGCCACATCAATGCCGGCGCCAAAATGCGCGGCGACAACACCGTGGGCCCGTTCAGCAAGGTGGGCGGCGAAGTCGGCAACAGCATCCTGCTCGGCTATAGCAACAAAGGCCACGACGGCTACCTCGGCAACTCGGTGATTGGCGAGTGGTGCAACCTGGGCGCCGACACCAACACCAGCAACCTCAAAAACAACTACGCGCCCGTCAAAATCTGGAGCCACTCGGCGGGCCGCTTCGTGAACACCGGCCAGACTTTCTGCGGCCTGATGATGGGCGACCACAGCAAGTGCGGCATCAACACCATGTTCAACACCGGCACGGTGGTGGGCGTGGGCGCCAACATCTTCGGGGCCGGCTTTCCGCGCACTTTCATTCCAAGCTTCAGCTGGGGCGGTGCCGCCGGCTTCGAAACCTTCCGGCTGCCCAAAGTGGCTGAGGTTGCGGAGCGCGTGATGGCCCGCCGCAGCCTGGCCTACGACCAGGTGGAGCAGGACATCATGCGCCACGTGTACGAGCAAACCGTGAAAGACCGGGTGTGGGAGCGGACTGCCCCCGCCGCGCCGGTTGGCGGCACGGAGCTGTAGTCAGGCCCGGCCCGCGTGGCGCACGATGGTGCCATGCGGGCCGCCGCCGTTCCAATCAACCAAGCCCACCGCGCCCCCCCCCAGTTCCATGCGTTTCTCCGACATTCCTGGCCAGCAACAGGTGAAGCAGCTGCTCGTGCGCAGCGTGCAGCAAAACCACGTGGCGCACGCCCAGCTGTTTCGCGGGGCCGAGGGCTCGGCGGCGCTGCCGCTGGCGCTGGCCTTCGCGGCTTTTCTGAACTGCGAGAGCCGCACGCCCGACGCCGACGATTCCTGCGGCCTGTGCCCGAGCTGCCAGAAAATCGACAAGCTCATCCATCCCGACCTGAACTTCATCGTGCCCGTCACGACCACCAAGGCCGTGGCCAAGGACGCTACCAGCAGCAAGTTCATGGCCGACTGGCGCACCTTCGTGCTCGACAGCCCCTACCAGGGCCTCAACGACTGGATGCAGCACATCGGGGCCGAGAACAAGCAGGGCAGCATTTCCAAGGAAGAAAGCCTGCAGCTGCTGCGGCTTGTGAGCCTCAAGGCCTTTGAGGCGCAGTACAAGCTGGTGGTGATCTGGCAGCCCGAGCTGATGCACCCGGCCGCGGCCAACGCCGTGCTCAAGCTGCTGGAAGAGCCGCCCGCGGCCACGGTGTTTCTGCTGGTCAGCCACGCGCCCGAGCAGCTGCTGCCCACCATCATCAGCCGGGTGCAGCCCGTGGTGGTGCGCCCGCTCTCCGAGCAGGACCTCACCAACTGGCTGCGCGACGAGCACCAGGTGCCCGAAGTGAAGGCCCGGCAGCTGGCCCAGCTCGCGGAAGGCAACCCCGGCGCCGCCCTGGCCGCCCACCACGCCGCCGCCACCGACCACGACTACTTTGCGCTGTTTGCGGGCTGGATGCGCACCTGCTTCAGCAACAAAGTGAGCGAGATGCTGGAGCGGAGCGACGAATTCCAGAAGCTAGGCCGCGAAAACCAGAAGGAGTTTCTGCAGTACGCCCTCACGCTGCTGCGCAAGGTGCTGCTCTTCGGCCTCGATCCGCAGCTGGTGCCGCACCTGTCCACGCAAGAGCAGCCGTTTGTGCAGGGCTTCAGCCGCTTCGTCACGCCCCTCAACGCCGACCCCATCACCCGCGAGCTGAACGAAGCGCACTACCACATCGAGCGCAACGCCAACCCCCGCATGGTGTTCGTGGATGTGTCGCTTCGGATGGCTACGCTACTGAAAATGGCCACCTAGAGCGAATAGAGGCGGAAAATACAGTTTGCTAAAAAGGTATAGCTGCCGCTAAAACCGCTATAGCCACCCGCCCAAACCAGCCGCACCGTACCTTTGCCAGACCTGCCGACGGGCCGGCGTCAATGTCGGCGCAGAACCGGACATAAAGCTGCTGCGCATCGCAAGCTTACACGTTTACTTTCTAATTCAGAATTCTTACTTGAAAAAGCCCATTCGCATTGGCACCCGGGGCAGCAAGCTGGCGCTGTGGCAGGCCCACCACGTAGCGGCTTGCCTGGAGCAGGCCGGCCTGGCTTCCGAAATCGTCATCATCACCACCAAAGGCGACGTGGTGCTGGACCGCTCCCTGGATAAAATCGGGGCCAAAGGCGTGTTCACCGAAGAGCTGGAAGTGGGCTTGCGCACCGGCCACATCGATATTGCCGTGCACAGCGCCAAAGACGTGCAAAGCACCATCCCCGACGACCTGGAGCTGCTGGCGTTCATGGAGCGCGAGCAGGTCAACGACGTGGTGGTGAGCTTCCAGCCCGATCTGGATCTGCGCAAGCCGGGCCTCGTGCTGGGCACCAGCAGCACTCGCCGCAAGGCTATGCTGCGCCGTTTTTTGCCCAACGCCAGCACCGCCGAAGCCCGTGGCAACCTCCAGACGCGCCTGCGCAAGCTCGAAGAAGGCCAGTACGACGCGCTGGTGCTGGCCTACGCCGGCGTGCACCGCATGGAATACGACCACCTGATCCGGCACGTGCTGCCCGAAACGCAGTTTGTGCCCGCCACCGGGCAGGGCAGCGTGGCCATTGAGTGCGCCCGCACCCTGGAGCCGGCCCTCAAAACCGAGCTGCACCGCATCCTAGACCACCCGGCTACCCACGTGTGCCTGGCCGCCGAGCGGGCCTTCCTGCGCACCATGGAAGGCGGCTGCAGCATCCCCAGCTTCGCGCTGGCCACCCTCAGCTCCGATGGCGCTGTGGTGCACTTGCACGGCGGCCTCATCAGCCTCGATGGCGGCAAACTGCTGGAAGAAGCCCAGACCGCCGACGCCAGCCAAGCCGAAGCGCTGGGAATTCGCATTGCCGAAAGCGTACTGGCCCGCGGCGGCCAGCAGATTCTCGACGAAATCCGCCGCGAAAGAGACGCGTAGGCACTGCTTTCACGAATCTGTACTACATAAAAAAAAGGCCTCGTTTCTGCACAGAAACGAGGCCTTTTTGCTGAATAAGTATCGGCAGGCGCTAGGCGGCCTCGCGGCGGCCCCGGCCAAAGAGTGCGTACAGAATCAGCGCGAAAATGGCGCCGCTGGTATCGGCCAGCATGTCCTTCTGCGCATCCCAGATGTCGCCCTGGCTGCCCAGGAAGGCGGCACCGGCGTTGCCGCCGGCCACTTCGGCGTACACCCACTCAATCAGCTCGTAGGCCATGGCCACGGTGCCGATGACGCACAGCGGAAACAGGTAGCTGATGGTGCGGTTGCGGATGGTGCCGTAACTGTCCGTCAGCTCGATGATGGCGTAGGCGTAGAAGCCCACCGAGAAGTGCGCCACCCGGTCGTACATGTTGCGCTTGAAGCCAAACAGGTTGTTGAACCAGTCGAACGGCACTTTCTCGAAGGTGTAGTGGCCGCCCACGGTGTGCATGAACAGCAACACGCTCATCAGGGCGTAGGCCAGGTTGGAGAAGCGCGTGCCGCGCACGTACAGCACCGCCAGGGCTAGCACAATCAGGAAAATCGGCACGTTTTCGGCCCACCAGGTGCCGCGCTCGGCCGGGTTGATGCCCAGCGCCACAAACTCAATCAGGTAGATGGCCAGCAGCAATTTCGGAAACCAGTGGGGCGGCGGCGGCGCGAGGCTGGGGGTAGCGGTAGGGGGTAAGGCAGTCGTCATGAAAAAAGAGTGAGAGGGAAACTGGCGCCTCATACGCCATTGGCGGCATTAGGGAGGATATTCGCGGAAAAATATATTCGGGGTGTGCCCACAGACGGGCGGCCTGCAAACCGGGCGGCTCTGCGTCAAACCCCTTACTTTCGCCTTCTCAATTTCATATCCTTCCTGTTTATGCGTTTCGCTTCCCGTTTTTCGGTTTTGCTTGGGGTGTTTTTGTTGCTGCTGGCGCCGGCCCTCTACGCGGCCAAATTCCCCAAGACCAGCAAGAAAGATCAGCTCGTCACCATCAGCACCTCGCTCGGTGATATCAAGGTGGTGCTCTTCGATGCCACACCCAAGCACAAAGCCAACTTCCTGAAGCTGGCCGAAAGCGGCTTCTATAACGGCACTACCTTCCACCGCATCATCTCCGACTTCATGGTGCAGGGCGGCGACCCCGGCAGCAAAGACGCCGACCCCACCAACGATGGCCAGGGCCAACCCAACGAAGGCACCATCCCGGCCGAAATCCGGCCCGAATTCACCCATAAGTTCGGCGCGCTGGCCGCCGCCCGCCAGGCCGACTTCGTGAACCCCGAGCGGGCCAGCAGTGCCTCGCAGTTTTATCTGGTGCAGAACCACCGCGGCACGCCGCACCTCAACGGCCAGTATACCGTCTACGGCCAGGTTGTGAGCGGCCTCGACATCATCGACAAAATTGCCGCCCAGCCCAAAGACGGCCGCGACCGGCCCCTGACCGACATCAAAATGACGATGAAGGTGGAGAAGCTGAAGAAAAAGAAAATCACGGAGCTCTACGGCTACACCTATTAAGGCCCGTTCTGCGTCCTGTTCCACATTCAGTTGGTAGAGCTATGCGTATTCTCGTCACGGGTTCCAATGGCTTGCTGGGGCAAAAGCTGGTGGCCCTGCTCCGCACCCAGCCCGGCCTAACGCTCATTGCCACTTCGCGCGGGCCCAACAAGTTGGCCACGCTCTACCCCGAGGTGCGCTTCGTGCCGCTGGATGTTACAGATGGCGCCCAGGTGGCGGCGGTGCTGGCGCAGGAGCAGCCCACGCACCTCATCCACACGGCCGCCATGACCAACGTGGATGAGTGCGAGCTAAACCAGGAAGCCTGCTGGCTCCAAAACGTAACGGCCGTCGGGCATCTGGTAGCTGCCTGCGAAACGCACCAGATCCACTTCACCCACCTCAGTACCGACTTCGTTTTTAGTGGCGAAGCTGGCCCGCTGGCTGAGGACGCCGTTCCGGCTCCGGGGAATTTCTACGGAGCCAGCAAGGTAGCTGCCGAACGGCTGGTGCAGGCCTGCCGTGCACCGTGGGCCATTGTGCGCACGGTGCTGGTGTATGGGGTGGCGCACGAGTACGGCCGCACCAACATCGTGCTCTGGGTGCGCGACTCGCTACGGGCAAAAAAGCCCATTAAGGTGGTGAACGACCAGTTCCGGACGCCCACCCTGGCCGAGGATCTGGCCCAGGGCTGCTGGCTGGTGGCCCGGCACCACGCCACTGGCCTCTACCACATCAGCAGCGACGAAATGCTGACCCCGTATCAGATGGCACTCCGGGTGGCCGCCTATTTCCAGCTGGATGATGCTCTGATTGAAAAAGTGGATGCCAGTGTATTCTCGCAGCCCGCCCAACGGCCGTTGCGCACCGGCTTTATCATTGAAAAAGCACGCCGGGAGCTAGGCTACCGGCCCCATTCCTTCGAAGAAGGGATTGCCGAAGTGGCGCGCCAGACGGCGGCCGACTGAGTGGCTGGCCGCCATACAATCATCCTGCCAGCCAGGGCCAGCTAGTGATAAACGCAAAAACCCCGCGGGCAGAACCGGCGGGGTTTTTACACACCTATTGCAACATTGTTCACTGGATGGAATGCTACTAGAGCACCGCCAGCCTGAATACTAACATAAAATCTATTTGAATCAGTAATTGTCGAATTGAGGCAAAACTGTTCCTACCAGCAGCCCGCCAATCAGCACCGCAGTGCCCGACCGGATGGCCTGTTCTCCTGCGATATAAGACACCATTTCTCCATCAATCGTCTGGAAACCGGCGAGCGTAGTAGCAGCGCGCTGGTGAGTTGCCATTTCCAGAAGCAAGTAGCGCAATGCGTGTCCTTGCCGGCGTTTGAGAAGTAAGGAGGCCATAGATAGCCAGTAGAGAACAGCCTGTAGAAATGCTGAGAGAACTATCTAGAACCTTTAGCACATTACAAAACTACATGCCATGCCAAGGGCTGTAAAGGACAGTTGCTGTGTATTTGTGACTATGCTTTTTTGGCGCTATAATGGATCTAAGACCGACGCGAGTTAACGTGCTGTATATATTATAAATAATACATATTTTTTATAATCAGATCATTATAAATTATCGTGGCATTGAATCGAAGCTGGTTGTGCCCCATGATTTGTCTGAAATAAGCTCATATGTGACATTGGAAAGTCAGCTTCTTCGCTTTAATTGCTCTGGGCTTTGGTGGCTGGGAGCAATTGGCGTAAAGCAAGCGCAGTAAGCAACAGAGCTACTACAGGAAACACGATGAGCCACCAGTTCGTCGGAGCTAAACGGCTGGCTGCCAGTAGGCGTCCCCAGCTCGGTAGCTCCGGAGGCAGGCCCACTCCTAGAAAGGATAAGGTGGTTTCCAGGCCTATCAGGACCGCCAGATTCATGGGTAAGGATGCGCGTATTACTCGCCAACTGTTAGGGAGAATATGGCGCAGTAGCACGCTGTAAGTAGGCAGCCCAAGTGCCCGGGCAGCTTCCAGGTAAGGCAACAGCCGAATTCTGCGGGTTTCGGCGCGCATCAGCCGGGCTGGTGTGGGCCACGAAACCACAACAAGAAGGGCGGTTATGGAACCTGCACTCGGCTCGATGGAGGCAGCTACTATCAGCACCACTACTAGGCGTGGTAAGGAGGCCAGTGCTACAATAGCCATAGAAAACCACGTGTCAATGGGCAGTGCTATGGGACGCTTCAACCACTGGCGGCGCTCCAGAATTTTAGCCCCTACTGCACCAACACTCAGCAACCCTACAGGCCACCAGATAGCTGAGTAGCCGCTGGCGGGGGCCTGTAGCAGCAGGTACAGCAGCCCGATTATGCCACCAGTAAGCAGGACCGCAAAGGGCAGGCGCAGGCCGGCATTGCCCCAAAAGCCAGCTGCTCCTCCCAAAACTACACCCAGCAACGTGGCGAGCAGCGTAGCCGGTACACTCATTAGCAGCACCGTGCGGGCGCCATACACCAGGCTAACCAGTACATCATGGCCCTGAGGGTCGGTGCCCAGCGGGTGGCCGGGGGTGAGGGGAGGCGCACTTGTGTGCAGCAAGTCCGGAAAGGCAGATAGAGGTAGGAAGTCGGCGAGCAAGGCTGCTGCCAGCAGTAGCAGTAGCCAGCTCCAACTCAGGCCCTGGCCCCAGCGGTAGAAAAGTGGGAAGTGTGTCACGCAGCAGCCGGGCTAAGGCGTGGGTCGAGCAGGTAGTGCAGGCCATCTGCCACCCAGAGCGACAGTTGCCGCAACACTACAAGCAGCAGCACACCGCCTAACAATACCGGATAGTCGCGGGCGGTAGCGGCTTCGGCGAGCAGCCGTCCTACTCCCGGCAGGGCAAAAATAAGCTCCACCACCACCGAGCCAGCCAGGAGGTTAGGCAGCAGATCGGTCAGGAGCACAAGGCTGGGTAGAGCGGCATTGCGCAGGGTATGGCGCCAGAGTACCTGCCGCTCCGACAGCCCTTTAGCGCGTGCAGCCAGTGCGTACGGCTGTTGCAACTCATGGCGTAACGCAGACGCCAGCTGCACCGTCGGCTCGGCAATACCAGTCAGCACCAAGCTGGCTACCGGCAGCACCAGGTAGCTCAGATACGTCAAAGAACTCTCGGAATCAGTTTCTTCTGCCAGGCCATAGGCTGGAAAAAGCGCAAGAAAATCGGGGTTAGCTAACAGGAGCAGCAGCAACGATGCCACGGCAAACAGCGGGAGCGTATCCAACGCAAACAGCACCGTTACAAGCGGCCCCGGTCGCCGGGCTTGGGCCAGCCCGATTGCAAGTGTCCCGCTAAGCACCAGCAGCAGCAGTAGCGCCAGCAGCGTAAGCGGCACAGTGGTGTATAATGCCTGGGTCAGCAGTGGCCCTACCGGTTCCTGGGTTTGGTAGGAGTTGCCTAACTCTCCGCACCAAAGCCCCACCAGCCATTGATGGTATTGGTTATGGCGGCCTTCCCATTGCCACCGTAGTGCCAGAAACTGCGTGGAAGGAGCGCTGAGCCGGGAAAAGTAGAACAGCGGATTGTCGAGCCCCAGCCGGTGGCGGGCCTGCTGTTGGGCCGCCTGAATCTGGCCGACGCTTGGAGCTGCGCCCGTAGGGATGCCGCCGAAACGGGCCAACAGTTGCTGCTCGTCGGGTAGCGTCCGGGTTAGTAGAAACAACAACGTGAGAATGCTCCACATCACCAGTAGCTGCCGGCCCAGCCGGATACCCAAGCGCCCGATCATAGGTTTACCGGGCCGGAAGCGCAGCCAGCTTCAGCTGGAGAGCATTGTAGCCGGGCCGCACGCTGGTGGCCTGCACCGGCTGCAGCCGGCGGGAAGCTACCACCCGGTTGCGCGAAAAGTATAGCACTGTGAGCGGAGCCTGCTGCTGCAGGAGTCGCTGAAAACGGCGCAGCAGCTTATTGCGCATCTCTAGGCGGTTTGCCGTAGCTATAGCCTCTATCAAGTGGTCGGCGTCTGGCGAGCTAAACCGGGTGAAATTGAAGAGGCCGATACCCTGTGAGTGTAGGATAGGCTTGAAATTGTACGTAAACGGATTGCCTGATATCGTCCGAACGAACACCTCGACTTCGCCGGCAACGAGTTGCTGCTGGAGCAAACTGTTTTCGGTCGGACGTAGCTGCACCTTGATGCCTAGTCCGGTAGCCGCCTCGCGGAACTGCAGGGCCACTGTTTCGTGGGCCGCGGCTTCGCTGCGGTAGCTGATGCTGAGCGCCAATGGGCCCGTGCGGCCTCTCCACCAGGTTCCGTCGGGGTGTTTCTGCCAGCCCGCCTGTTGCAGCAAAGCAGCAGCCTGCGTGGGAGAAAATTGGGGAACTGCCAGGCTGTCGTTGAAAGCCTGCTTATCCCGGGGTGAAATCATACTTGGGCTTCGGTAAGCAAGCCCGGGTTGGGTAGCTTGAATCAGACGTGGAGCATCAAACAGCAACGTAAGTGCGCGGCGCGTAACGGCATCGTGCAAAAAAGCATGCTGCGTATTAAAGCCCGCCATCGTCGACTCGTAGGTGTCGGCTGTAGCGAAGGTCAGGCGGCTGCTGTCGGCCGAGTTCTTCAATTGCGTAAATATGCGGGCCGAAGGCATCGGGTACAAGTCCAGATTTCCTCTCCGTAAGGCCAGCGTAGCAGTACCATCATCCGGGATGACGCGGAATTCGAGTTGTGCTGCCTGTGCCTGAAGCCAGCTGGCTGGCCGGACAAGGCGGTTGGCCCACCAATTGGGTTTGCGCTGAAGACGCAAATACTGATTCGGGCGCCAAGCGGCTACTGTATAAGGTCCGCAGCCTGGCAGGCGCTCTGGGTGCTGGCCGAGCTGTGCCTGGCGGTAACGGGCCGCAAAAGCCAAGATAGCCGGATATTGCCGGATGGCCGCAGCGGTATCCGTTTTCAGCAATGAAAAAGGCACAGCGCGTAGTTGCCCGGCCGGATCCAGCGCGTATTCCGGCAGGATGGAATAGTCGCCGGAGGACAGCACCATATCCAGCGAAGAGCCGGCGCGTACCAGCGTGAAGCGCCGCGGATCTGATGCATCTAGCCGGATGTCGAGAATGTCACCGTACTGGAGGCGGGAAAACTCGGTTGGGAGCCCAGGACAATTCAGCAGACGGAGCGTGAAGGCCACGTCCTGTGCCAATACGGGCGTGCCATTATCCCAGGTAGCCTCTGGCCGAAGGCGGTAGTGTAGCAGCGTAAGTGGCCCCTGTTGCTCGATGCGTGGCAGCGAGTCGGCTAGCCACGGTACTATCTGCTGCTTGTCGGGCTCGCCCATAAGCAAGCTGCAGTGCAAGAGGTTGATAACTTCCGTGGCCTGTGGGGTAAGAGCCGTCAGCAGGTCGAGCGAGCGTGGATCGTCGGCCCAGCGAATACGAATGGCCGCCGATGGCTTGGCTGCCGAGTTGCAGCCTACCAATCCGTACCAGCCTGTAAGCAATAGCAATACCCCGGACAGTAAAGACTTCATGTGCGCATCGCAGGCAAAGTTTCCCGGCAGGCAAGTTAGCCAGGAAATTTGTGGCAGCGACTACCGCACACGCACAGGCTTGGCTGCAGCCTAGCGGCCCGTCCAGCCACCAGCACCATGTTCAGCATCGATACCCGTCCAGCCACCAGCACCGTGGTCAGCATCGATACCAGTCCATCCGCCGGCACCGTGGTCAGCATCAATACCAGTCCAGCCGCCGGCACCATGTTCTGCATCAACACCTGTCCAGCCACCGGCACCGTGGTCGGCAGCCATCGTCATTGTAGGAGAATCAGTGGAACGGATGCCGCCGGAGAAGTCAGCGGTGAAGCTCGAAAACTGGAGCAGGGCGAGGGCGATTAATTCTAGCATGGCGCTTGGCTTTTGTGTGTTTCAAGTGATTGACTGACACAAAGGTGGGCGCTGGAGCAAGCCACGTAAAGGACACTATTAGCGTAAAAGTGATTGGTATAATATTTATAAAAAATATGTTTAATTACATTAAATTTCCTGTCATAAGCCTGCTGCATTGTGATTAGCAAGCTTGAGCGGGCTGAAATCTGTGCCTAAACTCAGGTGGAGTGTGACATTTTACGATTAAAAAAACATATTTCACCACTACAAATGTCCAACAGGATAGTAGTGACAGTAAAGGAAAAACTGTGTTGTTTTGTGACAGGAATTTTATGACAAGCCCAATCTCAAAAACAACGATAATAGCCTGTATAGGGCGTTTTGCTAATGGATGAACTGATAAATTTAGCTCGTATTGTGACAGACAGGAAGCTGAAAGTGCTTCCGTTGCTTGACTTTACGGCCCGTCATTCCTCCAATAAAGAAATGCAGCTGGTGCAACAATTGGTTGATGGACAGCCAAAGTCACAGCAGCAAATTGTTAAAACCTTATACGGTAAAGCTGATCGGACGCGGTACGCAGCGTTTCGGAAACTGAAGTCGAGGGTGCAGCAGAAGCTGCTGAATCATCTGTATTTCCTGGATGAGACGGACACGCGCCATCTGGTGTCCCGCCGTTACGAATATCAGGTGCTGAACCTCTACATGCAGGTGAGCGTGCTGTATTCAGAAGGGGAACTGAAGGCTGCCGAATCGTTGAGTAGAAAGGGGCAGCGTTTGGCGCAAACCCATGAAATGACGCAATATGTGGTGCTGTTTGGCCAACTGCTACGTGGCATATATGCAGATATTCGAATGCCGGCCCGCTACCAGGCCAATAAGCTGCTATTGGAGAAAAGCCAAAAGACGCTGGCAATAGAAGAAGAAGCGTCCCAATTGTATTGGGACGTAAAAGGAACAGTTGCTTACAATGTGCGCACCCGTCGTTCCATTCTGGATAAGATGGACGGGGTGGTACAGAAACTGGCAGAGTTCTACAAATCCGCGGGCACATTCATTACTTTCCATTACCACTACCGAGTACAGCTTATTCAGCAGGAGTTGCTGGGAAATTACCAGGAGATAATCAGGATTACCGGGGCCACGGCTCGGCTGCTGGAGCAAGGCAAAATCAACAATAAGCGTTTTGACAAGCGCTTTAATGCGTATATGAGTGTATACGCACACTTTCGCAGCCGGAAAGTAGAGAATGGCTTACGGCTGGCAGAGCTACACGCTAAAGAGTTTCACCATTCCTCGGTGAACTGGCTGTATTACTTGGAAATCTATCTGCTGCTGGCGATTCATGCCGGGCAGTATGGCGAGGCACTGGAACTGCTGGCTACTGCCCGCAAAAACGTGTATTTCGATAAGCAGCAGGCTGTGGCTCAGCAGCGCTGGGACCTGTACATGGTGTATCTGCAGTTTGTGCGGCCGGAACTGTCGCCGGTGCGCATGCGCAACTTCACCACGTTCGTGCAAACCGTACCTGACCACAGCCGCGACAAGCAGGGCTACAACGTTGCGGTGCTGATTCTGCAGTTTCTGCACTTCCTGCGCCAGCGCGACCTAGAAAACATTCTTACTCGACTCGAAAGCCTACGCAAATATCAGCAGCGGTATTTGCGGGAAACCGGCAACGTGCGAAGCCAACTGTTTTTCCGGCTGCTAGCAATCGTCGTTAAGGAAGAATTCAACCCAACAACCAGCCGCAAAAAGGGAGAAGCGGTACTGAAGAAGCTACAGGCCTCGCCGCCACCCGGTGAGGCCTTCGCTGAAATCGAAATTGTGCCTTACGAACAGCTGTGGCAGATTACGCTGGATATTCTGCAAACCACGGCGCTCTACAACGCCGAGCAAGACAAAAAGCTGGTGTAGCTTAATACGGCCTCTGCAACTGCGTAGAAACAAACAAAAACGAGTAGGGAGTGTAGCGAGCTACACTCCCTACTCGTGTGGTAGGCAGCAGGGTGGAGTAGGTTATTTTGGCGAGGCTGAAGAAGCCTTAAGTGCAGTCGCCGTGTGCCGTGCCGCGGGAGCAGTCCCGGCAGCTACCAGCGCCTGATACCGATCAAACTGCACAGAGGTTAGGAGGTCCTTGAGCTTTGCTGTGTACTCTTCCTCCACTACGCGCAATTTGTTCTGGCGCATTGCCGGATCGTCGCCGTACATGGTTGTAATCTGGCTTTCCTGGACTAGGCGGTCGTACGTCAGTTGGCGGACTCGTACGGAGCGGGCGTCATCCAGCGCAATCCGATTGGCCAGCAACCGAGTGTCTTCCATGGCTTCGGCCCGAAGCCGGTCAGAGGCTTGCTGAGCCTGAGCGGAGAGCGACGCAGTGGCAAGGCTGCCAGCCAGCAGCAGGGCAAATAGGCTTTTCATAGTAGGCATGTAAGTGCAAACAGAAGGTGTAAGCTGTTCGTGTTCGCAAATAAAGCAATTGTTTATTAGATAAATGCAGTAAACAAATTATATTATTGAAATATACTATTACTCAATAGGAACGGCGCTAGCTCGCTAGTAACAGGCAAAGGGGGTAAAGTTTACTTATAAGCTGTTCGAAACAGCCATTTATGGCTCAACAGTGATACTCACCTGCCGGGTTACACAGTGGCTGTCGGGGCAGGTGTCGGGGCCGTTGCCGCGTAAAGCCATCCGTACGATATAGTTGCCGGGGCGGCGGAAGGTGTGTTTTACGCTACGGCCGTTGGCCACTACGCCGTCGCGAAAATCCCAGAGTACTACTACATTCTCGCAGAGCGGTAACTGTGAGTCAAGGGCATCGAATGCTATTGGCTGGCCAACGCGTGCGTTAGCAGGCGAAGCCTCGAAATTGAGGACGATTTCCTGGGTGAAATCAACGGGAATGAGCTTTTCGGCAACCCGTACTTCGCCGGTTTTCTCGTCTACCACGTCTAGTTGCACAGTGTAGCGGCGGCGTTCGGTGTAGCAGTGCGCCACGGTAGGGCCCGTGAGGGTGGTGCCGTCGCCCATCAGCCAGCGGTAGCTAAGCGGCCCGGCGGCCGAATCGACGGAAGCGCGGGCGTCCAGTTCTACGCATAGCTCTACAAGACGCGCCGGAGGACACTCTACGCTGATCGTGTCGCCGGCCGTTTGGGCATAAGTAACCTGTGGCAGGGCCGCTACCAAGGCTGTTAGCAGAAGCAGAGCAAAGAAACGGCAGATGTGCACGGCTGGCCAAACCAAGTACGGTGAACAGAAGCGGCGCTAGAATTTGTTGAGCCGCTGAAATACGTCGCGCGTGTAAGTCTGGCCGATGGGAATATGTTTGCCATCAATGAGGATGGAGTTGTCCTCGATGGCCTGAACGCGTTTCAGATTGACGATAAATGAGCGGTGTACCCGCACGAAAAGGCCCGCAGGAAATTTCTCTTCCACGGCCTTCATGGTGCTGTACACGATGAGTTTGCTCTGGCCTGTTACCACGTGTACGTAGTCGCCAAGGGCTTCCACGTAGCGCACCTCGTCAAAGATGACTTTCACCAGCTTGGTATCCACCTTCATGAAGGTAAAATCGGCGGTTTCGGGGGGCGTAGCGGGCTCAGGGCGGGCAGTCGCCAGCTCTAGGGCGCGCTGTGAGGCTTTCAGGAACCGGGCATAGCTGATGGGCTTTACCAGATAGTCGACCACATCGTGCTCGAAGGCCTCGACGGCGTACTGCTGGCTGCTGGTAATGAGCACTACCAGGGGTGGGTTCTGCAGCGTGCGGAGCAGGTCGAGGCCCGACATGAGGGGCATTTCCACGTCCAGAAACAGCAAATCCACGGACTGGGTGCGCAGAACTTCCGCCGCCTGGACGGCACTGGTGCAGGAGCCGGCTGAGGTCAGAAAGTCGGTGCTGGCAATACAGTTTTCAACAATCTGAATGGAAAGCGGGTCATCGTCGATAACCAAGCAGCGGAGCGGGGAGAGGTGCGGCATATACTCAAAGGTAAACTATCCCCTGAAAAAACCACACCGCATCCACCAAGCTTCAACTGACCATAATACGGGCCTGAATAAGCGGATACAAGTCGGCCAGCTGCAGCTCCAGATACTCTAGGCTGGCGGCCAGCTGGTCGGGGGGGGCGTGCTGCCGGGCCTGCTGCTCGAGCTGCTCCAGCGTGCCGTGGAGCGCTGGCACCCCGAAATACGCCACCTGGCCTTTCAGCTTGTGCGCCGTGCGGGCCAGGGCGTCGGGGCTGGCGGCCTCAAACGCCTGGCAGAGCTGCTGCTGGAGCTGCGGCCCCTGGCTGAGAAACGTCCGGATGATTTGGCCGATAAAGGCTTCGTTGCCGCTCGCCAGCTCTTCCAGCAACGTCCAGTCGAGGGCGGCGGCCGCAGTAGCAGGCGCCAGTTCGGCTGGTGCGGCTGCCGGTGCTTCGGCCGGGGCGGTGGCTTCGGTGGTAGGGCGGCGGGTGTGCTGGGCGAGCCGGGCGAAAAGCACGGCCGGGTCGAAGGGCTTGGCCAGCGTGTCGTTCATGCCGGCTTCCAGGGCCAGGGCGCGGTCTTCAGGCAGCGCCGATGCCGTGAGGCCGATAATCGGGAACTGGTCGGCATCGGGAAAGAGCATGCGCAGTTGCCGGGAAGCCTCGTAGCCGTCCATTTCGGGCATCTGCACGTCCATGAGCACGGCATCGAAAGCCTGAGTGGCGGCGGCTTCCACGGCCAGGCGGCCGTTGGCGGCTATGGTTACCTGCACGTTCCAGGCTTCGAGAGTTTTGCGGGCTACCAGCTGGTTGAGCTCGTTGTCTTCGGCCACCAGCACATGCAGCGCCGGCTCGAAGCGGCCGACGGCCAGGCTGGCTTCGGCGGGCACGGTGGCGGGGTCGGCGGCTTCGTAGGAGATGCTGAAGTGGAAGGTGGAGCCCACGCCGTCCTGGCTTTCCACGCCCAGCTGGCCGCCGTGCAGCTCCACGAGGTTGCGGGCGATGCTCAGCCCCAGTCCGGTGCCGCCGAACTGGCGCGTGGTGCTGGTGTTGGCTTGGGAGAAATCCTCGAAAATGGCATCCAGCTTATCGGCCGGAATGCCGATGCCGGTGTCCTGCACCGCGAAATGCACCGCGGGCCGGGCCGTACCGGTGGCTTCTTCCGGCGCCGATACGCGCAGCGTGACGCCGCCGCGGGTGGTGAACTTGATGGCATTGCCGACCAAGTTGACCAGCACCTGATTAAGCCGCACCGGGTCGCCGAAGACGGCGGCGGGCACGCCGGGCCCGATTTCCAGCCGGAAGTAGAGCTGCTTGCTTTCGGTGGCGAAGCGGAACATACTGGCCACGCGCCGCAGCAACTCCGGCAGCCGGAAGGCGGTGTGCTCCAGCGTCATCTTGCCGGCTTCAATCTTGGAGCTGTCGAGGATGTCGTTGATGATGACCAGCAGGTTCTGCGACGACGACTGCACGGCTTCCAGGTACTCGCTCTGCTCGCCGGTGAGGGGCGTCTGGCGCAGCAGGTGCGAGAGGCCGATTACGGCATTCATGGGCGTGCGGATTTCGTGGCTCATGTTGGCCAGAAACTGGGCTTTGGCTTTGCGCGAGGCCTCAGCCACGTCGCGGGCCACGGTCAGCTCGGCGTTCATCTCCTCGATGTGGGCGTTCTGGTGGCGCAGCTCCTGGGTTCGTTCGCGCACGGTAGTTTCCAGCTGCAGCTTCTGCTGCCGCAGTACCGCCTCGCGCCCCCGCACAAACGCCCAGATGCCGGCCCCGGCCGCCAGCACGCTCAGGGCCGCAAACCACCACGTGCGCCAGAACGGCGTGGCCACTTCAAAGCGCACAACCACCGGCGCACTCCACGCGCCCTGCTCGCCGCGCCGGGCGCGCGCCTCAAACTGGTAGGCACCAGCGCCCAGGCGGCTGAATCGCGCTTCGGTAACGCCGGACGGCTTGCTCCACACCGAATCGTAGCCGCGCAGGCGGTACTGGTACTGCACGGCAGCGGCTTGCGACAGGCTGATGCCCCGGAACCGGAACGCCAGCCGGTGCTCCGTGGCCGAGAGCTGGCCCAACGAGTCGGTGGCTGCGGGGGCGCCATCTACCTCGGTCTGCACCACCAGCACGGCCGGCGGAGGCAGCTCGGGCTGCCACTGGCGGGTGCTTACGCCCACGGTCACCATACCGGTGCGGGTAAGCACCAGCAGCTGGTTGGAAGCGAATAGAGCCGTGGCCTGGGGCAGGCAGTCGCGCACCCACGGGTTGTCGGGCGCTGCCAGCGGATAGACGCGGCCGGTGGCGGGGTGGAAGGCGCTGAGCTGGTTGCGGTGCACGAGCAGCAGGTAGTCGGGGCCGTGCTCGTAGCCGGAGTACATGTGATGGCGGCCCCATATGCTCTGAAACGAGGTCAGCGCGTAGCAATAGTCGGAGGCCAGGCCTTGGGCGGTGGTGTATTGCCGGAACCGGCCGTTTTCGTAGCAGAACAGCCCGCTGCCTTCCGTGCCAATCCAGACGCGGCCGGCCGGGTCAGTGGCCAGGGCGGTGGCGTTGAGGCCGCCCGGCACCAGCCGGAAATGCCGGAACCGGCCCTGTTCCCACACGGCCAGCCCGGTGCCGTGCGTGGCCACCCAGACCCGCCCGGCGGCGTCGCAGAGCAAGGCGTAGATGGTGTTGTGCAGCAGGCCGTTGGCCGTGGTGTAGTGCGTGGTGGGCTGGGCGGGGTCGGCGGGGCGCCGATACACGCCGTCCGATTCGGTGCCCACCCACAAGGTGCCGTCGGGGGCGCGGGCCAGGGCCGTGACGCGTAGCGTGCTGGGCAGGCCAGCCACCGGCTGCAGCAGCTGGCCGCGGTGCTGCCATACGCCCCGCCCGCGGGTGCCCAGCCAGCTTTTGATAGAATCACGAGAGTCTTTACCGATGGCTAGTGGCTCTTCGACTACCACGGTAATCGGGACCTTGAGGGCCGGCAGACGGAGTGCTTTCAGCCACTCAGTAGAGTAGGGCTGCGTCAGTCGGCCGTCGGCGGTGCCCGACAAGCCCAGCACTGGCCCGCCCGCCGCCGACCAGGTGGTGCCGGCTGGTTGCGGATAGGCTTTGATATGACGGTCGGTGAAGCGCCACAGGCCGTGGCCGGCGGTGCCCAGCCACAAATTGCCTTCCCGGTCGATTTCCGTGCAGCGGATGACAGCCCCGGCCGGCAGCTGCGCCTGGTACTGGCGTTGCAGATCGGCTATCCACGCAGAATCGGGCGGAATCTTTTCGCCCTTCTCTTTCGGAAAGATGCGTGTGAAACCTTTCGGGGTTAGCATCGATTGTTCGCCCTGGTAGTGCAACACAACCAGTGGACTCGCGCTGTCGTCGGTTTTGAGGCCCACCACAAAATCCTCGGCCAACCCGTCTTTGGTGGTGTAGGTTTTGAACTCCGTGCCATCGTAGCGCACGAGGCCCTCGGCGGTGCCAATCCAGAGGTAGCCCTGCCGGTCCTGCACCACAGTGTAGATGAAGGGCTGCGGCAACCCCTCAGCGGCTCCGAAGTGCTTAACGAATTGCTGGCCTGCTGACTGTCCCGGCTGCGCCCAACTGCGTGGCGCGCTCAACAGCAGCACCAGCATCAGCCCCAGACGAAACAGCAGAAGAAACGGGCGCAACACAGGCAGCTGGCAGAGAAAGTAGACAATCGGGAAGGAAGTGGCTGGCAAGGTAGCGGCTGGCGGGCAGCCTGCCGCGGGCATCCTGGGAACCGGGTAGTTTCCTCGTTGAATATAGGACCACGCTGGTTAACCGGGATAGGCCCCAACAGATACTGCCCCCGCCTACCGGAAGTACCGGCAGGCAGGGGCAGCGCATAATCGGCTGGGAACGTTACTTGCCGGTCACCTTGAACTCGGTGCGGCGGTTTTGCTGGCGGCCGGCCTTGGTGGTGTTCGGAGCCACGGGCTGCGTGTCGCCGTAGCCGGCGAAGGTGAGGCGGTCTTTGGCCACGCCTTTGGCCACGAGGTAATCTACCACGGCTTTGGCGCGGCGCTGGCTCAGGTCTTTGTTGTAGGCGGCGTTGCCCACGTTGTCGGTGTGGCCCGAGATTTCCAGGCGCAGGGCGGGCGTTTCAGTCAGCAGCTTCTGCAGGCGCTCCAGCTCGCCGGTGCTTTCCTTGCGCAGCGTGGCCTTGTCGAAGTCGAAGAAGATGTTGTTGAGCACCACCTTCACGCCCACGTCCAGCTTCCGGAGCTGGATGTCCTTCACCACCTCCGAATAGGCCGCGCCGGCCGGCAGATCGAAGTTTTCGGAGTGGAACAGGTAGCCGTCCTGACGCACCACAATACCGTAATTCACGCCCGAGGGCAAGCTCACTAGGTAGCGGCCCGACTGCGCGTTGGCCTTAAACGAGGCAATGTTCTCGTTGCGCGAGTTGTCAATCACGTCGATGGTGGCTTCCAGCGGCTGCTTGCTGACGGCGTCGGTGATGGTGCCTTTCAGGATGGTGACCTGGGCAGTGGCCACGGGCACGGCCGGGGCCAGCTGGGTTTCCTTCACGGGTTGCACGCGGGAAGCCAGCAGCTGGTCTTCCTGGCTGAGGGCCGGGGTCTTTTCGGCGCCCAGAAACGTAATCTGGTAGATGTCCTTGGAGCCCAGGCCGTCGTCGCGGAACGAGGAGTAGTAGCCGTGCCGGCCCGAGGCGGAAATCACGAAGAACACGTCGTCGTCAGGGGTGTTGATGGGCCAGCCCAGGTTTTCGGGCGTGCTCCACTTGCCGTTTTCGTAGGTGGAGCGGAAGATGTCGTAGCCGCCCATGGAGTTGTGGCCTTCCGATGAGAAGTACATCGTCTTGCCATCGGGGTGCAGAAACACGCCTTCCTCGCCGTAGGGCGTGTTGATGGTGGGGCCGAGGTTCACGGCCGGGCCGCGCCCTTCCATTTCCACCTTGTAGATGTCGCGCGAACCCAGCCCGCCGGGCTTGTCGCTCACAAACAGCAGACTGCGCCCATCCGGCGTGTAGGCCGCCGATGACTCATGCGCCTTGCTGTTGATGCGTGAGCCCAGCTGCTTGGGCTTGCTCCACTCGGCGCCGCGCAGGTTGCTTTCGTGCAGGTCGCCGCCGTTGTCTTCCATGTACACCAGTAGGCGCTGGGCGTCGGGGGCGAGGCCCACGGTGGCGTCGTGGCCGGCGGTGTTCACGGTTTCGCCGAGGCTGCGGGCGGCGCCCCAGGCGTCGCCGGTGCGGGCGCTCTGGTACACGTCCTCGAAGAAGCCGCCCGACTCGGGGTCCTTCTCGCCGCCGGTAGAGCCCTGGCGGCGCGAGGTAAACAGCATCACCGACTCATCAGCTGAAATAACCGGGCCGTAGTCGGGGTAGGGCGAGTTCACGCCCGGCCCGGCGTTGTCCACGAACACCCGGATGGGCTTGGCTTCCAGCAGGCGGCCATTTTCACACTCCTTGATTTTCTTCTGGATGTCCTGGGTGAAGCCGGCTGTGTTTTTGGTGCCGGTGGCGGGCGTGGCCTGCTTGTACTCGGCAATGGCTGCGGCCCACTTGCCGTTCAGGTGCAGCCCGCGCCCCAGCAGGTAGTGAATGCGCGGATCGACGCCCGAGTTGAGCTGGTAGGCTTTCTGCAGATACGCCAGCGCCCGCGGCTTAAACCCCGAATGCAGGTAACAGTCCCCAATTTTCAGGTTCAGCTCGGCGTTTTCGGCGTTGAACTTCTGGGCTTCCAGGTAGTGCGTCAGGGCCTGCTCGTAGCGGGGCGGGTCGGCCAGGTACCACTCGTCGCCAAGCTTGATTTCCTTGAGGGCCGCCCGCAGCCCGTCCTTGTCGTTGCCGAACCGGTCTTTGCTGAACTCCACACTTTGGGCCTGCGCGGCCGAGGAAAGCAGGAGCAGGGCGAGTAGGTATTTATACATAGTGGTAGATGTCTGAAAAAGAACGTCATGCTGAGCTTGCCGAAGCATCTCGCGTGCTGACGTTGAGTTACTGGTGCGGTAGAGATGCTTCGGCAAGCTCAGCATGACGTTCTTTTATCGTCTGAAAGCACGCACCTACTCGCCGCAACCGGAGTTGGCGGCGTAGCTGGTGCCAATTTCCAGGCCTAGCTCGGCGGCTTTGCGCCAGTCCTGGCAGGCGCCGTCGGGGTTGCGCAGCATCTCGCGGGCGTGGCCGCGATTGAGGTAGGCCTCGGCGTACTGCGGGTTGAGGGCAATGGCTTTGCTGGCGTCAGCTTCGGCCTTTTTGTAGTCTTCCAGCTTGAGGAAGGCGGCGGCGCGGTTGTTCCAGGCAAAGGCGTAGGCACCGTCCAGCTCAATGGCGCGCCCGAAGTCTTCGGCGGCGCCTTTGTAATCGGCGGCTTCGTAGCGGGCGGCGCCGCGGTTGGTGTAGGCGATGGGATTGTCCTGCTTTTTCTGCAGATACTGGGTGTAGTCCTGCAGGGCGCCTTTCAGGTCGCCGGCGCGGCGCTTGGTGCCGGCGCGGTTCAGCAGGGCCGGCAGTAGCTCCGGCTGCAGCGTGAGGGCGCGGGTGTAGCTCTGGATGGCGGCCGGATACTCCTGCAGCTGGCGCTCGGCGCTGGCCCGGTCGTGCCAGGCGTAGGCGTAGGTGGGGTCGGCTTTGGTGGCCTGCTCGAAATCGGCCTTGGCCGCTTTGTACTCGCCTCTCTCGAAGCGTAGCGCGCCACGGTAGTACCAAGCCGGGGCGTAGGCGGGGTTGGTTTCCACGGCTTTGGAATAGTCCTGCTCGGCCTCGGCGGGCTGCTTCAGCGCCTCCCGCGCCTGGCCGCGTCCGAAGTAGGCGGTGCCGCTGGCCGGGTCCAGCTTGAGGGCGGCGTCGTAGTCCTGCACGGCCGGCTGGTATTCCTGCAGCTCGTAGCGGACGGCGGCGCGGTTGTAGTAGGCCTTGGCGAAGTCGGGCTTGGCCGCCAGCGCCCGGTCGAAATCCTGCAGGGCGGCGCGGTAGCTTTTCTGGTTGAACTTGGCCACGCCGCTGTTGTAGAGCTTTTCGGCCTGCTGGGCGGGCGGCAGGGTGGAGGCACGCACAGTATCTACCTGGGCCGTGGCCACCAGTGGCAGCAGGCTGCCGGCCGCCAGCAAGAGTATGGGTTTTAACATAGCATCCGGCCGTTTAGCTTCGGCCGGATAAATGTAATTTTAATTGCGCAAACCACGCAAAAGGGTTTCGATTTTTGTTTCGTAGTAGAACTATGGCAAGAACCAGTAGCAGCCACGAGCCACTTCCGCTAAGGCAGCTGCGTCCGGACCAGCTGCTCCCACTCGGTCCGGACATTGCCCGCAAACACCGGCCGGCCGGCGTGGCGGTACCAGTAGGCCGCGTTGCCGGCGTCGCCTTCCTGGCGGTGAAGCAGCGCGTGCAGCCAATCGAAGAGCGGGTCGCCTTCGTGCTGCTGGGCGATGTCGTGGGCGCGGCTCCATTCGTCGCGGCCGGCGTACCATAGGGCCTGCAGCAGCGGCGTGAGGCCGGCCGGGGCCGTGTGCTGGGTGAGCGAGGTAGAAAATTCAGCGTAGGTCATGGCGGTGGCAGAAAAAGGAAGAGGGAATGCAGGCAGTCGATGGCGCCTTCGCAAACTTCTCAGGGCGCATTTGGGTTGAATACGCCAGCTGCCGGATGACCGCCGTTTATTGCGTAATTTTGCGGCAGCGGTGGCCGTCCGTCACCCATCATTTTTCCCTTAACGCCTAGCTTTTACCTATGGCTACGTACCCCGAATACATGGTTGCCCCCATCCGCCAGGACCTCACCGAGGCTGGTTTCGAGCAACTGATGACCCCCGAAGAAGTGGACGCCGTCCTCAACGAGCAGAGCGGTACCGTGCTGGTAGCCGTTAACTCGGTGTGCGGCTGCGCGGCTTCCAAAGCCCGCCCGGCCCTGAAAATGGCCGTGTCCAGCTCCGACAAGAAGCCCGCCAAGCTCGTGACGGTATTTGCCGGCATGGAAACCGACGCCGTAGCCAAGGTGCGCGAGCACCTGCTGCCGTATCCGCCCAGCAGCCCCAGCATTGCCCTGTTCAAAGACGGCGAGCTGGTGCACATGATTGAGCGCTACCACATCGAGGGCAACGACCTGATGCGCATCGTAAACAACCTGCAAGGCGCGTTTGAGGAGTACTGCTAATCACGGATTTTTTCGGATTGGGCGGATTAGTCGGATTTTGTAGACGAGTATCCGTACTGTTTCCGAGTTCATCCAAGCAAAAAGGCTTGCCATATGGCAAGCCTTTTCTGTTTTCTGGCAAGCGCCAGCCCGCTTAGCCCCGGATAGCGGGCTTTTTGCTGGTGAGCATGGCTACGGCGCACACAATGCCCAGCCCGAGCACGATCCAGCGGGTGTAGGGGTTGGCAGGTCTGAAGCTGCCGTCGATTACTTCCTGGTCGTCGAGCACGTAGTAGGGAGAGGCCAGCGTGAGGCCCTGGCGGGTGTAGTCCTGCGCTACGTAGGTGGGCAGTGCGTCAGGGGCCAGGGTGCCGTCGTAGGCCACGGGGAAGCGCGCATCCTGGTCGAAGAGGTACACTTTCTGCTGCAGCGAGTCGTAGTAGGCGGCCTGCAGGGTTTTCAGTACAAACGTTACCGGCTGGCCCGGCTGCCAGCTGGCCGGCACCAGTGGCACGTAGCGTGTGCGGTTCACAGTCTCACCGGCCCGCTGCTTTTCCAGCACAAACTGATGCTCGGCCGCCAACTCGCCCTTGATGCGGGCCAGCCCGCCGCCGGTGCCGGTAGCGCCCGGTCGGTTCAGGTTGATCTGGCTGACCGGGCTTGCTGCTCCTGCCTGCTCCCGGCTGGACATCACCCAGAAAATCACCCCGGAAACAACCAGAAAAATCAGGGCCATTACGCGCTTCATTTTCTGCTCCTGCATGGGCTGCGGGGCCGTGCCGCTCATGTCGGGCACGTAGCCTTCGCGCTGGTTGAGGCGCATCAGCAGCCAGAACAGCGGCGCGATGCCCGCCACAAACACCACCAGATTGCCCAGCATCGTGACGTTGCGGCGCGTGGCGTCCAGGTAGCGCAGCTGCCAGTCGATCAGCCAGCCGCTCACGCCGGTTTCTGTCACGAAGCCATATATCAGGTAGCCGCCCACCCCCAGCAGGTAGGCAAACAGCAACACAGTGAGAATAAGCCGGGCCGGCGTCAGGCGGGGAGCTGCCATAGGGAGTAAAGGGATAAAGACGAAAAGAATACAATACGGCCGGCAAGAAAGCAAAAAAGTCCTGACCACCCGCAGGCAGCCAGGACTTCTGGGCCGGAAAAGCCGCCAACAGACTAGTTGGCCACCTCGCTCAGGAACTTGATGCGCATCAGGCGCAGGTCTTCCTCGGTGTATTCGTCGGTGCCGAGCTCCTTGAGGGCCACGGCAATGTTGTCGGTGCTGGCCGACATGAAGTAGTCGTAGATTTCCTCCTGGCGGTCTTCGTCCAGCACGCCGTCGATGTAGTAGTCGAGGTTGAGCTTGGTGCCAGAGTAGCAGATGTGCTCGATTTCCTCCATCAGCTCGCGCATATCGATGCCTTTTGAGGACGCAATTTCCTCCAGATCCATCTTCTTGTCGATCTGCTGAATGATGTAGATCTTGATTTTCGACTTGTTGACGGCCGATTTCACCACCACGTCGGTGGCGGTTTCGATGTCGTTGTCGTCGACGTACTTCTTGATCAACGCCAGAAACGGCGTGCCGAACTTGGTGGCCTTGCCCTGCCCCACGCCGCCCACGTGGGCGAGGTCGTCCATCTTGAGCGGGAAGGTGGTGGCCATTTCCTTCAGGCTTGGGTCCTGGAAGAGCACGTACGGCGGCAGGTTTTTCTCCTTGGCCATCTTCTTGCGCAAATCCTTGAGCATCTGGAACAGCGTTTCGTCGTGGCCGGCGGCCTGCTGCACCTCTTCCTGCTCCAGCTCCTCCTTCACCTCCTCGTCGTAGTCGTGGTCTTTGGTGAGCTTGATCGAATGGGGATTGTCGATGAATTCCATACCCTTGTCGGTGATTTTTACAACGCCAAAGCTTTCAATATCCTTCTCCAATAAACCGAAAATCAAGCACTGGCGCAGCAGCGAGTGCCAGAACTGCGCGTCTTTGTGCTTGCCCTGGCCGTAGATCGGCAGGCCATTGTGGCCGTAGCTCTCCACGTGCGCGTTGTTCATGCCCATCAATACGGTGCCGATGTGGTCGAGGCCGAAGCGCTGCTCGGTTTGCACCACGGCCTTCAGGGCCATAGCTACCTCATCCTTGGCCTCAAACCGCTCCTTGGGGTGTTTGCAGTTGTCGCAGAAGCCGCAGTCGGTCGGGTAGGTTTCGCCGAAATAGTGCAGCAGCTGCTTGCGGCGGCACACGGCCGAGTCGGCGTAGTTGGCCATTTCCTGGAGCAGCAGCTTGCTGTTGTCGCGCTCCGTCACGGGCTTGTCCTTGTTGAACTTCTCCAGCTTCACGATGTCGTCGTAGCTGTAGAACATCAGGCAGTCGCCGTCGAGGCCGTCGCGGCCGCCACGGCCGGTTTCCTGGTAGTAGCCCTCGATGCTCTTGGGCGTGTCGTAGTGAATCACGAAGCGCACGTCGGGCTTGTCGATGCCCATGCCGAAGGCAATGGTGGCCACAATCACGTCGGCGTCTTCATTCAGGAAGGCGTCCTGGTTGGCCATGCGTACGTGCGGGTCGAGACCGGCGTGGTAGGGCAGGGCCCGCACGTCGTTCACCTTCAGCAGCTCGGCAATTTCTTCTACTTTCTTGCGGCTCAGGCAATATATGATGCCGGCCAGGCCCTTGCGCTGCTTCACGTACTGAATCAGCTGCTTTTTGGTGTTGTGCTTGGGCCGCACCTCATAGTAAAGGTTGGTACGGTTGAAGCTGGTCTTGAACACCGAGGCGTCGTCCATCTGCAGGTTTTTCTGGATGTCCAGCTGCACTTTGGGCGTGGCCGTGGCCGTGAGAGCAATGATAGGCACCTGCCCGATGTTGTCGATGATGCCCCGGATGCGGCGGTACTCGGGCCGGAAGTCGTGGCCCCACTCCGAGATGCAGTGGGCCTCATCAATGGCCACGAAGCTGATGGTGGCCTTCTGCAGAAACTCGATGGTCTCGTCTTTGGTAAGGCTCTCGGGCGCTACGTATAGTAGCTTCACCTCGCCGCTGATAACGTCCTTCTTCACCCGGTTCATCTCCGCCTTGGTGAGCGTAGAGTTCAGAAACTGAGCATTCACGCCGAAGGCGTTGAGCTGATCAACCTGGTTTTTCATCAGGGCAATCAGGGGCGAAATAACGATGGCCGTGCCGGGCAGCACCAGCGCGGGCAGCTGATAGCAAAGGCTCTTGCCGGCGCCGGTGGGCATAATTACGAAGGTGTTGTGGCCTTCAATGACGTTCTGGATAATGGCTTCCTGCGTACCACGGAACTGCCCGTACCCAAAAACTTCCTTTAATTTGCCCTTCAAATCAGGTGTTGAACTGACTGCGGTATTCACGGCTGGCATCGGCATCCTCACTTACTCGGTTGGGAAATTCAGACAGGACTTCGACGCGTAGCGCGGGTTGCCTATCTCAATCTAAGTATTTTTGAAGTATTCGGTAATGGGTAGCGGGTAAAAAGACAAAACCTTGTTTCGCCGGTAGACCTCAACACGCAATACTTAATCAAATTTAGATTGAAAGCACAGAACGAGCTTCATTCCATCGCAAAAAAAGTGCTTCTGCAGGAAGCAGAAGCCATCCAGGGGGTAGCCGACGCCATTGCCCTGACACCGGATTTTGCATTATGCGTAGAGGCGATTTTGTCTTTGCGAGGACGGGTGGTGGTAACCGGCATTGGTAAGAGCGCCCACATTGCCGGGAAAATAGTGGCCACGCTCAACTCTACGGGCACCCCGGCGCTGTTTATGCACGCCGCCGACGCCATCCACGGCGACCTGGGCATGATCCAGCCCGACGACTTTGTGGTGGCCATCAGCAAGAGCGGCGACACGCCCGAAATAAAAGTGCTGGTGCCGCTGCTCAAGCGCAAAGGCGTGCCGCTGGCGGCGCTCGTCAGCAACGCCGACTCCTACCTGGCCCAGCAGGCCACCTACGTGCTGCATGCGCCCGTCACACGTGAGGCTTGCCCCCACAACCTGGCGCCCACCACCAGCACCACCGCCGCCCTGGCCCTGGGCGACGCGCTGGCCGTGTGCCTGCTCGAAAGCCGCGACTTCTCGCGCCAGGATTTTGCCCGTCTGCACCCCGGTGGCACGCTCGGCAAGCAGCTCTACCTGAAAGTCGGGGACCTGAGCCGCCAGAACCAGCAGCCCCAGGTGCAGGACGACGCCCTGCTCAAGGACATCATCCTGGAGATATCCGGCAAGCGCCTCGGCGCCACCGCCGTGCTCGACGCCACCGGCCAGCTGCAGGGCATCATCACCGACGGCGACCTGCGCCGCATGCTCAGCACCTTCGCCGGCCGCCTGGAAGACGTGCGCGCCCGCGACATTCTCACGCCCCAGCCCATGAGCGTGGACATCGACGATTTTGCGGTAGAGGCCCTGGCCCGCATGCAGCAGCGCAACATCACCCAGCTCATCGTGACGGAGCAGGGCCGTTTCAGCGGCTTCATCCACCTGCACGATCTGCTGCGGGAAGGGTTGGTGTAGTAGAAACTTAAACTTCGGTTATCGAACCTTAACGGAAACTGTTCCCGGGTAAAGTCAGATATTTGTGCATCCGTAACTCTTAGCCTGCGCCATTTAAGGCGCAGCAGGCATATTCGGGTTTGCACTATGAATCAACACACGTACCTCGTCGTCATGGCGGGCGGCATCGGGAGCCGTTTCTGGCCTTTCAGCCGCACCAATCATCCCAAACAATTCCATGACGTGCTAGGCGTCGGAAGGTCAATGCTGCAGCTGACCGTTGACCGTTTCGCCGGAATATGCCCCGCCGAGAATGTATTTGTGGTGACCAATCGTGATTATAAAGAACTGGTACAGCAGCATTTGCCTGCTATGCCGGTTAGCCAGATTTTAGGTGAACCCATCGGCCGGAACACAGCGCCATGCATTGCTTATGCCAGCTACCGCATTGCACAACAGGATCCACAAGCGGTTATTATTGTGACCCCCGCAGATCATGCTGTGCAACGAGAAGAGGAGTTTCGGCGGGTGATTTCACTTGCAGTGGATGCGGCCCGCACGCACGAAGTACTTATTACCCTAGGAATTCAGCCTTCACGCCCGGATACGGGATACGGCTATATTCAATATATGGAGGACGCCGACATCGGATTGCCGAATGGCTTGCGGAAGGTGAAAACCTTTACGGAAAAGCCCAATCTAGAGCTAGCAAATATGTTCCTTTCCAGCGGGGACTTCCTGTGGAACTCAGGGCTGTTCGTGTGGCGGGCTGATGTGATTCTAAAAGCGTTCCACAACTACCTAAGCGACATTGCAGAGGTATTTGAAGAAGGAACAGCTCAACTAGGAACGGTGCAGGAGGAAGAATTCATTTTAGAAGCCTATTCCCGCTGCCGCAACATCAGCATCGACTACGGGGTGATGGAAAAGGCTGATAACGTATATGTGCTGCCTGCTGACTTCGGCTGGAGCGACCTGGGCACCTGGGACTCGCTGCACCGTATGGGCCGTCGTGACGAAAACAATAACGTTATTGATGGCGACGCCATACTTTACGACACACAGGAATGCGTCATCAAGACGCCGGCCGAGCGTTTGGTGGTAGTGCAAGGGCTGGATGGCTACATCATTGCGGAGTATGACAACGTGCTGCTGATCTGCAAGCGCACGGAAGAACAGCGCGTGAAGGATTTTGTGGCCGATGTGAAGGCCAAGAAGGGCTTAGGGTACAACTAACCCGCATCCACAAAGAAGCCGGCCCATTCTCTCAGTTGAGAGAATGGGCCGGCTTCTTTGTGGATGCGGGTTATTTACCTGAGGTGAGGCGCTGGCGCAGCACTTCAAACAGCATGATGCCGCTGGCCACCGACACGTTGAGCGAGCCAATCTGGCCGGTCATCGGGATGCGGAGGCGGTGATCGGCGAGCTGCAGGTACTCGGGGCTGATGCCGTCTTCCTCGCTGCCCATGAGCACGGCCACGGGGCCGGTCATGTCGACAGTGGCGGCTTCCAGGCTGGCGTCGGATTTCTCGGTGCAGGCCACAATCTGCACGCCGGACTGGCGCAGGAAATTGAGGCTGTCGCGCAGGTTGGCTTCGCGGCACACCGGAATCAGGTTCAGGGCGCCGGCCGAGGTTTTCACGGCGTCGCCGTTGATCTGGGCGGCGCCGCGGGCGGGCACCACAATGGCGTGCACGCCCATACACTCGGCGTTGCGGGCAATGGCGCCGAAGTTACGCACATCGGTTACGCGGTCCAGAATCAGCAGGAAAGGCACTTTGCCTTCTTCGTAGAGCCCGGCCAGAATGCTGTCCAGCGGCATGTAGTCGATGGGCGACACGAAGGCTACCGCGCCCTGGTGGTTTTTGCGGGTGAGGCCGTCGAGTTTTTCGGTGGGCACCATCGAAACGGGTGTGCCCCGCTCACGGGCCAGGTCGTTGATTTCCTGGGTGATGCTGTTCTTGGTGCCCCGCAGCAGGAAAATCTTCTCCAGCGTGCGGCCGGCGTGCAGCGCTTCCAGGATGGGGCGCAGGCCGAAGAGCATGTCAATGTTGTGGTCGGCAGCCGGGCGGTGCGAGTAAAAGGGCTTGTCGCCGCCGGCGGAGGGGCGGTTGGCATTGCCACGTGGACCGTCGAAGCGCTGGTTGCCGCGGCTATCAGGACGGCTGACGGGGCGGTTGTCGTCGCGGCCTTCAGGGCGGGCGTCGGGGCGGCGGTAGCCACCGGGTGAGTCGTCGCCGAAGTCGCGGCGCGGGGTGCGCGGCACAGGGCGGTTTTCCGAGTCAAAGAATGTGCGGCGCGGTTTTAGCGGCCGGGGGCGGTCGTCGTTGCTTTTCTCCATTGCTCCACGGCGGCATACCAGAGACGTTCTTGCTCGGGATGGCGCACCAGTTCATAGTGTTCGGGGGCAAAGGTACTCGGTTTGGGCCGGAACGTATACGTGGCGGAAGAGCCGTCGTCGGAACCGTGGTAAACCCAGCGCTCCTCCTGCGCGGTGCGGTACACGGCATCGGGGGCACCCAGCACCATGTAGAGCATGCCCCGGTCGGTCATCCAGCCGGCTTTGTGGGCCGCAAACAGCTCGTTGGCCACGGCAGCCCGGCCGTAATAGGTGCGAATGGCCTGCCGGGCCAGCGTCTGCTGGCCAGCCGTAGCGGCCAGCCAGAACTCGTCGACGGCCCGCTTGGGGTTGGGGGCGGCGTACAGCTTTGCCCGCTCCGTGGAGGTCGTTAAGTAAATCAGCGGCTGAATGAGCGCGTCGGCGGAAGTCAGGTTGGGGTAGTTGCTATCCGTGACCAGCAAACCCAGCGTGCTAGGCTCGCCGGGCAGCCGCAGCGTGTAGAGGCCAGGCTCCGGCAGGGCCAACGCCGCCCCGGCGCGGGCAAACAGAGAATCCAGCACCGGCAGCCGGGGCGGGGCAGCCGACTGCCGGGTGGGGTCGGCGTGGGGCGGCAGGGCGGCCACGAATGGGCTGGCGTAGCGGCGTAGGTTCACGGGCTGGTCGGGGCCGTAGCGGTCCACAAAAAAACGGCTCGTTGGCGCGCACCATGGCCCGCAGTAGGGGCGCGCCCAGGCTGTCGGTGAGCACGAAAGGGCGCGCCAGCCGGGCCGGCGTGAGCAGCAGCCAGGCCGCATCGCCGGACGAGGCTTCGGCGGCGGGGCCGCTGGCTATGCTGAGCACCGTGCCGGCCTGGAGCCGGGCCAGGGGCAGGCAGAACTCCAGGCGGGCGGCCTCTCCGTCGGGCCGGATGCGGCGGGCCAGGTGCCGCACCGTATCGGTCCAGAGCGGGCGTTTGGCATCGTAGGAAGCCCAGGCCATCACGCGCAGCGGCTGGCCCTGCCGCAGGACATTGGCATCCGAAAAAAGCAGATAGATTCGCAGGCTGTCGCCTTCCCGGCGCGAGTCGGCCAGCAGCTGGCGGCTGGGGCGGTACTGGCCGGCAAAGTCGCGGCGCTGGGCCTGGGTGAGCGGGGCCAGCAGCAGGCCGCAGCAGAGCAGAAGCAGACGAATGAAAAAGCGCACAGACATAGGATAGGGAATAACAGCAAGATGGGACTATAAACCAATACCCGGGCAGCGAATGCCGTGCCGAAACGAAAAACGCCAGCCCCGCAGGGCTGGCGTTTTTGCGAATTGGGGTGCTTCGGCGCTGCTACTGACGCGGATAATACTGCTGCAGCAGCTCCAGGGCCTTGGTAGCGCGGGCCTGGTCGCCCACCTGCTCGGCGGCGCGGTACACGCCCTGCAGGCCCATGAGGTAGGTCTGGCTTTCGATGTCGAACAGGGCCGGGTTATGGGTCTGGTAGTAGGCCAGGGCCACCTGGGCGCGGCCGGTCATCTTGTCCATGATGTCCTGGGCGCGGGCCTGGTCGCCCACGGTCACCAGGGCCGGCACAAGCTGCGGCGAGTAGTAGTCGTAGGGAATCGTGGCGTCGGGCATCACCTCGAAGGCTTTGTCGAGCACCTGCTTGGCCTTGGCTTTGTCGCCGGCGGCCAGGTAGGCGTTGGCCAGGCGCGCGAACTTGTCGCGGTAGTTGGCGGGGAAGCGCAGGTTGTTTTCGTCGTAGAAGATGCCGGGCTTGTTGAGGTTGCGGAAGGCGAACTTCTTCATCATGTTCTCAAACATGAGGTCTTTGTTCACATAGCCCTCATCCGACGAGCGGGGCTCGTAGTTGGGGTCTTTGAGCGGCAGCACGCGGTAGGCCATGCCTTCGAGCTGGAAGTACGGCTGCAGGTTCATGAAATCGGAGCCGGCCACGGTGCTGGAGAAATAGATGGGGCGTTTCCAGTTGTTGGTGGCCAGCATGTCCAGAATCACCAGGTTTTTCTTCTCGATGGCGCCTTTGCCCATGTCCCACTCCATGCGGCTTACCAGCTGCTTGCGGCGGTCGGCCGGAATCAGGCCCAGCTTTTCCACCGCCGCCGTGTCCACGTCGAGGTAGAACTTGCGGGTCGGGAACGACATCATGGAGGGCTGGCCTTCGCCGTAGGATACCTTCAGCAGGTCGCTGTTCTGCTTCACCAAATCCACAAACTGCTTGAGGTTCACTTCCTGCACGGCCGGGTTTTCGGCGTAGGGCAGGTAGTCGTTGGTGCCTTGCTTGTAGCGGTCGGCCGGCATGGAAATCGGCAGCGGCTGCGACTCGTAGGCGCGGCGGCGCATCTGCTCGATGTACCAGTCGGTGTTGAGGTAGCTAAGCACGGCCACGCGCACGTCGGTGCGCACGCCTTCCACCTCCTGGGCGTACCAGAGCGGGAAGGTGTCGTTGTCGCCGTTGGTGAATACAATGGCGTTCGGCTGCAGCGAGTTCAGCAGGTTTTTGGCCGAATCCACGGAGTTGTAGCGGTCCGAACGGTCGTGGTCGTTCCAGCCCTGCGCCACCAGAATGGCCGGGGCCAGCAAACCGATGGCACTGGCGGCAATGGCGCGGGCGGTATCAGCCTGCAGCACTTTGCGCAGCAGCTCGGCAATGCCCAGCACGCTCAGGCCAATCCAGATGGCAAAGGCGTAGGTAGCACCCGTGAAGGTGTAGTCCCGCTCGCGGGGCTCGATGGGCGGCTGGTTGAGGTACACCACAATGGCCAGACCCGTGAACACGAATAGCAAGCCCACGATGAAGGCGTTGCGCGAGTCGCGGCGGGCGTGGAAAAACAGGCCAATCAAACCCAGAATCAGCGGAATGGCGAAGAAATTGTTGCGGGCCGGGCTTTCAGCCACGCGCTCCGGCAGGCCGGCTTTGCCGGCGTTCCACGGCCACAGGCCACCCGACTGCTGAATGTCGCTTTCGCGGCCCACATAGTTCCAGAGGAAGTAGCGCCAGAACTGGTGGCCCATCTGGTAGCGGAACAGGAACGAGAGGTTCTGGCCCATGGTCGGCTTCACGCCTTCGCGCACGTCCACCCATTTCTGGTAGTTGTAGAGGTGCTCAGGCTGGGGGCTGTAGATGCGCGGCAGCAGCATCTTGTCGGCATCGTCGTACACGATGTTCTGGCGCTTCTCGGCCACCACGTACTTGTCGCCTTCACGCACGTAGCGCGGGGCGCCGTCCTCGTAGCGGATGGGGCGGGCGTTGAACTGCGGGCCATAGAGCAGGGGCCGGTCGCCGTACTGCTCACGCTTGAGGTAGCTCACGAAGCTGAGCACATCCTCGGGGTTGTTTTCGTTGATGGTTGGGTGGTAGCTGCTCCGGATCGGGATGATGAGGTAGCTGGTGTAGCCAATCAGGATAAACACCAGACTCAGCATGGCCGTGTTGACGAGGCGGCTCTTTTTGCTGAACGAGTAGCGGAAGCCAAACCACAGCAACCCAATGAACAGCACCAGGAAAATGATGATGCCCGAGTTGAAGGGCAGGCCCGCGATATTCACGAAGAACACCTCGAAGCTGCCGGCCAGCGTGGGCAGGCCCGGGATGATGCCGGCCAGAATCAGGCCCACAATCACAAGGCTCACGGCCAGCGTAATCACGCCGCCCATAGTGGTAGGGTTCTGCGTGCGGCGGTAGTAGTAGATGAAGGCCAGCGCCGGCACGGCCAGCAGGTTCAGCAGATGGACCCCGATGCTGAGGCCGATGACGTAGGCAATCAGAATCAGCCATTTGTCGGAATCGACCTCGTGGGCGCGGTTTTCCCACTTCAGCATGATCCACACCACCGCCGCCGTGCACAACGACGACATGGCGTATACCTCGCCTTCCACGGCATTAAACCAGAACGAGTCGGAGAAGGCGAAGCTCAGCGCACCAACTACGCCGGCGCCCAGAATCAGCAGCGTCTGGCCCTGGGTGGGCTCGGGCGTGCCGGGCACCGTGTGGCCCGCTACCGGGCGGTGCAGCACTAGCTTCTTGGCCAGCATGGTGATACTCCAGAACAGAAACAGCACCGTAAACGAGCTGCTCAGCGCCGACAGCGCATTCACCAGCACCGACACCTTGGTGACGTCGCCGAAGGAGAACAGCGAGAAGATGCGGCCCAGCAGCAGGAACGTGGGTGCCCCGGGAGGGTGCGGCACCAGCAGCTTGTAGGAGCAGGCAATGAACTCGCCACAGTCCCAGAACGAGGCCGTGGGTTCGAGCGTGAGCAGATAGGTGAGGGTGGCAATGGCAAAAACCAGCCAGCCCACTACGTCATTCAGGCTTTTGTAGGAGCGCATACGTCTTGGGGTAGGGCGGGGCAAGCCCCGTCCGCCGGGCGTGACCCGATGGGATTAAAGTGATGCAGAAAGTAGAGAATGCCAAAAGTAGAGAATTAATCCGGCCGCGCCGCACCCGTCCAAACGCCCAAAAGCCCGGCTGGCATGCAAGGCGCACAAAAAAAGCAGCCGGAGCAGTCGGCCGCTTTCTTCGGAAAGGAACAAAAGGAATCAGGTTAGTTCTGCAGTACCAGCCGCTTGGTGGCCACCACCTTGTCGTGCAGCAACAGGCTGTACACGTACATACCGGCGGGCAGGTCGGAGAGGTTCAGGGGCATGCCGTTGGTGGCCGCTTCGGGGCGCAGCGTGAACGTGCGCACTTCCCGCCCGATGATGTTGCTCAGGCGCAGCTTGTACTCAGCGCCGGGTTTCTGATTCACTGTCAGCATCACCATGCCCTTGCTGGGGTTGGGGTAGAGGCTGAGGCCCACGCCGGCCGCTTTCGAGTCGAGCGTGGCTAGCGGCGCGTTGCTGACGGTGATGCTACCTATCATGCCCTGCCACGGCCCGCCCGGCGTAGCCTGGAAGGCGTGCGGCTGGCAGTGGTAGGTGATGGTGCCCAGCGCCGTGAACGGCCCGCGCGTGGCCGGTGCATTGGCCGCCACATTGAAAGCGGCAAACGACACGCCGTCATCGGCCACCGAAGGATGGAAGCCCGATACCCACTCCCAGCGCACCTGGTCGCCGGGGCGGATGGTGACGTTCTGGGGCGAGAAGACGTTGGAGCCGTCGGCGCCACCCACCTGCACCACCACCGTGGCCGCGTAGCCCGTGAGTGAGGCCAGCAGCAAGCTTACCATCCCAAAAAAACGTGTAGAAATTCTCATGACATTCAGGGTTGAGGAACAGCGAGCTGGCAGCAGGCCATTCCAAATATAGTGTTTTTGCACTTAAGAAAACGGCCAGGCCTCAGGAGGCCGAGGCCAGCGCTGCCGCCCGTAAATCAAGCACCATGCCTAATTGCCGGCCGCGCACCGAAAGCACAGATGCCAATTGGAGGTAAACGGTTGCGTTGGGTTTAACGCCTGCCTGGCTACTCGGGTAAATACGCGGATGGGTTGCCTGATGATCAATAAAATACGGGCATTTCCCGGGTGCCGCCCCGGCCTGCTGAACTGTCAGAGCAAATACCGGATTTCTTTCAGGTCGAAGTGCCGGAGCTGGTCCTGCACCCGAAGCGCCAGCCGGCCGGCATCGTCGACGCCCACAATCTCGCCGGTGATTTGCTGGCCGCCCACTTCAAAGGAATGCGGCTCCTGGTAGCGGTACAGCACGTGCAGGTAGTCGTAGCGCAGGGCCGCAATGCGGCCGGCCCGCAACTGCAGGTAGCGCCGCTCCAGGCACTCCAGCAGCCGCGAGGCCAGCGGCGCCAGGGCATAAGCGCGCCCGGTCAGCAGCCCCAGCGACGTAGCCGTGGGCACCCCAAACTCCTGCTGGTTCACGTTCAGCCCAATCCCGACCACACTATGCTGAATCATTGTGCCGTTGAGCGTGTTTTCTATCAGGATGCCGCCAAACTTCTGGTTGCCATACAGCAGGTCGTTGGGCCACTTCACCCGCAGGGCGTTCCCGAAGCCCAGCAGCGTGCCGGCCCAGTCGTGCACGCCCAGCGCCACGGCCTGGCTGAGCAAGAACTGGTCCTGGGCCGCCAGGAAGGCCGGCCGCCAGATGACCGAAAGCGTCAGGTTTTCGCCGGGCTGGGCCTCCCAGCTGTTGCCCCGCTGACCTTTTCCGGCCGTCTGTTTGTCGGTAATTACCACGCAGCCGTCGGTGGCGCGGTTTTCGCCAAGCAATTGCTGTGCTTCGCTGTTTGTGGAGGCACATTCGGGCAACCAATGCACTTGGCGGCCCGTGAAGAGAGTATGCGGGGAAAGAGGCTCCACTTGATTTTCGTACTTTGTGACGTTCAAACCTAATAATACCCCATGAAAAGTACCCTGGTTCGACAGGATTCGGACAAGTTGGCAGATGTAGTCGTGCGCGGCATGCAGGAAAAGAAGGCGCTCGACATCGTGGTGCTCAATCTTAAAGAACTTAAAAACGCTGTAGCGGATTATTTCATCATCTGCTCGGCTTCCTCCGATACTCAAATCGACGCTATTGCGCGCTCGGTGGAAGAAGAAGTGGAAAAGCTCACCGGCCAGAGCCCCTGGCAGACCGAAGGGCGCACCAACCGTGAGTGGGTGCTGCTCGACTACGTGGACGTGGTGGTGCACGTGTTCCTGCGCGACCGACGCCAGTTTTACGCGCTGGAAGAGTTGTGGGGCGATGCCGAAATCCGGTACGTAGAGGAAGAGACGGTGCCGGCCCGGTAAGGTAAAAGCCGGCGGATTGCGTCTGCTTCCAGGAACAAACGTTCGGGTGGGGTGTTCCGCCTTTGTTTTGTGCTTTAGCTAACCTTATTCATGTCTGATAACACGCCCAAAAAGAAAAAGCCAATGCTGCCCACGCCTGCGCCCAAACCTGGGATGCAGCTGTGGCTGCTGGCGGGGTTGGTGCTGTTTCTGTGCGCTTGGTTGTTTTTCAACCAGAGCGGCAGCACGGTAGAAATCAACCAGCAAAAATTCGAGCAGATGTACGCCGCCGGCGATGTGCGCGACGTGAAACTTCTCACCGACCGCCGCGTGGTGGAGGTGGCGTTGCGCAACGAAGCCATCAAGTCGGGTCGCTACAACCAGCTGCTCAGTCGCCGTGGCCCGCTCACGCTGGATACCAGCCCGCAGTTTGGTTTCCAAGTGGTCGACGGTAAAACCTTTAAAGAAGACTTCGAGAAGCTGCAGGCCAACGTGCCGCTGGACAAGCGCATCGGCCTGAGCTTTGACACGCGCACCGGCTACGGGGACTTTATTGCTACCTGGGGCCTATCCATCCTGCTTTTAGTAGGCTTCTTTTTCCTGATGCGCCGCATGAGCGGTGGGGCAGGGGCCGGCGGCCAGATCTTCAACATCGGCAAGAGCCGCGCGGCGCTGTTTGACGGCGGCGACAAGGTGAAAATTACGTTCAAGGACGTGGCCGGTCTGGAAGAAGCTAAAGAGGAAGTGCAGGAGATTGTGGAGTTCCTCAAGAACCCCAGCAAGTTCACCGTACTTGGCGGCAAAATCCCGAAAGGCGCGCTGCTGGTAGGCCCTCCTGGTACCGGTAAAACCCTGCTGGCCAAGGCTGTAGCCGGCGAAGCAGACGTACCGTTCTTCTCGCTGTCGGGCTCCGACTTCGTGGAGATGTTCGTAGGTGTGGGCGCGGCCCGGGTTCGGGACCTGTTCAAGCAGGCCAAAGCTAAGGCACCCTGCATCATCTTTATTGATGAGATTGACGCCATCGGCCGCAGCCGTAGCCGCGGCAACGTGCCCGGCGGCAACGACGAGCGCGAAAACACGCTCAACTCGCTGCTGGTGGAAATGGACGGCTTTGGCACCGACTCCGGGGTTATCATCCTGGCCGCCACCAACCGTCCTGATACGCTGGACTCTGCCCTGCTGCGTCCCGGTCGCTTCGACCGTCAGATCAGCATCGACAAGCCCGACATCAACGGCCGCACCGAGATTTTCCAGGTGCACCTGAAGCCGATTACGCTCGGCACCGACGTGGAAGCCCGCAAGCTGGCGGCCATGACGCCCGGTTTCGCCGGCGCCGAAATTGCCAACGTCTGCAACGAAGCCGCCCTCATTGCCGCCCGCCGCGACAAGAAGATGGTAACCATGCAGGACTTCACCGACGCCGTTGACCGCGTAATCGGGGGCTTGGAGAAGAAAAACAAGATCATCAGCCCCGACGAGAAGCGAATTGTGGCCTACCACGAAGCCGGCCACGCCATTGCTGGCTGGTTCCTAGAGCACGCCGACCCGTTGGTGAAGGTGAGCATCGTGCCCCGTGGGGTGGCGGCGCTGGGCTACGCGCAGTATCTGCCGCGGGAGCAGTTCCTCTACAACACCGAGCAGCTCACCGACGAAATGTGCATGACCCTGGGTGGCCGTGCCGCCGAGGAGCTGGTGTTCGGCAAGATTTCCACTGGTGCGCTGTCTGATCTGGAGCGCATCACCAAGATGGCCTACAGCATCGTGACGATGTATGGCATGAACGCCAAGCTGGGCAACATTTCCTTCTATGACTCGAAGGGGCAAAATGAGTACGGTTTTTCGAAGCCGTATTCGGAGGCTACTTCGCAGATGATTGACGAGGAAGTGCGCACCATCATCGAAAACGCCTACATCCGTACCAAGGAACTGCTGACCGAGCGTCGGCACGAGCTGGAAGTGGTGGCCAAGGAGCTGCTGGAGAAGGAAGTGCTGCTGCAGGATGATTTGGAGCGCCTCGTGGGCAAACGCCCGCACGGCGTGCAAACCAACTACCAGGCCCACATGGCCGGCACCGACCGCTCGGAAACCCTGAGCGAGCGGAAGCAGGAGCACCCTGGCGTGCCTCTCAGCAACGACTTGCCCGACCTTAACCTGCCCGGCGTCGACGCCGACCGCCCCGGTTCAACCGGCGCTACTTCCGAACCTAGCGGTTCGGCCGTGACGCCCATGTAAGCCGGAACGCTGTTCCTACAAACAAAGAAGCCAGCCCTGAGGGGCTGGCTTCTTTGTTTGTGAACTGTGCTGAAACTAGATCGTTTGTCTGCCGCCTGTGCGGTAGACGAAGGTTCTGCTTTGTGTCGTCGTATCAGGTATGGTTGCTAGATGAGGCTTGGCGCTGCTTATCTGGCTAAGTGCTAAGCAGAGGCTTTGCGTTATGAGCCTGTAACCGGCGCTACTGCCGGGCCTTTCCTTTGCCTTCCTGCGACGCCTGCGGCCTGGCGTTGGCCTTCGGCTGGCGCTTGAAGCCGGCCGAGTATTCGGTGTTCTGGCGCGTGCCGGAATCGGCTTTCAGGTTGCGGCGGTTTTTCAGGTAGTCGCGTGCTTCGGTGTAGATGTCGGATTTGCGCTCGGCTTTATCCATCACCACCTGATAGTAGCGGCGTGCGGCGGCGACGTTGTGCTCTTCGTCGGCAATGCGGGCAAGGTTGTAGTTGGCATGCACGTAATAGCCCGGGCCCATCTGGTCGGTTACTTCTGAGAAGACAATACAGCGCTGGAAATACTCCTTTGCCTTAGTGTTGTTCTTGTATTTGTTGCGGTTCAGCCAGCCCAGATAATAGGTAGCGTAGCGGCCGCCGAAGCCCTCATAGCCGGGCATACCGCGGTTGAGCTTGTCCAGAATGTCGAGGCTGATTTGCTCACACTTGCGGAACTCGCCATTGTTGAAGCTGAGCATGGCGTAGCACCGCTCGAAGTAGCCATTGTCGGGATAGGCGGTGTTGAGCTGACGGGCTACTTGTAGCGCGGCAGCGGGGTTATTTTCCCGCTCGCTGCTCAGGATTTTCAGCAGGAAAAACCGCGCCTCAGGGCCAGTGTAAAAGCCGTTGGCCGCCACACTGCGAATCTGCTGAAGGCCCAGCTGGCGGTTGCCCTTGGGAAACAGCAGCAGAATCGGCCGCAGCCACGGATGCTCCTCGGAAATCCAGGCAGCATAATAGTTGAACATACCCTGGCCCAACAGGAACTCCGGGCTCAGGCCGTTGGCTTCCTTGCTGCGCTCCAGATAATCGAGGGCGCGCTTGCTGCTGACGGTGGCCTTGCGCAGGTTGTGGCGCTCGGCGTTCAGGCGGGCATCGAAGCCGTAAGCGGCAGCCAGGAAAAAGCAGGCCTCGTAGTTCTTCTTGTCAAGTTCATACAGCCGCTCCCCCTTGGTGATGGCAGTATCCATGTACGCAAAGAAAATCTTGTCGTGCAGCGGGTTGGTGGCGTTGCTGGGCATGATCTTCCACCACGCGCTCAGCCCCATCAGGAAATAGGGCATCGGATGCTGTGGGTAGCGGCGGCGCAACGAGCGAAACTGCTTCTCGGCTTGGTCGTGCTTGGAGTTGTAGAGATTGGTAACCGCCCCGTCCAGTTCAGTCTGAATATCCTTGTCGAGCAGCAGCCAGCCTTTGGTATCGACGGCGGCCGGTGCCACGTCGATATTTTCCAGCGAGATATTGCGCATACCATCTACCAGCGCACTATCCGGCGTCTGACCAAAGGTGCGCAGGCTCAGTAGGATGAAAGCCATTAGCAGCCCCGCCCCCGCCACGAGCGTGCGGAAGTTGTGATACTAGACAATACCTGTATAAAATAGTAATTTTTATCCATAGACAGAGTCGGTGAAAGGCAAAATTAAGTCTATTTGGCTGATTTTAGGTGTTCTAAGCGTTAAGAAATATAGGATATAATTCAGCGACATGAAAATGAGACCGGCCAGAATATCAGGGCCATACAGCAAAATGTCGCTGAAACCCTATCTGATACTATTCCAATACCCTGAATTTGTCGGCCAGCACCGGATCTGCTGTTTTAGCCGGCGTTTTTGCGGGCTTCGCACTTCCCAAAATGGGCCAGATAATCAGGCCGTTTTGGGCAGTGCGAAGTCCGCAAAAATGCCGGCAAAGCTGCAGGTCCGGGCGGGCCTGCTATCTTTGGGCTATGCCCGAATCGTCCCGCGATATTGTTCTGCGCCGCATCCGCGAAGCGCTCCGGCAGCCTACGCCGCCCAAGCCCGCGCCCGACTTCACGGCTCCGCTCCACCCGGCGGCGGCCGACGACCTGGCTGTGGCCTTTGCCGAGAGCTTCGTACGTGTGGGCGGGCAGCTATATTTCTGCGAGTCGGAAGAACACTTCTACGACCAGCTTTTTGCCTACAAGAAGGAAAAAGAGCTCGATAACCTCTACGTGTGGGAGCCGGAGTTGAAGAAGCTGCTGCACGCGGGCGGCCTCGTGTTCCGGCAAGACGAAACCGACTTTCTGGCTCACGCCGATGCCGGCCTGACCACCTGTGAGGCCTTGGTGGCCCGCACCGGCAGCGTGCTGGTGAGCGCCGCCACAGGCAGCGGCCGCCGCCTCAGTATCTACCCCGATCAGCACTTGGTGTTTGCCCGCACCTCGCAGGTAGTGGCCGACATCGGCGACGCGCTGCAGCGCCTGCAAACCCACTACGGCCCCGACCATCTGCCGTCGATGATTTCGCTCACGACCGGCCCCAGCCGCACGGCCGACATTGAAAAGACCCTTGTGCTCGGTGCCCACGGCCCGCGCAGCCTCGCCCTGTTTTTGCTGGATGACGAAACCGACCCCGCCACCCCGCCTGCCTGATCTGGCGCTGCCGCCCGGCCGCCGCATCTATTTCGCTTCCGATTTCCATTTGGGTGCCCCCGATGCCGCCAGCTCGCTGGCCCGGGAGCGACGCATTGTGCGCTGGCTGGACGAGGCCGCTAAAGACGCCGCCGCCATCTACCTGCTCGGCGACATCTTCGACTTCTGGTTTGAGTACCGGCATGCCATTCCGCGGGGCTTTATCCGGCTGCAGGGTAAACTAGCCGAGCTAACCGACACCGGCCTGCCTATCATCTTCTTCACCGGCAACCACGATATGTGGATGTTCGACTACTTCACCAAGGAGCTGGGCATCCCGATTCTGCGGCACCCGGTGAGCCAGCAGATTGGCGGGCGCGAGTTCCACATCGGCCACGGCGACGGCCTGGGCCCCAAGGACTACACCTATAAGATGCTGAAGCGCGTGTTTGCCTCGCCGATGTCGCAGTGGCTGTTTGCGCGGCTACACCCCAACCTGGGTATCGGCATTGCCAACCGCTGGAGCCGCCGCAGCCGCATTCAGAACGCCGCCGCTGATGCGCAGTATTTCGGCGAGGACGAGTGGCTGCTGATATATTGCCGGGAGCTGGAAAAGCGTTTCCACCACGACTATTACGTGTTCGGCCACCGCCATCTGCCGCTCGACGTATCGGTAGCCGCCGGCAGCCGCTACGTCAACCTCGGCGAGTGGGTCAATTATTGCTCCTATGGCGTCTATGATGGTACGGACCTGGCACTGCAGCATTTCGAGAAGGCCTGATTTAGCGCTGCCTGCGCGTAATGAGCCACGCAAGTGGCTGCGGCAGATGATGCTTTCCGGCCTGCTGGCTACGCAGTGCGGGCTTGCTGCTGCCCAAACCACGGCGCCCACGCCGGCCTCGGTGGCGCCGCCCGGCAAGCCCGCGCCGGCTGCCGCTGCCCCGGCCGGGGCGCCGCGCCCGGCCGCCACGCCCGGCAGCACCTGGCAGCTGGTGCGCACTGTTGCGCTGCCCCAGCCCGGCGTGGCGTCGCTGGACCGGCGCGGCAACCTTTACGTGGCCGACTCGCGCGACAACATCCACCAGTACGGCCCCGACGGGCAGGCCCTGAACGTGTATTCGGCGCCCCAGCCTGGGCACGTGGCGCAGCTCGAAGCCTGGAACACCACCAAGATTCTGGTTTTTTACGACGACCGCCAGCAGCTGCTGCTGCTCGACCGTTTTGCGGCACCGCTGGGCGAGTTCAACCTGCTCGACCTGCTCGACGGCACCGCCCGGGCCGCTACCCTGGCGCCTGATGACCGGCTCTGGCTGCTCAACGAGTCGGACCTGACGCTGCGGCAGTTTGATGCCGCCACCCGGCGCTTCACCGTGTCCACGCCGCTCGACCTGCTGATTGGCCGCTCCCGGCCCGATTTCCGGTTTCTGCGCGAGTACCAGAACAACCTCTACCTGGTAGACCGGGTGAACGGCATTTACGTGTTCGACAACCTGGGGAACTACCGCAAAAAGCTGCCGTTTGCGGGCCTCAGCACGATAGGTTTCCGCGCCGATGAGCTGTATTTCCTGGCCGATGGCGCCGTGCAGCTCTTGCAGCTCTATACGCTGGCGCAGCGTACGGTGCCCCTGCCCACTGGCGTGCCGGCCGCAGAAGTGCGCCAGGTGCTGCTGGGCGAGAACTACGCTTATCTGTTCACGAAGGCAGGCCTGCAGGTATATAAGTTATAGGGTGAGCAGCGGGAAAGCAGCTTTCGTTGGCGAAGCTGGGCAATAACTCTGGCAGAAGTAGGCCGTTAGGAAGAAAGAGTGGCTGCGTTGGATGCGTGGCTCTTATCTTTTCTTCCTTTCTATTTCGCTGCTTATGAAAGCTCTCGTGTATCATGGAATGAGGGATGTCCGCGTAGACACCGTGGATGATCCGAAGATTGAAGACGCCCGCGACGCCATTATTCGGGTAACCAGTACGGCTATCTGTGGGTCCGATCTGCACATCTACAACGGGAGCATTCCGCAGCCCCGGCCCATGGTGCTGGGGCACGAGTTCATGGGAATTGTAGAGGAGGTTGGCAAAGGCGTCGGTGGCAAGCTGAAAGTGGGCGACCGGGTGGTAGTGCCGTTCCCGATTGCCTGCGGTACCTGCTACTTCTGCAACCACGAGCTGCCCGGACACTGCGAGAACTCCAACCCCGACCACTACGGCCCCGAAGGCGGACTGCTAACCGAAAAAGGCGGCGCCCTGTTCGGCTACACCGACCTCTACGGCGGCTACAACGGCGGCCAGGCCGAGTATGTGCGTGTGCCCTACGCCGACTTTGGTCCCCGCGTCATTCCCGATTCACTGACCGACGAGCAGGCGCTGTTCCTGACGGATATCTTCCCAACGGGGTACTCGGGCATCGACTGGGCCGACGTGAAGGGCGGCGAGTTCGTGGCCATTTTCGGAGCCGGGCCAGTGGGCATCATGGCTGCCAAGTCGGCATGGCTGCGTGGGGCCGGCCGGGTCGTCATCGTCGATACCCAGCAGTACCGGCTGGACCTAGCGAAGAAGTCGGCCCAGGCCGAAACCATCCTCTGGGACAACGCCAAAGACGTCATCGAGCAGATCCGGGCCATGAGCGAGGGACGTGGCGCCGACGTGTGCGTGGAATGCGTAGGCTTCGAGCCTGACCGTGACCTGCTGGACCGCGCCAAGGCCGTGCTCAACCTCGAAAAAGGCTCTCCCAAAGTACTGGAGGCCTGTATGAGCGCCGTGCGCCGGGGCGGCATCGTGACGGTGCTGGGCGTGTACGCCACGCCGTTCGACAATTTCCCCATCGGCCAGTTTTTCGACAAAGGCATCACCCTGCGCGGCGGCCAGGCTCCCGCCCAGAAGCATATCGACAAGCTGCTGCAGTATGTGATAGAAGGCAAAGTGGTGCTCGACGACATTATCTCGCACCGCCTGCCGCTGTCGGAAGCCGCCCACGGCTACGACATCTTCCGCAACAAGAAAGACAACTGCACCAAAGTGGTGCTGAAGCCCTAGGACTGGCATAGCTGGTTGCCGCTTCTGCAAAAGAGCCTACCCCGCTGGTAGGCTCTTTTTTTGAGCTAACCGGCCGTTGAACCGACGGTTTTGGTGTGCTGTTACACCAGCCGGACTGGCAGATTTCTGCCTACATTTGGATAGAACGACGCTGGTTGTTCTTTACCGTCCTGTTTGCTCTGCCACAACCATTTCTCCGTCATGTCTGCTGCTCTTTTCCGCCGAATCAGGTTCCGTTTATTCATGGGAATACTGGCGGCCGGAGCAGGCCTGAGCACCGGGCAGGCCCAGCAGCAAAACCGGCCCGAAGGCCGGCTGGCGCCCGGCCTCGCCGAAGCCCGCGCCCCGCGCCTGCTGCGCGTGAGCGTAACCGATGCTGCTGCGTTCTGGGAGTGGCTGGCGCGCACGTACCCGGCCGCCACCGTGCAGCCCGAGCCGCGCCAGCCCCGGCTGCTGCGCGTGCGCGGCGTGGCTGCTCCCGCGCTGGCCGCCTGCCCTTGGGTGAGCTTCGTGCAGGCCGCTGACCGGGAGGCCCGGCCCGAGCGGCTGGTCAACGGAACCGACTTCACGGCCAATAAGGTCACGGCCGTGCACGCCCGCTACCCCCAGCTTACCGGGCAGGGCCTCACGGTTTCGGTGAAGGAAGCCCCCCTCGACCTCAACGACCTCGACTTCCGGGGCCGCCTCGTAAACCCTGATCCGCAGGCCGCGCTGCTGAACTCGCACGCCACCACCATGGCCACCCTGATTGCGGGCGGCGGCAACTCCAGCCCCAATGGCAAAGGCGCCGCCTGGCAGGCCCGCATTGCCCAGTCCAGCTACGCCAACCTGCTGCCCGACGACGGCCCCGGCCTGGCGGCGCAGGGCGTGTCGGTGCAGAACCATTCCTACGGGGTGAGCGTGGAGAACTTCTACGGCCAGGAGGCCCGCGCCTACGACGAGCAGGCCGCGCAGTATCCGACGCTGCTGCACGTATTCTCGGCCGGCAACTCCGGCAACCGGCCCGCGCCGGCCGGCCCCTACGCCGGGCTGGCGGCCACCGCCAACCTCACCGGGGAGTTCAAAAACGCCAAAAACACCCTGAGCGTGGGCGCTACCGATGCCTTGGGCCAGGTGGCCCCGCTCAGCTCCCGCGGCCCCGCCGCCGACGGCCGCGTGAAGCCCGAATTGGTGGCCTTCGGCGAGGGCGGCAGCTCCGATGCGGCGGCGCTGGTGTCGGGCGTGAGCTTGCTGGCCCAGCACGCGCATCGGCAGCGCAGCGGCGCGTTGCCCTCGGCGGCGCTGCTGCGGGCCGTGCTGCTGAACACGGCCGATGACACCGGCCGGCCCAACGTCGATTTTGTGGCCGGCTACGGCCAGGTAGATGCCTTGGGCGCCGTGCAGACCATGCTCGACGGCCGGTTTCGGGGCGGCAGTGTAGCGGCCGGGCAGGAGCAGGTGTTCACGCTGACGGTGCCGGCCGGCGTGCACCGGCTCAAGGCCACCCTGTGCTGGACCGACCCCGCTGCCGCTGCCAACGCCGCCACCCCGCTGCTCAACGACCTGGATCTGACCCTGGTGCGCCCCACTGACGGCCAGCGCTGGCTGCCCTGGACGCTGAGCGCCTATCCGCACCCCGATTCGCTGGCCCGCCCCGCCCGCCGCCGCCCCAACCACCGCGACAACGCCGAGCAAATCACCCTCGACCTGCCCGCCGCCGGCACCTACGAGCTGCGCGTGCGGGGCTACCAGCTAGCGCAGGGCCCCCAGGCCTACAGCCTGGCCTTCGAGCTGGAATCGGGGCTGACGTGGGTGCACCCGACTTCGGCCCGCAACCTGCGGGCGGCGGAGGCGGCGCTGCTGCGCTGGCAGTGGGCCGGCCCGGCCACTACCGCCCGGCTGGAGTTTCAGCCGGTGGGCCAGACCGCCTGGAGTTTGGTGAGTAACACAGATCTGGCCCCGCAGACGCTGCGCTGGACCACCCCCGCCACGCCCACGCTGGGCCGGCTGCGGCTGCAGTCGGGCTCAGAAACGGTGGCGTCGGATACGTTTTTTGTGGCCGCGCCTCCAACTCTGCAGGTGCTCTACAGCTGCCCCGAGGAAACCCGGCTGGCCTGGAGCCGCGTGCCCGGCGCCACCCAGTACCAGCTGTACCGCCTCGGCGCCACCCACCTCGAGCCCTTCCGCCTGCTCACAGATACTACCCTGACCCTGCTGCCCGCCGATGCCGCCGCCCGCTACTTCGCCGTGGCGCCCCGCGTTGGCGGCCGGCTGCGCGAGCAAAGCCTGACCGTGGATGCCGGGCCCGCCAATAACGGCTGCTATATCCGCTCGTTTCTGCCAGTGCAGCCCGTAGCCGACACCGTGCGTTTCCGGCTGCTGCTGAGCAGCACCTACCAGCTGCGGCAGGTGGCCCTGGAGCGCCGCGCCTCCGATGGCAGCTTCGGGCCGGTGCAAACCGTCAGCCCCGTGCCTGGCCTAACCCTGCTCCTGACCGACCCCAACCCCGCGCCCGGGCGCGCCGAGTACCGGGCCCGGCTGGAGCTCGACAACGGCCGCGTGTACTACAGCGCGGTGGAAGCCGCCTTCTTCCTGCGCGCCCCGGCCGATGTGCTGGTGTATCCGGTGCCGGTGACGGCCGGCGAGCCCCTCACCATCGTCGGGCCCCGCGACCAGGCCCTACGCATCCGGCTGTTCGACCTGACCGGCCGCCTGCGCCTCGACCTGACCACCGAAAACACCGCCCAGCAGACTCTCGACACCCGGGGCCTGGAGCCGGGCACGTTCCTGCTGCGCATCGGCGCCCTAGGCGGCCGCGAGGTCACGCGCCGCATTGTGGTGCTGTAAGCCGGCCGCCGAAGCGCCCCAGCCAACGCCCCTGCCGGGCTCCGGGCTACTTCGCCATGCGTTGGGCCCGGGGCGCGCACAAGCCGCGTAGTGGCACCCGGGCATGGCCACCTATAAACGAATGCAGGCCGGATATCGGCGCCAGGGCTGCGTAGCCCCGGCGCCGATATCCGGCCTTTTTTTCGGAGCGCGGCGTGGGCTTTGCTGGTACCCGGCGCCACCGGCGGCATGTGCGCCGCCGGGAGGGCTGCACCCAGAAGGGCTGGCCAAAGGGCGGTGGCACGCGGTGAGGGCAGGCAGCGGGGCGGCCAGTGTGCGCCGCGTGTGTCCCACAAAAAACGGCCCCGGTTCTTGGTAGAACCGGGGCCGTTTTAGGTCAGGCTATGCCTGAATTAGCGCTTAGTACACGTAGTTGAGGGCAGTTACGTCGTTCGCATTGAACGGACGGTTTACGCCGTTGCCTACGCAGGCCAGCATCCACGAGCTTGGATCGGGGCCCGAAGGGGTGCCGGGGATGTAGACAGCACCTACCGTGCTGGCGCCTTCGTTCACAGCCGTACCACCGCAGCTGTAAGCACGGTTCATGTAGTCGGTGTGGCGGAAGCCGATGGCGTGCCCGATTTCGTGCGCCATGATGGTGGCGATGTAGTTCACGTTGGTGCTGTTGATGGCCGTAGGCGACAGTTTGAAGCCAGGCGCAGGGTTGCCACCCGAGGGGAAGCCACCCGACTGACCCAATACACCGGCACCCAGGTAGGCCGACGTAATTGGCAGGTTGGCCGTGCCCGAGGTGATGCGTACGAAACGAAGACGCAGGTTTCTGGCGTTGTAGCGACGGATGGCTTCGTCAGCCGCCGACACATAAGCCGAAGGGAAAGAGCCTTCCAGCTTCACGGTGAGGGTGCGGGGCAGGCCGGTCACCAGGTTGGTGGTGCGGTACTGCTCGTCTTCGCCCACGCGCATAAACTGGCTCTCTGGCTTGCTGGCCAGCATTTCGTTGGTCAGCAGAATGTCGCCTTCCACCACTACGCCGTCTTCCACTTTGCGGGCATCCGAAGTACCAAAGCCGAGGGCCCGAATCTGGCCGATAGTTTCTTCGGATAATTCATTTTTGGCAAGTACTTCCTGTTTCTTTTCGCAAGAGGAAAGAGACATGGCGGCGCCGATCATCAGGGCCAAAGGAGTCAGTAAACGGGGTGCTTTCATGGAAATGGTTTAGTTGGTTGTGGGAGTGAAAGAACGAATTGCGCTGAAAACTTACGAACTTATTGATGATATCACAAAATATGTTTGATATGATTGACAGAATTATACACATAGGGCCTTTTTATTATTCTTTCTGTGATATCCCAAAAAGCTGGCTTTCCGTGCGTTGCTGAAGGAATGATAAATATTGAGGCGGAATAAGTATTTCATTATTCTGACTACTCTGCATACCGTGCCGTCTCATTGGTTTTGCCCTATCGATGTGAGGCCTGGCGGAGGCCGGCGTGGTGGGCCTCACACCAGGCACGGCCATCCGTAGCTGTTTTCTGTATCTTTGTCTGAAACCGATTTTTCGCGGCGCACCGCGCCGCTTCACTATATAGATACCTCACCAGTGGCCTGTTCTACTTGCTCATCCGGCTCATCCGGTGGAGGCTGCTCTACCAATTCTGCCTCGGGCTGCGGCTCGAAAGGCAGCTGTAGCAGCGGCTGTACGCGTCTCAATGTCTTCGACTGGCTCCAGGATTTAGATACCCCCAGTGACTTCAAGGGCTTCGACCTGGTCGAAATCCGCTTTAAAGGCGGCCGAAAGGACTTCTACCGCAACGCCAGCCATCTGCCCCTCATCACCGGCGACGCCGTGGTGATTGAGGCCGGCGGCAGCGGCTGGCATCTGGGCCACGTCTCGCTCAAGGGCGAGCTGGTGCGCCTGCAGATGAAAAAGAAGAAGGTGCCCACCGACTCCAAGGACATCCGCAACATTCTGCGGGTGGCTACCGAGCAGGACGTGGAGCGCTGGAACGCCGTGCGCGACCTGGAAACCGGCACCATGTTCCGGGCCCGCACCGTGGTAGACGAGCTGCGCCTGAAAATGAAGCTCTCCGACGTGGAGTATCAGGCCGACCGCACCCGCGCTACGTTCTTCTACTCGGCCGAAGACCGGGTGGACTTCCGCGACCTGATCAAGCGCCTCGCCGACGAGTTTCGGGTGCGCGTGGAGATGCGCCAGATTTCGTTGCGCCACGAGGCCGGCCGCCTGGGCGGTATCGGGGTGTGCGGGCGCGAGCTGTGCTGCTCTACCTGGCTCACCGACTTTAAGAGCGTGAGCACCACCGCGGCCCGCTACCAGAACCTGAGCCTCAACCCGGCCAAGCTCTCGGGCCAATGCGGCCGCCTTAAGTGCTGCCTCAACTACGAGCTCGACACCTACCTCGACGCCCTCAAGGACATCCCGCAGGTGCAGCGCCCGCTCATCACCAGCAAGGGCGAGTACGTGCTGCAGAAAACCGACATCTTCCGCCGTAAAATGTGGTTTGCCGTGCGCGGCGACAACAACTGGGTGGTGCTGACCACTGACCGGGTGCGCGAGGTGCAGGACATGAACAAGCGCGGCGAAGTGGTGGATACGCTGCTGGTAGCCCTGCGCGAAGAAGAAAAGGCGCCCGACGTGACGGCCATCGTGGAAGGCTCATTGGAGCGCCTCGATGACAAGATCAAAGCGGGCAAGCGCCTGAAGCGCACCAAGAAGAAAGGCCGCTCCGAGGCACCTGCCGAGGAGCGCCCAGCCGCCGCCCCACGCGGCAGCGGCCGGCCGCGCCCGGCCGCCACGGCCGTGCCAGCCTCTTCCGATGCCGACGGCCCTGCCGCCACGCCCGCAGCTGAAGGCGCCGCCGAAGAAACGCGCCGGCCGCGCGGGGCAGCTGCCCGCCCTCTAAACCGCCGCAACAACCGCAACCGTGGCGGCAACAGCGCCGAAGGCAGCCCCCGCGACGACGCCAGCCGTGGCGAAGGCCGCGAGGGCCGTGAAAGCCGCCGCAATGCCGACGGCAGTGCCGCCGAGCCCCGCCAGGGCCGGAGCGGCAGTGAGCGGCGCGGTGGCCGGGGCAACTCGGGCACTCCGGCCTCCGGTGATGCCAGCACCCGCCCAACTCCGCCCGAAGGCAGCGCAGGCAGCCCCGAGCGGCCCGCCCGCGAAGGCCGCGAAGGTGGCCGCGGCCGCCGCGGCGGCCGCCGGGGTGAAGGCGGTAACCGCGGCGAAAACCGAGGCCCGGCCGCTACTCCGCCCAGCGCTTCCTAGAGTCAGTTGTTGATGTCTATGCTCAAGCTATTTCGTTTGCTGCCCTTGTTGGCTTTGGTATCGGGTCTGACGGCCTGCGACCAAAGCCAGCTCTATGAAAAGAACGTCGATTTTGAAGGCTACACCTGGTCGGTGCGGCAGAAGCCGGCTTTCACGTTCGACATTGCCGACACCACCCAGCGGTACGACGTGTACTTCAACGTGCGCAATGCCTCCGCCTACGGCTACTACAACCTGTACCTGAAGCATACGCTCACGGCCCCCGACGGCAAGCCCGTGTCGCAGCTGCTGCACCAGATGCTGCTCATGGACCCGCAAACCGGCGAGCCCCGCGGCCGCGGCACCGGCGACATCTACGACCACCAGTTTCTGGCCCTGCCCAACCAGCGGTTCCGGCAGACGGGCACCTACAAGCTGGTGCTGGAGCAGTACATGCGCCAAGACCAGCTGCCTGGTCTGATGGCTGTAGGGGTGCGGGTGGCGCAGGCAGTTGCGCGCAAGCCGTAGCTGCCCCCCCCCAATAAAAAAAAGGCCGCCGCACTTACACTCTATAGGAGTTGGTGCGGCGGCCTTTTTTATGCGGCAGGGCGTAGCCTTATTACCTGCTGTTATGCCGGGGCAGTAGCGCGAGCTTTGTAGTTCGCGGCCCCGCGCCGTCCGGGCGATTGTCGTTCTGGGGCGCGAACTACAAAGTTCGCGCTACTGCCCCGGCGCCACTGAGGCCAATGCTCTGCGTGACGCTAGGTAGTAAAACAAGAAGCTCCGACCCTGAGGCCGGAGCTTTTGCAGATAGCCAACGGAAGACGGTATTACACGGCGGCAATACGCTCTACTTTCACGGCATTGAGGCCTTTCTTACCTTCAATTACCTCAAAGGAAACCCGGTCGTTTTCACGGATTTCGTGAATCAGACCCGTTTGGTGCACGAAAATATCCTGCTCGTTTTCGTCCTGGATGATAAAACCGAAGCCCTTCGATTCGTTGAAGAACTTCACTTTGCCTGTTTTCATAGAAGAACCTGCTTGTAGTGGAAGTGTGGAAAAGACGCCGGTAAATCTAATAGCTATTTCGAATAATCGGGCACGAAGGGACAGTGGCGCCGGGTGCGCCCTCCCCGCTGCTGCCGCTGGCGGCCCGGCGTAAGGCGGCTGGCCCAGGCGACCGGGGGCTTGCCAGTCAGCACGAACCATGCGGGAAATGGCCCCGTATAGCACGGTAGCTGCCGCACTTATTCCCGCCAACATGGCAGCCCCGCTCATGGAAAACGACGAAAAAAAACCGCATAACACCGCCCCCGATTCGGCCGCGCCAGCTGCCGCCGACAACAGCAACTCCACCGTAGGGAGCGAAGGCAGCCGCTACGACAACAGCAGCACGCAGGCCAGCTTCCAGGACCCCGACCGGCTCGAAAACCAGCAAAGCAGCCCCGATCGGGGCGAATTTGGCGCCCACGGCCACCTCGGCCACACGCACGGCGGCTACGGCAACCAGGTGCGTAACCTCACGCCGGAGCCCGCTCGCGAGGCCGCCCCGCCCTCCGATACCACTGCCCACCACGACGGCTACCAGGCCCGGCAAGGCAACGGTGACAACGGCCAGGGCATGGGAGGAGCCACCAGCCAGCAAAACGACAACGGCTCGGACGTAAGCCGTGGCGAAGGCTACAGCGCCGACTACGGCAACACCTCCGGCGGCAGCCCGCTGCAAGCCGAAGCACCCAGCTCGGCACAGGGCGCCCGCAACCAGCGCGAAGACGACCACTCGTCCCGCGGCGGCTACGACAACCAAGGCCACCCCGACGACAGCAACTACCGCCAGCCCACCCCCGGTGCCGCCGCTGCCTCTGGCACGGCCAGCGCCCAGGACGAAGCCGGCCGCCCCGCTGCCATGCCTGAAGAAGCCAACGCCGGCGCCGGCAGCAGCTACAGCGGCAGCACCCAGGACGGCCACGGCTCGCGCGGCGGCTCCTACAACGACGAATACGACGCCGCCAACGACAACAGCCAGGCCGGCTCGCCCGCCCGCGGCGACTACGACAGCCAGGACCAGAGCCAGAACTACGGGCAGCAAAGCCGCCAGGAAAACCGCCCGGCCGGCGGAAAGGATACCGACTATGGCGCCACCCCCAAGCGCACCGGCACCCAGGAATAAGACGTAATCGGCTGCCTCGGCACCAAGCAAAACGGCCCGCTACCTCAGGTAGCGGGCCGTTTTGCTGTAAAGGTGTTACCTGGCTTTGCGGGTGGCGCGGTAGATGCGGCCCTTCTCGTTGCTGACCATGAAGTCGGTGTTGTTGAGGAAGGCCAGCGCCTCGGCCTGCCCGGTGGTGGGCAGCGCCAGGCAGGACTTGGGGCCATCGAACAGGCGGCGGCCGGGCTGGCGCTCCAGCAGATACACGTGGCCGTAGCCGAGCAGCGCCACCGTGCGGCCGTCGGGGCTGATGTCGGCGGCCGTAACCCAGGTGTTGATGCGGAGGCTGTCGAGCAGATTGGCTACGTGGGTGCCGGGGCGGGCGGGCAAGGAGTAGAGCTTTACATAGTGGCCCTTGCTCCGGTTTTTGGTGAACAGATAGAGGCTGTCCTGATGATAATAAAAAGCTTCGCAGTCGAAGTTGCGGGCGGCTTTGCGGGGCGGAAACTGGCGCTGGTCGGAGTAGCGGAACCGGATGGTGTCTACCTGATCGAGCTTGGGGCCGCTGAGGCGGTAGATGGCTAGGTTGCGCCGCTTGTTCTGGTTGTTGCCGAAGTCGCCGATGTAGAAGCGGCCGGCGTTGTCGCGGGCCAGGTCTTCCCAGTCGATGTTGGTGAGTGGAGCCAGGTTCAGGGTTTGCAGCACGTCGCCCTGGGGCGTCACCCGGAACAGCGACTGCGCGCTGCCGCCGTCGCCGTGGGTCCACAGGTCTTCCTGCACCCCGGCCAAGGCAAAGCCCGAGCTTTCCTTCACCAGTGGCTGGCGCATGCGGCCCGTTTGCTCTACTTTATAGTTTGTGTTGACCTTGACAAACTCGCCCCGGCCATCCTGGGGGCCACAGCCACATACCACCGACTGCAGGAAAACGAGAACAGGAAACAGCTTGTCGCGCAGCAAAAACAGCATGAAAATCAAGAAAGGTTAGCCGTTTAACTCCCGGCAGGCCCGGAGGGTTGGGCCCGCAAAGCTACTGCGCTGGCTGAAGCGGCCTCATTTAATCAGCAGATAGGGCAGCAGCTTCTCGTAGGTGGCCTCGTCGAGGATGCGGATCTGGCGCAGGTCGCCCGGCTGCCGGAACGGGCCGTGCTGCTGGCGGAAGGCCACCACCACCCGGGCCAGGCGCTTGCCCACGTAGGGGTGGCTCTGTAGCACTTCAAACGGCGCATTGTTGATATCCACACCCTCCGGCACGAAACCAGGCCGCACGAACGTGTACTTGCGCAGGCTGTCCACCAGATCGGGCGCGTCGCGCAAGCTGTAGAGCTCCGCCAGTTGACCGGCCTCGCGGAAGCCGCCCAGCCGCTGCCGGTAGTCTACCACCCGCGCCGAAAGCCCCCGCCCGATGCCCCGGATCTGCATCAGCTGGGTGGTATCGGCCGTGTTCAGGTCGAAGGGCTGCAGGTTGCGGGGCTTGCGAGGGTAGGCACTGGCGGCGGCCGGCCCGCCGGCCCCGAAGCGGCGGCTGGCCGGGTCGGTGGCGCGGTCAGGGTAGGGGCGGGCGGCGTAGGTGTGCGGCTCGCGCGGCGGCAGAGCCTCGGGTAGCTGGATGTAGGGCGCGAGACGGGCGTAGGTGGTGTCGGAGAGGCCGTAGGCGCGCCGGAGCTGCTCTTTGGCCCGGAAGCCGCCCACGGCGTCGCGGTATTTCACCAGCCGCTCGCCCAGCCAGGCCGGCAGCCCGCGCGCCTGCCAGTCGAGGCTGGAAAACTGGTTGGGGTCGAAGGGAGCCAGAGCCACCTGCGGCACGCGGGGCCGACGTGGGTAGGCGCGGCGCGGGTAGCGGCTGCCGGTGCCCGCATATGCCGGCCGGGGCTGGCGTTTGGCGGCCAGCTCGGTGGCCCACTGGTTGAGCTGGCGCTGGTCGGCGGCGGGATTATAGGAGGGCAGGTGCGGCCGCAGCAGCAAAGGCGCCACCAGCAGCCCCAAAAGCAGCGTCAGGAGCACCGCAAAACCGGTGGTTTCGCGGCGCGAAAACCCGAAGTAGCGCCGCCGTGCCACCCGAAAACGGGCCCTAAAACCAGTAGCGGGCGCCTGGGCCCTGGTGGGGGGAGGAGAAGATAGCGGCATACCGGGTAAGCATAGGATATTGGTACAGAATAAGCTGCAATCAATATAGCAAGCAGCCTATTCATCCCCAAGCCCGGCCGGCGGCTACTTCCGGATTTTCACGTCCACGTCGTAGCGGTAGCGCGGCGGCCCGCCCAGCGGAATGGCGAAAAACGGCAGCGCCACGTCGTACTGGTCCGTGACGTAGAACACCAGGTCGTTGCCTTCCTTGGTGAGCGAGGTCAGGCGCATGTCCAGCGAGAGGCCGTGCTCTTTGCTGCTGATGGGGTGCTGGCTGCGGGCCCACACGTTGTCCTGGCTCACGCTGGCCGGGTGGCCGTTTTTAGCCACGCTGAAGATCTTGATGGTCACGTCGCCGTCGAGGTCGAAGTTGCTTTGCGTGATGCTTACCACCCGGTCGTTGACGTAGGGGTAGAGGTGCGTAATGGCGCGCCGCGTGGGCACCAGCCGGAAGGCGTATTCGTAGGTGAAGGCGTTGCCGCCCTCCACGGCCACGTTCTGGGTGGGGCTGGTGCTGAAAAAGTAGCGGTACAGGTTGCCGTCGTCGCCGGCTTTGCCCTGCGTAATCACCTTGAATACGTAGCCATCAAACTCCGGCACGTACTCGCCCTCCAGCGGGTTGAGCGGCCCGAACGTGTACCACTGGCCGTCGTATTTCGCGTCGGCCCCGAACTTCACCTGCTTGAGCAAGGTGCCGGAGCGAAAGTTGCCGCCGGGCTTGGGCTTGCGGGCGTCGGGGGCGGAGTGGGTGCCGGGGCCGCCGTAGAGGCTGAACTCGGTGGTGGTGTTCCAGGTGAAGCGCTTTTCGTCGAGCTGGCCGCCGCAGTCGGGGTCGAAGACCCGGATGTACACCGGCTGGCGGTTTTGCTTGGGCACCAGAAAGAAAAAGGTCTGGGTGAAGTCGTCGTCGCCCCAGCTGGGGTCGGCCTGGGCCCCGAACGTGACGAGCGACGCAATATTTTCGCCGGGGTTGGGTACGGCCTGGGCTCTGGCCAAAAACCCGGTCATAGTCAGCAGAAACAGGCCAGCTAAAAATCGGAACATAGTACCAAGGTATCAGAAAAAGGCGTGAATCTTCCGGATTCGCGGCTGCGTAATTGCCGATGCCGCCCCGGGCCCGTATCATTACGCGCCGTTCGGCTGTTTTTCCTCCTGTTTGCCCCCGTGATGAGTCAGTCCCCCACCCGCACCACTGCCTTCTTCGATGGCCTGACGGCCGAGCTCACCGCCCTGCGTGACGTGACGCAGCAGCGTTTCCGGCCCCTGACCGACGACCAGCTCAACCGCCGCCCCTCGCCCGACACCTGGAGCGTGGGCCAGTGCCTGGAGCACCTCAACATCATCGGCGGCTTCTACCTGCCCACCATCACGCGCAAGCTCAAGCAGGCCCAGGAGCGCGGCAGCACCCCCGCCGAATCCGTGAAGCACGGTTACATCGGCCAGAAAATGACGGCCGCCCTGAAGGCGCCGCCTGCGGAAAAAGCCATGAAAACGCCCCAGCAGTACGCGCCCAGCGGCTCGCGGCTGCCGCGCACCGTGGTGGAAGTGTTCGGCCGCCAGCTTGAGGAGCTGCTGCAGCTGCTGGAGCAGGCCCGCCGCGTCAATGCCAACGCCGTGCGCATCCCCAACCCCATCATTCCGCTGCTCTGGCCCCGCCTGCCCGACGTGCTGGAAATGCTGGTGGTGCACATCCGCCGTCACGTAACGCAGGCCGAGCGGGTGCTGCAGGGCCACGGCGTGGTGGCCTGAGCGGCGCAGTACCAAAGTGGTAAAATCCATCACAAAAAGAGCTTCCGGTCGTACCCGGAAGCTCTTTTTTTGTGCAGAAAGTACTTCTTACTCGGCCCCGAAAAAATAGGTGAGGCTGAGTTGGAGGTTGCGGTTGCGGATTTTGTCTCTGGGCTCGTCGTTATTTCGGTCGTTGGGGGCAATGTTGCTGATACCCATGGCATAGCCGAGCTGTGCCTGCATTGGGTCAACCTTGTAGCCCACGCCAAATGTGGCGCCCAGGTCGAGGCGGCGGTAATAAGCTTTTGAATTGTCGGTACCGGCCTGCTCAGCGAATTCTACGTCGTATTTCCCTTCAAGAATATCGTTAAGGCTGCCAGTAGTATACTTCAGCTCCTCTTTGCCCTTGCCACTCAGTGCCAGCCCGAAGTATGGACCAGCAAATACTTGCAAGCCTGTGGCTCCGTTAGCGGTATACACCACATTCAGGGGTACTTCCAGATAGTTGAGGCGTAGTTCTTCCTGATGAGACGAGAACCTGTTAGGGCTGGAATCTTCCAAATCAACCCGGTAGCCCTTTTGGCTGTAGAGCAACGCCGGCTGGAAGGCAAAATTGCCGAAGCCAATGTTGGCCGCTACGCCAGCCTGCGCACCAAGGCGCATTTGCGAGTTTAGAACATACGACGCTTGAGTGTGGTATCTGAAATCGGCGAAATTAGCCCCGATGCGCGGGCCAAAGCTGATTTGAGCCTCAGCGGCAGGAGTAGCCAGGGTTACAGTTGCCATACCCAGTAGGGCGGTGAATAGGGACTTCATAAAAAAGAGGAAAATAGGGGGTAAGTGAACCTGTGTGGTTGTATTCAGCGCGAATATAGACTGCTTCGCTACGGGCTTTCCTTCCGACGCAGGAGCTAGCCGCCAACTTTCTGCCAGAGTGAATATGGAATTGCTCAGGAACAGGCATCTGGATTTTACCAACTTGCCGTTTCCCGTCGTTTCCATCCTATGCGTTCCTTCCTCTTTAGTTTGCTGGCCCTGCTGATGCTGCTCCCTGGCTCCTCCCAAAACCCTCCGGCGGGTGCCGGCCCCGGTACCCCCGCCGCCTGGAAGAAAATCGACCAGCTGCTGGCCAAAGACCAGACCGCCTCGGCCGGGAAGCTGGTAGATGCCCTCTACCAGCAGGCCCGCCAGCGCCAGGATACGCCCGAGTACTTGCGCGCCCTGCTCTACAAGCTGCGCCTGCTGGATGAGCGCGAAGAAGAGTCCGACGAAAAGGCCATTGCCCTGGTGGAGGCCGACCTGAAAACGGCCCGGTTTCCGGCCCGGCCCATCCTGCACAGCCTGCTGGCCCAACTCTACGCCAACTACTACCAGCAGCACCGCTACCAACTCTACGACCGGACCCGCGCCGCCGCGCCCGACCCCGCCGATGCCAGCCAAGCTGATATCCGCACCTGGGATGCCGCCCGCCTGGGCAGCGCCGTGCTGCAGCACTACCGCGCCTCTTTGCTCGATGAGCCCCAACGCCAGCAGCAGCTGAAGCTGGCCGCCCTGGGCTACGCCATAACCGGCGGCGACGCCGAAAGCCGCGCCCTTGCGCCCACGCTCTACGACCTGCTGGCCCGCCGCGCCATCGAGGGCCTCGGCAACGATGAGTTCTACGTCACGAAGCCCGCTGAGCAGTTTGAGTTGACTGATCCGGCCCTGTTCGGCCCCGTCGCTGAGTTTGTGCAGCTAAAGCTGACTGCGCCGCCGGCTGACTCGCTGAACGGGCAGCTGCAGGTGTTGCGGGTGCTGCAGCAGCTCACCGCCTTCCGCCTCCGGGAAGCCGCCGCCAACCCCGCCGCCCTGGCCGACGTGGACCTGGCCCGCCTGCGCTTCGTGCGCGAGCACGCAACCCTGCCCGACGAGGACGCGCTGTACCGCGCCGCCTTGCTGCGCGCCATCGACACCTACAAAGCCTTGCCGATTGCCAGCCGGTTTATGTTCGAGCAAGCCAACAGCCTGCAAGAAACCGACCCCGCCCAGGCGAGGGAGCTGGCCCTGGCCGCCGAAAAAGCCTGGCCGAAGTCGCAGGGTGCTCAGCAGGCCCGCAACCTGCGGCTGGGAATCGAGGCCCTGGAGCTGCGCTTCACTACCGAAGAAGTGGTGCTGCCCGCCCAGCCCTGGCTGTTGAAGCTGACCGTGCGCAACGTGCCGAAGCTGTACGCCAAGGCTTACCGCATCAGCACGGCCCGGCAGCTGCGGGAGCTGGAAAAGCCAACTCCCTACGACGAAAACCGCTTTCAGAAGCGCTACGCCCGCGTGCTGGCCGGCAAGCCTGCCGCCGCCTGGGCGCTGGAGCTGCCCGGCCCCGCCGACTACCGCCCCCACACCGTGCAGCACGCCGGCCCGGCGCTGCCGCTGGGCCACTACCTCATCGTGCTGAGCACCGCTGAGGAAGCGGCTACCAAAGAAAAGCCTGGCGTGGCTACTGCCTACGCCGAGCTGAGCGTGAGCGAGCTGAGCGAATTGCGCCGCAACGCCGCCGCTCAGGAAGGACCCGAGGTGCTGGTACTGCACCGCCAGACCGGCATCCCCCAGGCCGGCGTGCAGGTGCTGCCCTTCTTTCAGTATTACGACCAGAAGGCGGACCAATACAAGCAGCGGCGCGGCCCCGCGCAAACTACCACCGCCGAGGGCCTGACCCAGATTGCGCTGGGTACCGCCACCGGCCAGAACACCCAGCTCCGGGCCCTGCTGCTCACCCAGGGCCGCGACTCGCTGCTGACCACGCAAAGCGGCTACTACGGTCCGCGCCGGGGCCCGCGGGATCTGGAGCAGCCCCAGCGCCGCACCTTCCTCTACACCGACCGCGCCATCTACCGGCCCGGCCAGACGCTGTACTTCAAAGGCATCTTCACCGAAACCCGCGCCGGCAAGTCGCAGCTGCTCACCAAACAGGCTGTGTCGGTGCGGCTCGTGGACGTGAACGGCCAGACCATACAGACGCTGCCCTTCACCACGTCGGATTTCGGCTCTTTCCACGGCTCTGTGGTGCTGCCTACCGGGTTGCTTAATGGTGAAATGAGCTTGCAGACCGATGCCGGCAGCGTCAGCTTTGCCGTCGAGGACTACAAGCGGCCCACGTTTCAGGTGACGTTTGAGCCGGTGGCGGGCACGCCCGTGCTGGGCCAATCCGTGACGGTGCGCGGCAAGGCTACCGCCTACGCCGGCCAGCCCATCGATGGCGCCACGGTGCAGTATCGTGTGGTGCGGCGCACGTTCTGGCCTTTCTTCGGCCGGGGCTTCTACGGCGGCGACCAGCCCGAGCTGGAAATCCTCAGCGGCACAACCCGGACCGACTCGGCCGGCGGTTTCGTCGTGACGTTTGTGGCGAAAGGGGAAACCGCGGCCGGCCCCGGCAAGCGCGGCTGGGGCCCCGGCTACGCGTTTGAGGTGACGGCCGACGTGACCGACGCGGCCGGCGAAACCCGCACCGGCCAGCAGCGCGTGAGCCTCGGCACCAGCGCCCTCACGCTCCGCCTCGACGCGCCCGAGCAGCTCAACCGCGAGCAGCTGCCGCCGTTGCAGCTCCTGAGCACCAACGCGGCCGGCGAGCCGCGCCCGGCCCGGAGCACCCTGCGCCTCTACCGCCTCACGCCGCCCACCCGCGCCCTGCGCCCCCGCGTCTGGGAGCAGCCCGAGTACGAAGCCCTGACGCAGGAAGAGTTCCGCCGCCTGTTCCCGCTGGATGCCTACGCCCGCGACGACAACGACAGCACCTGGGCCCGCACCCTCGTGCTCACCCAGGAATTCGACACCGACAAAACACCGCTGCTGCCCAACCTGCGCGCCGCGCTGGCCACCCAGGAGCCCGGCCGCTACCTGCTGGAAGCCACCGCGCCGGCCGCCACCGCCACCGAGCCGGAGGCGAAAGTCGAGCAGCGCTTCACGCTCTTTTCGGCCACCGCCGCCACGCTGCCTGTGCCCACCTTCGACTGGTTTGTGGCCCTGCAGGACAGCGTACTGCCCGGCCAGCCAGCCCGCTTCCTGGTAGGCAGCGCCGCCGGCGCGCGGGTGCTGCTGGAAGTGGAAGCCAAGGGCGAAACCCTGCGCCATGAGTGGCTCACCTTGGCCGCCAACGAGCAGCGCGTGGTGGAAATCCCGACCACCGCCGCCCTCGACGGCGCGCAGCTACACTTGCACCTCACGCAGATCCGCGACAACCGCCTCTACCGCCATGAAGCCACCGTGCAGGTAGCCACGCCGTCCGCGCCACTAACCCTCAGCATCGCCACCTTCCGCGACAAGCTGCAGCCCGGCCAACAGGAAACCTGGCGCGTCACCATCCGCCAGGCCAACGGCCAGCCCGCCGCGGCCGAGCTACTGGCCTCGCTCTACGATAAGTCGCTGGACGTTTTCCGGCCGCACTCCTTCGCGGAGCTGGAGTTTGCCCGGCCATACTATCCCGCCGTGCTGGCCTGGAACGGCCGGTTCGGCGTGGAGGAATCCACGGAGCTGTTTGACGGCAACCCCGTGACCGGGACAGTCTGGAGCCTCGTCTACCCGCACCTCAATATGTGGGGCTTTATGGGCGAGGACGAAATTCCGGACCAGACAGAGCTTGCTGATAAAGTGGTGTCAACCCGAGTGGTAAGAGGCAATGCGCCTATGGAAGAACGGCTTGAGTCTGCTGCTATGGCGGCAGCTCCAGGCAGTGCGAATAAGGTCCAAATGCGTATGGTTCCGCCTCCTCCTCCGCCACCCAATGCCCCACCACGCCCCGGAGAGACAGACGATATTCCAGATATGGCTCAGTTGGTTGACAAGCCTAGTGCCGACCTCAGCAACGTGCAGGCCCGCACCGACTTCCGCGAAACGGCTTTGTGGGCGCCGGCCGTGCGCACCAACGCCCAGGGCGAAACCGTGCTGGAGTTCCAGATGCCCGAGGCCGTAACCCGCTGGCAGCTGCTCACCCTAGCCCACGACCAGCAGCTGCACTCCGGCATGCTGCAGCGCGAGCTGGTGACCCAGAAAAGCCTGCAGGTGACGCCCAACGCCCCGCGTTTCTTCCGCGAAGGCGACCAGCTCACCTTCTCGGCCAAGCTCAGCAACCTCACCGATGCGCCCATCAGCGGCCGCACCCAGCTGCTGCTGCTCGATGCCCGCACTCAGCATCCCATTGAGGCGAAAGTGCTGCAAAGCCCCGCCCAGCTGGCGTTCAATCTGCCCGCCCGCCAAAGCCAGGCCGTGAGCTGGAGCCTCACCATCCCCGAAACCGCCGAAGGTCAGCTGCCCATCGAAGCCATAACCTACAAGGTGGTGGCGTCGGGAGAGTTGTCAGCTGTCGGTTCTCAGTTGTCAGGGACAGATAAGAAAGCGCAGAAAAAGGCCCGCCGCCAGAACAAACCGGCAACTGATAACCAACAACTAACAACCATCGAAGACGGCGAGCAGAACACGCTGCCGGTGCTGCCCAACCGCCTGCTGGTCACCGAAAGCCTGCCGCTGCCCATCGTGGGGCCGGCCACCCGGGAGTTTGAGCTGCAGAAGCTGACCAGCACCACCTCGCCCACCCGGCGCAACTACTCGCTCACGCTGGAAATGACCGAAAACCCGGCCTGGTACGCCGTGCAGGCGCTGCCCTACCTGATGGAGTACCCCTACGAGTGCTCCGAGCAGGTGTTCAGCCGCCTCTACGCCAACCTGCTGGCCGCCAAAATCCTGCAAAGCAATCCGCGCTTCAAGGCCATGCTGGCCGAGTGGCAGCGCGCTGCCCAAAGCGGCGACAAAACCTCCCTCACCAGCAAGCTCGACCAGAACCCCGAACTGAAAGCCCTGCTGCTGCAGGAAACGCCCTGGGTGCGCGACGCCCAGAGTGAAACCGAGCGGATGCGCCGCCTTACCGAGCTGTTCGATGAGCCCCGCCTGAAGGCCGAAACCGCCCGCGCCCTCACCAAGCTGGCCGCCATGCAGCAGCCTAACGGCGCGTTTCCGTGGTTTGAGAAGATGCCCGCTGACCGCTACATCACCCAGCTCATCGTGGCCGGCTTCGGCAAGCTGCGCAAGCTCGGCGCCTTCGATGCCAGCCAGGACGAGCGCGCCGCCCCCATCCTGCGCCAGGCCCTGGCCTACCTCGATGGCGAGCTGCAGCGTGACTACGCCGACCTGCGCAAACAAAAGGGCGTAAATCTGAAGCAGGACCATCTTTCCGATCTGCAGATTCAGGCGCTGTATGCCCGCAGCTTCTGGGTTGCGCCGGCCGTAGCCAAGGCCACGCAGCCCGCCTTGGCCTACTATCAGAAGCAGGCCGCCGCCTTCTGGCCCGCCCGCACCCGCTACCTGCAGGCCCAGATGGCCTTGGCCCTGCACCGCCAGCAGCAACCCGCCGCGCCCCGCGCCATCCTCACGGCCCTCACCGAAAATGCCCTGCACTCGCCCGAGCTGGGCATGTACTGGAAGGAAGTGCGCGGCGGCTACTACTGGCGCGAAGCCCCCACCGAAACCCAAGCCACCCTCATCGAGGCCTTCGACGAGGTGCAGAACGACCAGAAAGCCGTGGATGAAATGAAGCTCTGGCTGCTCAAGCAGAAGCAGACCCAGAGCTGGCCCAGCACCCGTGCCACCGCCGACGCCTGCTACGCTCTGCTGCTGCGTGGCTCCGACTGGCTGCAGCCCACCCAGCCCCTGCGCGTGACGGTGGGAGGGAAGCCCGTGGCGCCTACCACCCAGCAGGCCGGCACTGGCTACTACAAAGTCAGCTGGCCCGCCGCCGAAGTGCAGCCCGCGCAGGGCCGCGTATCGGTGCAGAAAACCGATGCGGGCGTGGCCTGGGGTGCGCTCTATTGGCAGTATTTCGAGCAGCTGGATAAGATAACGCCCGCCGCCACCGGCCTGCAGCTGGAGCGCCAGCTCTACCGCGAGCAGCGCACCACCGGCGGCCCCGTGCTGGAGCGCCTCACCGCCGCCAGCCCCCTGCGCGTCGGCGACGTGCTGGTGGTGCGCCTAGTGCTGCGCGCCGACCGCGACCTGGAATACGTGCACCTCAAAGACCAGCGCGCCGCTGGCCTGGAGCTCATCGGCCAGACCTCCGGCTACCGCTACCAGGGCGGCCTGGGCTACTACGAGAGCCCCCGCGACGCGGCCACCAACTTCTTCATCGGCTTTTTCCCCAAAGGCACCCACACCTTCGAGTACCGGCTGCGGGCGGCGCAGGCCGGCAACTTCTCGGGTGGCCTGAGCCAGCTGCAGTGCCTGTACGCGCCGGAGTTCACAACCCACTCGGCTGGCACGCGGGTGCAGATTGCGGGGCAGCCGTAGCGGCTATAGCTACCGGCTGCTATATAGTGGCGGTCGGTAGCTTTTTTGCCGGTGAAATCGCGCGTCAGCTCGACCAAAATGGCTTTCTGCCAGCATGGTACGTGGTCGGCTTTGGATTTTGTGGCCGGGGGGTGGTAATTTTGAAGTTCCGTTTAGCCCCTGTTGGAACAATGAAGAGACTGATTGTGATGATAACCGGCCTGCTGCTGAGCAGCACGGCCCTGATGGCCCAAAGCGAAAAGAAGACCACCTCCGTAACCCCTACCGCGCTGCCCGGCGAAGAGAAACTGACTCCCCGCGAGCGGGCCGAGCGCGATTTCCTGATGCCCGCCCGCCGCAAGCAGGATGCCGTGCTGAAGGCCGCCGCCCGCGAAGAAGCCGCCGCCCAAGCCGACACCGAAGCTTCAGCTTACCACGCCGAAGCCGCCCCGGAGCCGAAAGCCCCGGAAGCTGCCCCAAATGCCAGCGCTCCGGCTGCCGCCCCGCGTCATGTGGCTTCGCGCAGCCGCCACCGCTCCACCAGCAGCAAAAAGAAAGTGGTTCATAAGTCGTCGGCTGGCAAGCGCAAGACGGCCACCAAAAGCAGCCGCTCGCGCCGGCGCTAACCACAATCCTTGATCTTACCCCAAAAAAGAAGCGGCACCCGTTCTGGTTGCCGCTTCTTTTTTGGAATGAAATCCGGTGGTAGTTTTCTGGGCTGAACCCTCCGGCTGCTACATGGTGGAGGTGGTGGGGCGGCGCAGCCAGAACACTACCAGCAACAGCACTAGCAGCGCAATGGCCGGTACGCCATTGGCCAACCCGCCCGGAATTTTGGTGGCGTGCATCACCACCGCGCCCACCATGATGATTATCAGTCCCAGCGCGGCCGGCCGCACAAAGCGCGGTATCAGCAGCCCGATGCCGCCCAGCAGCTCGCCACCAGCTACCAAATAGGCCACCACGGCGGGCATGCCCATACTGCCGAACATGGCCACCGTGCCCGGCAGATCCATGAGTTTTCGGCCGCCGGATGCAATAAAGGCCAGGCCCAGCAGGCCCTGCAGAATCCAGGCAATGATGTTGCGGGTAGAAGCTGTCATACGAAAAGTGGGTTGGTGGAAGTGAGAGAAACTCGGAGCCCGTTTTGAACTGAGCTGCTGCACAATATGGCGGATTCAGGCAATAATTCATACCACCGACCTCTTTGCTCCAATCAATCTAACGGGCCGCCGTTCTGTTAGCGTCACTGGCGTGCTACTCGGTTTCCGGCGTCGTGTCCGGGTCGGTATCGTCGGGGTCGAGGCTGTAGCGGGGGGGTGGGTTGCGGCGGGTGGCACCAGCCAGCTGGCCCAGGCGTAGGCCGTAGCCGAGCTGCACCGTGGCGTAAGAGCCCCGGCTGACGATCGTCAGGCTGCCCTGCTGCACGGTGCCGTTGTCATCAATGTATTCCAGCCGAGTGGAGTTGATTTCCTCGAGCGGACTCAGCCCTCGCTGGTAGGTGGCCGTGAGCAGCAGCATGTGGCGTAGCCCCAGTTCGTAGCGCAACAGTCCCTCCACGCCCACCATGGCCGTGCCCCGTCCGCCGACGTTGCGCACCAGCACCAGCGGATTGCCGGGCTGAGGGAGTTGAGAAATGTCGCTATACCAGAGTGGACCTTCGTAGGCGTAGCGGCCGCCGTAAGTCCACGTATAGGAGCCAGTTAGTGCCAGATCAAGTCCCCAGTGTGGCCCTGGGCTCCACACATCGTAGAGCCGCAAGCTTATCCCCGAGTGATGTATCGTCTGATCCCCAATGCCCTTGCTAAAGCCGTTGCCCCGGGTACCGTAGCGCACACTTTGGGGCAGCCCCGTAACGCGCTCCTCCACACCTATACCCAGCCGCTCAGTCAGCGGCACCACTAGGCGCAGAGCGGCCCCGGTATTGAAGCTGCCGACCGTCCGGAACTGCCTGGTTATGTTCTGCCGCTCCATAGTGGGGTGAGCCAGCGTTACGCCGCCACTGATGTTCAGCTCCACTTCTCGTTGCGCCCACGCGCTACCGCTGGAACCAAGCAATAAAAAACCGCAGCCCAGCAGGCCGCGGTACAGGATATCAAAAGTAAAAGTAGTTGTAGCCATCGGCAGCCTAACGCCGCCGGCCGGCCGCAAATTGCGGCTGGCAGCCTACGTATTTTGCGGCATCAGGCGCAGCACCAGGCCGTCGAGGCGCTCGGTGAGGCGGATCTGGCAGGAGAGGCGGCTGCCCTGGCTCATCACCGGCAGGCTTTCCAGCATGGCCAGCTCGTCGTCGGAGGGCTCGTCGAGGGCAGGGCCGGCCAGCACCTCAATGTGGCAGGTGCCGCACAGCGCCATGCCGCCGCAGGTGGCCTGAATGTCGTAGCCGCTGGCCTTGAGCAGCTCCATAAGGCTCAGGCCCATGTCGGTGGGGCCGCTTACTTCGGTGCGCTGGCCGGGCGCTTCCTCCACGTATACGCGTACGTCTTCGGTCATTGAGTGCGTGATGAAGTGATGGGGTAATAGCGTGATGAAGTGATGAGGTGATGGAGTGATGAGGGAAGAACGTCATTCCCTCATCACTCCATCACTTCATATCCTCATCACCAATTACAGCGTCGGAACGCCGTTGACGGTGGTGTACTTGAGGGTGTATTTCTTCTCGGGGAAGATGTGCTTGAAGGCGCCCTGGCACATGAGGGCCGCTTCGTGGAAGCCGCACAGAATCAGCTTCAGCTTACCCGGATACGTGTTGATGTCGCCGATGGCGAAGATGCCGGGCTCCGAGGTGGAGTAGTCCAGCGTGTTCACCTTCACGGCGTTGTCTTCCAGCTCCAGGCCCCAGTCCTCAATCGGGCCGAGCTTGGGCGTGAGGCCGAACAGCGGAATGAACGAGTCCACGGGCAGCTCGGTGGCGGTGCCGTCGTTGGCCGTGATGGTCACGGCGTGCAGCTGGCCGTTGCCGTGCACGTGCGTCACGTTGCTGCTCAGCACCAGGTTCACCTTGCCAGCCTCGTGCAGGTGTTTCACTTTCTCGGCCGAGTCGGCGGCGCCGCGGAAGGTGGTGCCGCGGTGCACGAGCGTCACTTCCTTGGCTACGTTAGCCAGGAAAATAGTCCAGTCGAGGGCCGAGTCGCCGCCGCCGGCAATGACGAGGCGCTGGTCGCGGAAGGTTTCGGGGTCGCGCACCATGTAGTACACGCCCTTGCCCTGCTCGAAGCTCTCCAGCTGCTCGATGGCCGGTTTGCGGGGCTCAAATGAGCCCAGACCGCCGGCAATGGCAATGGCTTTGCAGTTGATTTCGGTGCCGTCGATGGTGGTCACCACAAACGAGCCGTCGTCGAGCTTGCGGTAGCCTTCCACCCGCTCGCCCAGCGTGAAGGTGGGGTGGAAAGGTTCGATCTGGCGCATCAGGTTGTTGACCAGGTCACCGGCCAGAATATCCGGGAAGCCTGGGATGTCGTAGATGGGCTTCTTGGGGTAAATCTCGGACAGCTGCCCGCCTACCTGAGGCAGAGCGTCTACTACATGGCAGCGCAGCTTCAGCAGCCCGGCTTCAAATACAGCAAACAGCCCCACCGGGCCGGCCCCGATGATGCAGATATCGGTCGAAATAGAATTCATCAGTGAAGGGTGAGTTCAAACAAATGGCCAACAGGGCCCTGGGCATAACAGCCAACTAGGCCAAATCGTTGGCCCGGCCTGACAATACCGCCGCAAAGATAGGCACCCGGCTCCAACCCGCACTTTCGCTGCGGTACTTTCGCCCCCGACCTGGTATCAGGAAGGTTGCTGCGCCCAGAACTGCTGCAGGAAGGCGTCAGCTTCGTTCCTGTCAGTAAAGATATAGGTCGGGATTTCCTCCGACTGGGCCCGCACCTGCTGCATGAACTTGGGCACGCTGGCTGAAGGCGGGTGTACTTCCACCACCAAGCCCACCCCGGAAGCCTGCAGCATCTGGCGCACCTGCCGGAACACGGGCAGCATATGAAGATTGGGCCCCAAAGTGCGCCGCAGATCCGACAGCACCGTGAAACCTGGCTTCACCAGCTTCAGGGCCCGTTCGATATCAGCCACATAGTGCGGCAGCTCCGTGGCCAGCGTCATTTCTTCCAGACGCTCATAAACGATATGGTTGCCGGCCGTATGCAGGTAAATCCGGTACTGTGGGCGGTAGGCAATAAGGTCCATAAACGGCGTGTGAATAACGGAATATCGATAAGTGGCGGAGAGGATAGTGGCCGGCTAACGTCGTAAATATCGGTACTATTCCGGGCGCACAACATTAGTGCCTTTTCTGCTATATGCTTTAGCTGGCCTATAAACTATACATGCTCCGCAAACATTGTTCGCGGAGCATGCAGCAGAAGCAATAATGTTGGGCAGGCCCTATCTTGGGGCACCTGTTATCGGCAATCAGGCCCCGTATGCACTCAGAAAACGCCCAACATCCTCAGCAGGCCGCCGCCGCTGACCCGGACAGCAAAAGAAATGTTGCCTCGGCCATGCTGCGCCGGCGTCGGCAGCGGCTGGAAGGCACTGTGGTATCCACGGCCACCCAACTGCTGCCGCTGCTGAAGCTGCTCGATGCCATCAAGCCCCACGCGGCCAACGAGTCGGTTTTTCGGACGCGGCGCAAAAAAATCAATGTACAGCTAGCCCTGGCTTACGCCCAGCTGAAGCAGGAGCGTCCGAAGCGCGAAACGCTCGTGCTGGCTTTACAGACGATAGGCGAGTTGGTGCGCGAAGAGGCGCACGACATCAGTAAGGATGAGTTAAAGGAAGCCGCCCGGGAGTTTGTGCTGGCTACGCTCAAAAATGCGCCGGCCATCATCAACGCGGCCCACCAAGCGAAGCTGCTCTCGTAGCGGCAGCAGGGCTAGGCCTGCCGGTCGCTGTATTCGCTGAGCTGGCTGAATTGCGCAAAGTTGGCGTCGTCCTGCCAATAGGCGCGGCATTCGGTTCGCAGGTTTTTCAGGAAGTCTTCCTGGCGGCGCAGGTCGCGCCATTCGCCCAGGCCCAGCTGCTCGCAGAGCTTGTAGAAGGTGTCGCCCTGGCCTTTGTGGCCCGCCACGGTTACCAGGCAGCTCAGGATGGGCCGCCCGGCCGCATACTCCGCTTCCGAAATTTCGGCCAGAACTTCTTTCAGGCGTTTTTTCTCGTGGGTGTTGTCGAGGTTGAAACCCAGATCGGCTTCCTGTACAAGATTCAGGTAGCTGGTGGTGCCTACCTGCTGTCGGGCGAAGAGGATGAGGTGTTTTCTAATTCGATCCAGCATGTTGGTTGTTAGGGGTTGGGACAAAACGGTGAATAGGAACTGTACTGCTCTTGCGAGCAGTGCGTGCCGAAATCCCAAAACCTTGCCAATCTGGCCCTGTGAAATTTTAAGTTCTGATGGTGAACTATTTATCGGGTTTCAAATCTGGAAACAAGGCCTGTTGAGTTGCTGATAAAGCGCAGCCTTAAGGCCGGTCGCCGCTGGGCCCAGAAACCGGACTTCGCGTGGTGCCCGGAGGAAAAATGCATAAAAAAAGCCCCTCAGCAGGCTGCTGAGGGGCTTTGTTCGTGGTCGTGTAAGGAGTCGAACCTTAAACCTTCTGATTCGTAGTCAGATGCTCTATCCAATTGAGCTACACAACCATTTTTACCGTTTGGCGGATCGTTTATCCGTTTTGGTTGTGCAAAGATAGCAGGGAAAATTCCGGCGGTGCAAGCCGGGTCCCGCATTTTGCTTGGTTTTTTTTCGCGAAAGACTGCAAGATGCTGAATTTCAGTTGAATTTTTTTACTCGATTTTCGTGCCCTGGCGCAGGGTTCGCTGCATGGCGCGGTTGAAAAGGTAGTACAGGCCAAAAAACGACACCGCCACCAGCACCGCTACCAGTACCTTGCCGGTGTTGCCAGTGCCCGGGTCGCGGAGCAGCAGCATAATATCCTGGGCTTTGGTGCCGAGCCAGTAGAAAAACAGGCTGCGCGGCAGCATGCCCACGATGGAAGCCAGCAGAAACCGGCGCCGGTCCACGCCCATCACGGCCAGAATGAACGTCATCAGGGCAAACGGCGTGACCGGGGAGATGCGCAGCAGAAACACCAGCTTCCAGCTGTCGGTCTTCATTTCCTGCATCACGGCGGCGGCTTTGGGGAAGCGCTGCAGAAACGCCAGCATCTTGCCGTGGTCGAGGCTGGAGGCTACCTGGTAGCCGGTGAGGGCCGCCAGTGTGTAGGCGATGAGCATACCCGGGAAGCCCGCCCAGCCGAAGTAAAACCCGGTGATGAGCACGGCCAGCGTGGTGTGCAGCAGCGAAAACGCCATGGCCACCCCGATAACCACGAAGTACAGCACCGCCTGCAGCAGCGTGGGGTGCTGCAGCAGCTCCTGGTTGCGGTAGAGCAGGAATCCCAGCGACGAGCTGCCCACAAACGGCAAACCCGCCAGCAGTACCATGGAAAGGAAAGTAGAGGCGTTTTTTTGAAAAAGCTCCCGGAGAAAAGCCATAGACTGCAAGTGAAAAACAAACGGGCCGGCGTGAAGGCGCCGGCCCGAAGGTAGAACGTAAGAACGGGGCAGAAGGCTACATAGCGTGGCCGGCCCGCCTACTCGTCGGAGGAGCTGCCGCCGAAGAACCGGCGGATGGTAGCCCAGCCGCCGGCCACCACCGCCAGAATCACCTTCCAGAACTTGGCCAGCAGCGCAAAGGCGCCCACCTTGGCCAGCACCTTGCCCGCCACTAGCCCGCCGATGCCGTAGGCGGCCACCTCGTCGATTTTGGGGTCGAAGTCGGCGTATTGCTGGCCTTGGGCAAACTCCACGCTCTTGATCATCTGCGGGATGCTGCGCCGGATTTCCGGCAGCTGGCCCATGTCGCCGATGGCGTTGAGGTTGAGCACGCCTTTGCGGCCGAGCACGCGCACGTTGTAGTTGAGCGTGTTGTAGTCGGTGCCGGCAAAGCGCAGCTCCTTGGCCCAGTGCAGCACGTTGAGCTTGGCATCGTAGAAGGGCTTGGAAGCCCAGCCGATGAGCATGATGCGGCCGAAGCCGGCTTCCTCGCGCTCGGCGTTGCTTTCCTCGGTTGCCTCCTTCATGTCCTCCAGCAGGTCGTCGTAGTCGATTTCGGCGGCGTCGGTGTCTTCCACGTAGCCCGAAGGGTCGTACTCGACGGCGAAGGCCCAGTTGTTTTCATCGAGTGGGCCGCGGTCGGCCGGGAACAGCATGCCCAGCGACTCGCCATCGGGATTGCCCCAGAGCTTGGTCAGCACGTATTCGCTCTGCTTGGCATCGAGGTAGCGGAAGCCGGTCGGCACCGTAATGGAGCCCAGCCCGTCGGGCAGCGTAATCAGGCCGGTCTGGTAGTGCAGGGTGGCCTGCACCGAGTCGATGTAGTGCCGCTCACTGTCGATGGAGTCGGCGGGGGCGGGTGGGGTGGGGGCGGCCAGGGCAGCGGCGGCGGGCAGGCCCAGCAGGGCCCATAGGAGTAGGAGTGTTTTCAAGCGGATAAAAAAAGTGTGAATAGAATTTTGCCAACAAGATAGAACGCCGTCCGGAGGATTTGGCCACCGCAGCCGGCAAAATTCTGATTTTCAGGATTCGGCTTTCCGCCGGCCGGCCGAGGGCGCACCGGGCAATGCTACCGGCGCGTGGTTACCTTTGCGGGCCCAACCCCAGTTCCCCAGAAACTTAGTCGTACCAGATGAAATTCGGAACCAAAGCCATCCATGCCGGCGTGCACCCCGACCCCGAAACCGGGGCCATCATGACGCCCATCTACCAGACCTCGACCTACGTGCAACGCTCGCCCGGCGACCACAAGGGCTACGAGTACTCGCGCACGCACAACCCCACCCGCACCCAGCTCCAGGACGCGCTGGCGGCGCTGGAAAACGGCCAGCACGGCCTGGCTTTCGCCTCGGGCATGGCCGCTATCGACTGCATCATCAAGCTGCTGCAGCCCGGCGACGAGGTCATCAGCACCAACGACCTGTACGGCGGTTCCTACCGCATCTTCACCAAGGTATTCGCCAACTACGGCATCAAGTTTCACTTCGTGCCGATGCACGACATGGCGGCTGTAGAGGAGAAAGTGACGGCCAATACCAAGCTGATTTGGGTGGAAACGCCTACGAATCCGCTGCTCAACGTCATCGATATTGAAGCCGCCGCCGCCGTGGCCAAAAAGGCCGGCGCGCTGCTGGTAGTGGACAATACCTTCTCGACGCCGTACCTGCAGACGCCCCTGGACCTGGGCGCCGACATGGTGATGCACTCGCTGACCAAGTACATGGGCGGCCACTCCGACGTGGTGATGGGCGCCGTGATTGTGAAGGACGACGAGCTGCACGAGCGGCTGCGTTTCCTGCAGAACGCCTGCGGCGGCACGCCCGGCCCGCAGGACTGCTTTCTGGTGCTGCGCGGCCTGAAAACCCTGCACCTGCGTATGCAGCGCCACTGCGAAAACGGCCGCGCCGTAGCCGAGTACCTCAAGAGCCACCCCAAAGTGGAGAAAGTGTTCTGGCCTGGCTTCGCGGAGCACCCCAACCACGCCGTGGCGGCCAAGCAGATGCGCGACTTCGGCGGCATGATTTCCTTCGTGCTCAAAGGCGACCGGAAAGAGGACGCCGTGGCCGTGCTGGAGAAGTTCGAGCTGTTTTCGCTGGCCGAAAGCCTGGGCGGCGTGGAAAGCCTCTCGGGCCACCCCGCCACCATGACGCACGCCAGCATTCCGGCCGAGGAGCGCCGCAAGGCCGGCCTCTCCGACTCGCTGATTCGGCTGAGCGTGGGCATCGAGGACGTGGAAGATTTGATTGAAGATTTGAAGCAAGCCATCGGCTAGCGTAGCGCAGCTGGCTGCCGGGGCGCTGCTGCGCCGGGGCTGGCTGTGGATTCTGTGAAAAAAGCGCCGTCCGATAGTTTCCGGGCGGCGCTTTTTTGTGAGGTGATATGCCGGGCAATCTGGCGGCGCGGTGGGGCCGTACGTTGGCCTCACGTAGTTGCGCCGCTGCCCATGTCCCGCTTGCTTGTTCTGCTTTCCGTCTGGCTGTTCACGTTGGGTTGTGGGGCCGAAACACCAGCGCCGGCCGCGCTGCCACCTGCGGCAGATCCGGTATCGGCGCCGGCGGGCACCCGGCGGTTTCTGGCCCTCGGCGACTCCTACACCATCGGGCAGGGCGTGCCGGCCGCCGACCGCTGGGGCGTGCAGCTGGCACGGCTGGCCCAGGCCGAGGGCCTGCGGAAGCCCGACATCATTGCCCGCACCGGCTGGACCACCGGGCAGCTCCGCGAAGCCATCATCGCCGCCAATCCGCCTGCGTCTTACGAGCTGGTGTCGTTGATGATTGGGGTGAACAACCAGTTTCAGGGGTTGCCGCTGGCAGAGTACCGCACCGACTTTCGGGAGCTGCTGCACACGGCCATCCGGCTGGCGGGCGGGCGGCCCGGGCGCGTGCTGGTGCTGTCCATTCCCGACTGGGGCCAGTCGCGGATGGGCCGCAGCTACCCGCAGGCCGCCATCAGCCAGGAAATAAACCAGTTCAACGCCGCCGCCCGGCAGGAGTGCGCGGCGGCCGGCGTGGCCTTCCTCGACATCACCGACCTGACCCGCGCCACCAGCTACGACCCCGCCCAGTTCGCGCCCGACGGCCTGCACTACTCCGGCCTGCATATGCAGCAGTGGGCCACCCGCGCCCTGCCGCTGGTGCGCCGTCTGGTGCAGTAGGCGTGGCGCGCTGACAGTGGTTTTTTTCCGTTCGCGAAACATTCGGCGCCGTAAGCGGTAGTGCAGGGGTTGTTTTGGCGCGCGGTTGTGCGCCGGCACCTTGGTTTCTGTTTGCCCGCCTGATGTACTTGCTCAACCTGCCCGCTTTCTCCCCGATGCCGATTTGCCGGCCTGCTTCCGCAGGTGTGGCGGCGGGGTGCTGTTGCTGTTGTTGAGGCTGCGCCGGCCCGCGCCAACCGCCCGCGCGGTAGTGCGTACATAGAGCTGCGCTGATATTATTTCTTTTTCCGGATTGTGCTGAACGGACCCCGCCGCGGGCGGTGCGTCGGATGTGTGAACGGCACGGCCGCCCCGCAGGGCGCGGCCGGCCCCTGGCTTGTTTTCCTTTTTCTTTCTGACATGAATACTCTATCCGCAACGCGGCTGGGCCTGGTCACGGCTTTGTCGGTGGCCAGCTACGCCGCCTTTGCCCAAACCGTGCCCGTGACGGGCCGCGTAACCAGCAGCACCGGTCAGGGCCAGCCCGGCGTGACGGTGCTGGAACAAGGCACCAGCAACGGCACCAGCACCGACGCCGACGGCCGCTACCGCCTGAGCGTGCAGCCCAACGCCACGCTGGTGGTGTCGGCCATTGGCTCCGTGACGCAGCAGGTGCAACTCAACGGCCGCACCACGCTGGACGTGCGCCTGACCGACAACCAAACCGCCCTCAACGAGGTGGTCGTAACCGGCTCGCGGGCTACCGAAGGCCGCTCCAATATCCTGACCACGGCCCCGGTGGACGTTATTTCGGCCCGCGAAATCAAGGCCTACGCCCAGACCGACGTCACGCAGATCCTGACTTACATCGCGCCTTCGTTTCAGAGCACGCGCCAGACCGTGACCGACGGTACCGACTTCGTGGACCCCGCCTCGCTGCGCGGCCTCGGGCCCGACCAGGTGCTGGTGCTCGTGAACGGCAAGCGGCGGCACAGCTCGGCGCTGGTGAACATCAACGGCACGCCCGGCCGCGGCTCGGTGGGCACGGATATGAACGTTATTCCGCCGGCCGCCATCAAGCGGATTGAGGTGCTGCGCGACGGGGCGGCGGCCCAGTACGGCTCCGACGCCATTGCCGGCGTCATCAACATTCAGCTCAAAGACGACACCACCGGCGTGAACGTAAGCAGCACCGCCGGCCAAACCACCGAGAGCGACGGACAGCTGTTTCAGGCCGACGCCAACGCCGGTTTCGGGCTCAATAAGCGGGGCTTCGTGAACGTGAGCGGGCAGTTCAGCAACCGCAGCTACTTCGACCGCAGTGGCGCCGACACGGCCCCGCTCATCTACAAAGGCACCAGCGCCGGCAACTACCCCGGCGGCCTCACCAACGACCAGAAGCTGGCCCTCAAGGCCCAGGACGATGCGCTGGTTGCCCAGAACGGCTTCAACCGCCGCGACATCCGGGTAGGCGCTTCCGACACGCGCACCTACGGCGGCTTCCTGAACGCGGCTTACACGCTGCTGCCGGCCCAGGAGATGGAAGCCTACGTGGCCGGCGGCCTCACGCGCCGCACCGGCCGCGGCGGCGCCCTCTACCGCTTGCCCACCCAAACCACCCAAATCGACCTGGGCCTCTACCCGAACGGCTACCTGCCGTTCATCAACAGCACCGTGGATGACGCCTCGCTGATTACGGGCGTGCGGGGCCGGGTGCTGGGTTTCCAGGCCGACCTGAGCAACACCTACGGCCGCAACAGCCTGCGCTACGACATCAGCAATACGCTCAACGCCTCGCTGCCGCTGGGCACCAGCCCCACCGAGTTCTACGCCGGCGAGCTGCTGTTTCAGCAGAATACCGTGAACCTGGGCTTCTCGCGCAAGTTCCTGGATATGCCGGTGCTGAGCACTCTCAACGTGGCCTTCGGGGGCGAATTCCGGGTGGATAACTTCCAGATTGAAGCCGGCGAGCTGGGCTCCTACGCCAACGGCCTCAATGAGCAGGGCCGCATCATCACGCCGGCGTCGGGCAACACGGCCGCTACGTACGCGGCGGCGGGTTCGCAGGGCTTTGCCGGCTACCGCCCGCAGGATGCCACGGACCGCTCGCGCACCAACGTGGCCGGCTACCTCGACCTGGAAAGCGACATCACCGAAAAGCTGCTGGTGAGCGTGGCCGGCCGCGCCGAGCGCTACTCCGATTTTGGGGGCAACGTGAGCGGCAAGCTGGCCGCCCGCTACAGCGTGCTGCCCGATGTGGCCGTGCGCGGCGCCATCAGCAACGGCTTCCGGGCGCCTTCGCTGCAGCAGCGCTACTTCACCAACTCCAGCACCCAGTTCAACAGCGGCGAGCTGCGCGAAGTGCTGACCACCAACAACGACAGCCCGCTCACGCGCGCCTTCGGTATTGGCTCCCTGAAGCAGGAAAAATCCACGAACTACAGCCTGGGCCTGACGGCGCGGGTGCTGCGCACCATTACGCTTACCGTGGATGCCTACCAGATTGACATCCGGGACCGAATCGTGCTCAGCAGCCAGTACAACCGCGGCAACGCGGCTGTAGCTCAGATTCTGGGCACGCTGCCGGTGCAGGGCATCCAGTTCTTTGCCAACGCCGTGAACACCCGCACCCGCGGCCTCGACGTGGTGGCCAACGAGCGCCTGACCCTGGGCACCGACAGCCGCCTGACTTTGACGGCCGCCGCCAACTTCAACGCCACTACGGTGCGCAGCTTCAACAGCTCCGGCTTCATCGATGCCAACCCCACGCTGCAGAACACGCTGTTTGACCGGGCCCAGCGGACGCGCCTCGAAAACGGCCAGCCGCGCAGCAAAATCAACCTGAGCGCCGACTACGGCTACAAAATCTTTGCGGTGAACCTGCGCACCGTGCGCTTCGGCGAGGTGCAGACCAAGGACGCCAACCCCGACCGCGCCTTCATCGACCAGACGTTTTCGGCCAAGTGGATTACCGACTTCGTGCTCAGCGCCCAGGTGCTGAAGAACGTGGGCGTGAGCGTGGGCGTCAACAACCTGTTCGATGTGTACCCCGACCGCCTCTACCAGGACCCCAACAACAACCCGCAAAGCCTGGCCTACTCCACCCTCGACGCCACCAACCGGGGCCGGTTCCTGTACAGCTCCAACCAGTTCGGCTACAGCGGTGCCTTCTACTTCTGCCGCTTGAACCTGACTTTGTAGTCATCTGGAAGCAGGCCCGTTAGGTTCTGCTGCCGAATATCCCACGACCCGGAATAGGCCTTGTGCTTATTCCGGGTCGTATTTTTTCAGGACCAGCGGGAAGATGACCAGCTCGCCGTAGAAGGCGCCGGCCACGGCAATGGCTGTGAGCAGGCCGAACAGCTGCACGGTTTTCAGCGAGCCCAGCGTCATGACGGCGTAGCCCAGAAACAGCACCACGCTGGTCAGGACGATGGTGGGGCCGACGTGCGCAATGGTGGTGAGGCGGGCCTGGGCGGGTGTGAAGCCGTGGCGGCGGTGCTGCTGGTAGCTGTACACGAAATGGATGGTGTCATCGACGCACAAGCTGAGCACGATGGAGGCAATGCTGGCCGTGGCCGTGTCGAGCGGGATGCCCAGCCAGCCCATGGCGCCCAGCAGCACCAGCACCGGAAACAGGTTGGGAATGACGGTGAGCAGCGCCAGCCGGAAGCTGCGGATAAACGCCCACGTCAGGGCAAACACCAGCACAAAGGACAGCAGCAGGCTGTTGGTCTGCGACTCGGTGACGTAGGCCACAATGCCGGCGTAGAGCGGCTGGTAGCCGGCCGGCCGCACCGTGGCCACCCGCCCCAGCGTGGCCTGCGCAATCAGCAGCAGCGTATCTACCTTGGCCGTGAGCTGCCGCGCCGACAGCATCCGGCCTGAAACCGTGACGCGGCCGGTGCCGGAAGGCGCGTGCACAAACTGCGCCAGCAGCGCCGGAAACTCCAGCCCCAGCTGCCGCTCCACGGCGTGTAGCGCGCCCTGGCTGGCCCGCAAACGGGTGGCTTTGTCCCCAACCTGGGCTTCGAGGCCGGCCTGATACAAAGAGTGAAACCCCGTAACCTGGCCTACGCCGCTGAGCTGCCGCACGGAGTCGGCGAAGGCGAAGGCGGCCTGCACCACGGCCACGTCTGATAGGGTGTGGCCGGGGCGGGGCTCCACCAGCAGCTCCAGCGGCATGTAAGGGCCCCAGTTGGCTTCAATGGCCTTGTGGTCCGTAACGACGCGGTGGTTGTCGGGCAGGTAGCCGAGCGTGTAGGTGTCGGAGCGGAGGCGGGGCAAGCCGGCGGCCAGCGCCAGCGTGAGCAGCACCGAGAGCGTAGCGAAAAAGCGCGGCCGGGCCAGCAGATACTGGTAAAACGCCACCATGCGGCTGGCGGCCGAGTACGTGGCGGCGGCGGTGCGGGCCGGGGCTTTGGCCAGCGGCAGCAGCAGCACACCCAGCACAAACGTGAACACCAGGCACAGCGCAATGCCCAGCGCCGCAAACACCCCGAAGTTGCGCAGAATGGCCATCGGGCACGACAGCAGCGCCAGGAAGCCGGCCACGGTGGTGAGCATGGTGAACAGGCAGGGCGCAAACACGTTGCGCAGGGCCTGCAGCGCGTCGTGGCGGGCGGGGCTGGTGGGTGTGCGCAGGCGGTTGCGCTCGTTGATGACGTGCATAGAATCCATGATGCCCAGCAGAATCAGCACGATGGGCAGCAGCACCGTCATCAGGTTTACGCGGTAGCCCAGCGCCCCGTACACGCCAAACGTGACGTAGGTGGCCAGCCCTACGATGCCCAGCGTGTACACGAGCAGCAGCAGGTTGCGGTAGATGAGCAGCAGCACCCCAAACATCAGCAGGTAGCCCAGCCCCAGGAATAGCCCGAAATCGTGCTGCGACAGCGCATTGAGGCCTGCGTACACGATGCCCACGCCGCCCAGGTGGGCCTGCTCTGGCCGGAAGTGCCGGTTCACCACCTGTTGCACCTGCGCCAGAATCTCGCCGCGCCGGTCGTCGAAATCAGGCATTTGCCGCAGCCGGATAATAAAGCGCGCGGTGCGGTAATCATTGGAAAACAGGCTCTGGCGCAGCGTGGGCAGCGGCTGCAGCGCTTGCCTCACTTCGGCGGCCGTGGTGCCGGACGCCAGCAGCGGCCGCGAGGAGCCAGCCAGGCCCCGGCCGGGCAGCCGGGTGTTGCCGGGTCCGTTCACACCTGCCACGGCGTGCAGGGCTTCCAGCTCGCGGGTGAGGCCCCGGAAGGCGGCCAGATACCCGGGCGAAAGCACCGGCTGCGCATCGTGCACGGCCAGAATCACCACCTCGTCGTTGCCGAAGCGCTGTTGGAAGGCGTGGTATTCGCGCAAAGCCGGGTCGCCGGATAGAAACCAGGTGGAAAGGCTGTTATCGACTACCATGGCGGCCTGCACGCTTGGCCACAGCGCCACGCAGGCTGCCACAATCAGCAGCAAGAGCAGGTAGCGGAGTTTGTGTAGATACAGCATAATGGGAATAGAGGATCTGTCATTCCGACGCAGGAGGAATCTCACCTGAGTGGTAATTCTGTTGCCTTATTCAGTCCCCTGGCGAGATTCTTCGCTCAGCTCGAAATGACAGCTTTAGGCTACCTGGCATGAAAGCTCACGTCAGCGCCAGCTCATACAGCGCGTAACGGGCGGTTTCGGCGGGCAGGCCGTCGGTGAAGTGCAGGGAGAAATTGTCGGAGCGCATCAGGCAGAAGATGGCCTCGTCGTACAGCTCGCGGAAGGCCAGCATACCGTAGGCGCCCAGGTAGCTCATCAGCTGCTGGTTGCGAAAATCAGGGTGCACGCCGATGGTTTTGGCCAGTAGGGTTTTGCGCGGCAGGCGCGGGTAGTCGCGCTGGAAGCTGGGCGGCGCGGAACCCAGCTGCAAAGGCGCGTAGTTTGGGTGGCAGAGGCTGAGCGCCACCAGGCGGCCGTGCGCTTTTTCGCGCAGCAGCACCGAGGTGTGCGGGCAGAGCCGGGCGGCATACTGGGTGTTGTAGAGCTGCCGGAACTGGCTTTCCGGAATGGGCTGGTAGGCCGGGTTGGCGCTGAATACCTGGTGTACCAGCTCAAACAGCGCGGCCTCATGCTCCGGCCAGGTTTCCGGCGTGAGCGGCAGAAACTCGTAGGGCAGGCTCCGGACGGCAGCCAGCAGCGCCGCTTTGTCGTGGTACACGGCCGGCACCGTGGCGGGCGCAATCAGGCGGCTCTCGAAGGTGAGTACGGGCGCGAAGCCCAGCTGCTCCAGCAGTCCGGGGTAGTAGGTGGGGTTGACCGGCTCCCGGTCGAACTGCTGCCAGGAAGGCGCGCTGCCCAGGCGTAGGCGGTAGGAGTGGTAGGTGCTGAAGTTGAGCGGGCCCTGCAGGTGGGTGTAGCCGCGCTGCCGCGCCGCCTGCTGCAGCTGCGCAAAGGCCGCCGCGTTCAGGGCCACGTCGTCCACGGTTTCCCAGAACCCGAAGTAGGCAGTACGGCCGTTCTTGGGGAAGATACCTGCCAGCCGCAGCTGCGCGTGGTCGGTAAACAGCACGATGTCGTTGCGCTCCAGTTCCTGCCGAAACAGCTGCCGCACGGCCGCCGCGTCTTCCTGCGGCTGGTAGGGCAGCGCCGCGTACAGCGGGCCGGGAATCTGAAAGAACGAATCCGGCAAAGTGCCCTCAAAAAGCAGCTGGTGAATGGGGCTCATAGGAGGAGTGTGGCTGATGCCTGCCGGTCCGGCGGCTGTTGAAGCCGTCAGGCCGGTCGTCGTAAGCTGATGTTGTTTATTATGAGTGTAGAGACGCGACACTTCGCGTCTCATCGTTGGTCATCGGGCGCAGTTTTGGTCGTTCAAATAGCAGACGCGAAGTGTCGCGTCTCTACACTGTTCTGGTAGCGGCTATGCCGTCCGGACAGCTACCGTACCGGATCCGTTCGAGCGTCACTCCACCACCTCAATCCGGCCGGATTCGCCGTTCAAGCGCACTTGCTGGCCGGTGCGCAGGCGCTGCGTAACGTGCGGCACGTTGATGATAGTGGGAATGCCCAGCTCGCGCAGCAGAATCACGGAGTGCGACAACGACGAGCCTTTCTCGATGATGACGCCGCGGCACATCGGGAACAGGGCCGCCCAGCCGGGGTCGGTGCGCAGGGCACACACGATTTTACCGCTCACGTTCAGGTCGCCGCCTGGGTCGGTGATGACGATTACCTCGCCCTCGGCCACGCCGGGGTAGCAGCCGGTGCCGGCTAGAGCGCCTGCAGGCAGGGGCGGGGCGGCAGCGGGGCGGGCGGGCAACGTCACGCGGGCCGGTACGTCTTCCCGGGTGTACTGCCGGAACTCTTGGCGACGCTCGGCTACCAGCGGCAGCAGGGGAGTGGCGCCGTCGGCCAGGGCGGCCAGCAGCTCCGGCTCCGTCAGCCAGAATACGTCTTCGGGAGCTGCCAGCTGGCCGCGCTCCGTGAGCTGGGCGCCCATGGCCCGGTAGAGCGCCCGGTACATGCCAAACAGCCGGGTGCGCTCCAGCCGCAGCGCCTCACGGTACCGGATGGCCTGCTGCAGCTGTCGGAGGCTGCGCTCCAGCCGCCACTTAAACCAGCGGCTGCGGCCGGCCAGCTTATCGGCCAGCTCCTGCCGGGCCTGCTGTTGCAGAGGGCTGCCAGCCTCAGTTTCCGGGGCGGGAGGCGCCAGCAGGAAGTTGCGCAGGTACTGGTAGAACACGGCGGGCTCCACGCGCATAGTGGCCGTTTCCAGCTTCAGCTCGCCCACCGTCCGGTCGCCGTACTGCCCGATAAACTCTTCTACGGCCCGGTGAAAATCCGGCGCCAGTTGGGCCACCTGGGCGTGCAGATCGGGCGGGGCGGCCAGCACCAGCTCGCGCAGGGCGGCCTGGGGCCACGCGGCGCGGGCCAGGGCCTGCAGCTGGCGCGTGGGCTGGGTGCTGGCCACCTGCTGGTCGCCGGACAAATACCGGCTCAGGAACTCGTCGGGCTGCGCAATACCGGCCCGCTGCAAACCCCGGTTCACGCGGCCGTTGGTGGTCATCACGAAGAAGTCGTTGATGATGGGCGTGGTCCATTTTTGCAGCAGCTGCGCATCCAGCAGGTCCTTTTGCTGCCGCAGCTCCGCGCCGCTGAGCGTGGCCAGCGGCAGGGAATAGAACCGCTGGTAGTGCGCCCGAAAGTGGGCGTGAAAGGCCGGCACGCGTTTCTTCAGCTGCCCGAAGGCCCGCAGCAGCCGCAGCAGATTCAAACCCAGGCCAGGCAGCAGCCGGAGCGTGGCGCCCAGCGTTTTGCGCTGGCTCACCACGAAATCCACGGGCTCTTCCAGGCCCATCATGCGCTCCATGTCGGCCTTGTTTTGGCGAAAGGAGGGCAGCAGCTGCAGGCCGCGGTACCAGTTGTTGATGTTGTAGTAGATGCGCCCCTTCACCAGCCCCAGCAGCTGCGTGACGGTGCTTTCGTGGGCCTGAATGCGGGCCGGCGGCAGCCCCAGCACGTGCATGGTCTGGCGGTACACGGTGGCGTAGGCACGCTGCGCGAAGCTGAACGTGAGCGGCGTGGTGACCCCGCAGTAGCTTTCCTGAATGTTGGAGTTGTCGTAGACCACGACCTCCGGAATGGGCTGGGTGATAGGCCGGGCCTGCACCAGCCACGGCTGGCCGGCTTCCACCACAAACTCCAGGTCTTGGGGATGCCCGAACTGCTGCTCCAGCTGCGTGGCCGCCGCGAACAGCGTGGCCAGCTGGGCATCGGTGAGGCAGGCGGCGTGCTGCTGGCCGGCCGGCACGGCGGTTTGCCGGAGCCCATCGGCGCCGGCAGCGGGCTGAAACTGGGTTTCCTTGGCGGCCAGCTGGGTGTGGCGGAGCGCGCCGGTAAGCTTGTTGAGGTAAAACTCGTCGGGCTGTAGCTGCCCGCCTACCAGACCCTCGCCGAAGCCCCAAACGGCGTGCACGGCCATTTCCTGCGGATACTCCGGAAACGTGGAAAACACTACGCCGCTGGTTTCGGCGGCCAGCTGCCGCTGAATGATGACGGCCGGCCGCGCCGCCAGCGGCAGCTGTTTCTGGCGGCGGTAAGCCAGGGCCCGCTCGGAATAGGCGCTGGCCGCGCACTGGCCCACCGCCGCCCACACCGCCGCCTCCGACGTCAGGTTCAGAAACGAATCCATAAGCCCCGCAAACGAGGCGCCTGCGCCGTCCTCATCAGCCACCGATGAGCGCACCACCACCGGTTGCGCCGGAAACCCCCAGCCGGCCAGCACCTGCCGGATGGCCTGCTGGTCGGCGGCGGGCAGCTGGAACGCCTGCAGCAACTGCCGCTGCTGCGCCGCATTCGGTGCGGCCAGCAGCAGCGCATCGAAGGTTTCGGCGGGCAGCACCAGAAAATCCGGCACGCGCATGCCCGCTGCCTGTAGCCGGAACAGCCCGAGCGCCTTGTGGCCGATGGTGTACTGAGCAGACGGCGTGGAACCGTGAAGTATCATGTGGGTAGTGAAATGGAACTGTGCTTTGGTACTCGTGCTGCCGGGCGCCTCACCCCCCGGCCCTCTCCAAAGAGAGGGGAGCCGAACGATTGTTGAGCAAGCCATGGTCATCAATCGGACTCTGTTGGAATCCTGCAACGGCTAAAAGATTCTGGTTTTGGCAGGCGGCGCGGACGACGAGACGCGAATACGCGTCTCTACAGCAGAATAAGGCCGATGAGGGCCAGGTAGCTGGTCAGCATGAACACCGATACCAGCAACTCGGCGGTGCGCAGCAGCTTTTCCTGGGGCTTGGCCGCCGCCCGGCCGTACACCAGCAGCGCCAGCCCAAACAGCCCCACCAGCAGCCCAAACGCCCACGCGCCGGCCTGCAGCTGCCGCAGCAGCACACCCTGCACCGCCATGCCGCCCAGCAGCACCAGCAGCACCGCCACAATGGCCCCGCGGTAGCTCAGCGTGCGGGAGTAGGAGTCGATGCCGGGGCGCTCGGCGGCGGGGGCGTGGGTTTTGCGGGCCAGCTCGAACGCAAAGCCGCCCAGCAAGCTCAGGGCCGCCAGCAGCCAGAACCGCGGCGGCATGGCGCCATCGGGCTGAAACAGCTGGTACGCCTGCCACAGCCAATACACGACGAGCGGCATAATCAGCATGTGGCTGAAGGCGTACAGCACCAGCCGGCGCTTCAGAAACGCACTCACGCCGAACTCGTAGCGCATCAGCACACTGTAGCCCAGCGCCAGCACCCAGCCGCCCAGCGCCGCCCGCCCCATCTGCGCCGACCACGCCAGCTCGCCCGCCGCGCCCAGCCACGCCAGTTGCTGCAGCTGCGGCAGCGTCACGAGGCCGCGCTGCAGCACGCGGTGGGGGTGGTTGATGGCGTCGGCGGCGTAGTCCTTTAGCTCATCGAACACCCGCAGGCGAAAGAAGAAAGAGATGGTAGCCAGCCCGCCGCCCACCTCCAGCCACCGGAACCGGCCCGGTCCCTGGCCTCCCGCATCCAGCGTCGCCACGGCCCATACCGTCAGGAACAGAATGGCGAACAGGCCCATGTTGACGGGTGGAAACCGCTGATTTAGGTACGCGGTCAGGTGGCGAATATTCATCGGGAGAGTTGAGCGGCAGGAAGGAGTGGGCGGCTGTTTTTGCGGCACCTGTTAAGCTATTTGAGTTATCATCGAACGCTGTAGAGACGCAATATTTTGCGTCTCGTCGTTGGGCGACCGGAACCGTGCTGCCCAAACAACATCAGCAACGACGAGACGCAATATTTTGCGTCTCTACATCGCACTGACAGCTTCCGCAGCTCACGCAAACAGGTTTTAAGCAATGTGTGAGGCAATAGCGGCAGGTGCGGTGTTTTCAGTGGGCACCGTCTGGGTTAACGTATCGAAGAAGCTCTCAACCACACGGGGCAGGAAAGGGTAGGGTCCCACGGAATGCGCCATCAGGTACATGCCCAGGCGGTGCAAACCGAAATCGAGGGTGGCGTAGTGGGTTTCCCGGCGGAAGGCAACTGGGTCGGGGTAGCGGCCGGTGAGAGCGTGCAGGGTGTGGCGGTAGTGCTCCAGATAAGCGGGGCGCAGGTGGTAGCGGTCGGCATCGAGCACGAAGCAGAGCAGCTCCACGGCATCATACACCGGCACGTGGTAGGTGGCCAGCTCCCAGTCGTAGGCGCAGAGCTGCAGGCTGGCCCCGGCGCCCCGGAAACAGGTATTGCGCGGGTTCAGGTCGTTGTGGATGAGCGTGCGCGGCCGGGTGTCCAGCCAGGCCTTGCGCTGCGGAATCTGTTGGATGGCGGCTTGTAGCTGTGCCGTACGCTGGGCCCCGAACAACTCCGGGAAGCGCGGCGCGGCGTTGTGGAGCAGCGCCGTCCAGAGCGGGGCCAGCTCCTGCATGTAGGCGCCGGTGGGCAGGTCGGGCCAGGCGGGCGCGGCAAAGCCGGGCGGCAGCAGGTGGCGGGCGTGCCAGGCGGCCAGCTGCGTTAGCGCCGTGCGGATGTGGTGGTCGGTCCAAACGGCGGGCGTCTGCACCGAGTTGAGCAGCGTCACGTCCTGCAGATATTCCATCAGCACGCAGTAGAGGCCGGTTTGCTCGTCGGTGTGCGTGCCCCAGATGCGCGGCATCAGGCCGGGCGCGGCGTGCTCGTACACGGCCAGTTCGCGCTGGTGGGTGTGCTGGAAGCCGGTGCGCTCGGCAAAGGCCGGGTACACCGCGGCCAGCTCGCCGCCGCACAAGCCAGCCAGCCCGGCCAGCATGCTGGATATTTCGCTGCCGTGGGGCTTCACCTTGAGCACCAGATGATGGGTCGTGGGCGGCCGGCCGGCTTCTTCCAACGTCACGGCTAGCCCGAAGTGCCCGATGGGGCGGGCGCTCTGGCCCGCCGTGAGCGTCACCAGAATACTGGCGGAGTTGTCGAGCGGCAGGGGCTCTACGGCCAGCACTTTATAGGCGGAATTGGGGGCGTGGGCGCGCAGCATTTCTTCCAGAAAAGCCGGGCTCACCAGGTCGAGGATGGCGGTATCAGGCACAGTCAGCGAGGAAAGAAGGTGTGGCAGAAGAAGCGGCGGCGCAAATCTGGCGCGAGTCGAGCACGCGCACGTTGCGGAAGTAGAAGCAGGCCTCCTGCTGCGACAACCGCTCGGAAACGGCCGTGGCAAGGGGCAGTGGCGCGGCGCCCGAATCGGTGTCGGCGCCTTGGTCGAGCAGCAGGTTCCAGTACACCACCCGCAGTGGCCGGTTGCCCGCAAACAGCGCCTGCATAGTCCGCTGGAACTCGGCCGGACTGGTGTACTCAAAGATGTTGGACAGGCTGGCTTTGCTGATAGACTGGCCCGCCGCGCTGCGCAGATAGTCCACGGCCTCGCCTTCTACCAGCGTGAGCTTGGGCAGCTGCTGGCGCAATAGCGCGTGGTGGCGGCGCTGGTAGCAAGGCGGCAGAATGGCACAGGGCAGGTTTTCGGGTCCGAAGAAGAAGAACCGCAGAAAGAAATTGTCGCGCATCAGCTCGGTGTGCAGCGTGTCGCGCAGGCGGCTGTAAAAGGCCTCCCCGCCCGACTCGGCGGCGTAGCGGAACAGGCGCGGGTCGCGGCCCTTGCTCAGGTTTGCCTCGTCGAAGTAGGCCACAAACAGAGCCGGAAACGCCGAGCTGGCCAGAGTAGCCTCAAAGTAGGCGGCCTGCTCAGCCACCGTATCAAATCCCAGCAACTGCCGCAGGTGGGCCTGCAGTGCAGGAGTCAGCGTCGGCAGAAAGCCCGTGACGTAGCTTTCCAGCCGCCCCGCCGTGAGAATCCCGGCCGGATGGCTCTCGAAAAACGAGGCCCAGTAGCCGTGCTCGGCGGCCGGCAGCGTGGGCGCCACCGTTTGCCAGGCCGCCGCCACGGCCGCCGGCCCGGCCAGCCCCAGCAGGCCGCGCAGCACCGCGTGCTCGTGGTGCCGGATGACATGCAGCTTCAGGCGCAACAGCTGCAATTGCACCGGATTCAGGTCGATGGCCGTGACGTGGCGCGGGTTCTTGAGCAGCGCATTGAGCACGTTGCAGCCCGCCGAGGCTATTACCAGCACGTGGTCGGTGGGCTGAATAGTGAGGGCGCCGTAGAGCGTGCGGCTGTCTTCCCACACCAGCGAATAGCGCAGGCGGTCCAGCGCCACATTGTAGAACTCGGATTCCATAGCTAGCGCAATTGAGAGTAAAGGATTTTGGAATGATGCCGCGCGTCCACGGGCAGCGTGGTCCGCATATGGATGGCCAGCACCGGTACTTGCGGCAGGTTTTGGGCCAGTAGTTGGGCTACGCTTGCGGGCTTTACGGTGCCCTGTACGAACACCGTAAAGCCGGCGGCATCGGCGCGGGCGGCGGCGCGCTCCACACCGGGCAGGTGATAGAGCAGGTGCTCCAGCTGATAGTGCTGCACGCCGTGGTGCAGCCGCTCGTTGCCCTGGCGGCCCGTGAGGTAGAGCTGACCATCGGCCACGTAGCCGTAGTCGCCGGTGCGCAGCCACTCGCCGGACGGGGCGGCTACGTGCGCGCCCCGCACCCACAGCTCGCCCACTGGTTGGCCCGGCGTGGCGCGGCCCTGCAGCACGCCCAGCACCTCAAACCGCCATTCCAGCCCATCTTGGATAGGGCCCACGCAGTAGCCGGCCCGCGGGTCGGGCACTTCGTCGGTCACCTGCCGCACGGCAATGGGCTCGGCCTCCGATGAGCCGTAGATGATGTGCACCGCCGCCTGCCCGAACGCCTGCCGCAGCTGCTGCGCCAGCGGCTCCGGCACCGACGAGCCGCCCACGCCCACGGCCACCACGTAAGGCAGCGCAACCGGCTGCTGCTGCAGGTGCGCCAGCAAAGCGGCGAAGTAGGCCACGTTGCCGGTCAGGGTCTGGACCTGCTCTGTTTGCAGCTGCGCTACAATCCGGGCCGGGTTGAGCTGCCGCAGGTTGTGCCAGGGCACGGCCGGCAGCGCGCTCACCACGCCCGCCGCCAGGTTGTGCAGCAGCACATTCGGAAACAGCGGGAAGTCGCGCTGCCCCTGCCACGGCGGAAACGCGGCCTTGATGGCCGCGTGCTGGGCCTGCAGCACCGCGTGGCTGCGCCGGATGGCCTTGGGTTGCCCCGTAGAGCCGGAGCTGTGCGACACCAGCGCCGGCTGCTGCGCCGGAACCGGCCAGGCTTCCCAGCCCTCAACAGCCGCGGCCAGCGGCCCACCTACTGCCGCCAGCAGCTGCACACCGCACAGCATGGCCGCCAGCCGGACCAGAGGCGAAGCAGCGGGGCCGGTCAGTATCGTCCGGATGCCCAGGCGGCGCGTCAACTGCAGCAGCTGCCACGCCGAAGCCCCGGCCGGCGGCAGCACCGGCACGGCTCCCAGCGCCTGCACGGCCAGCAAACCCGCAATCAGCTCCACACTTACGGGCACGGCCAGCAGCACGGAGTGGCCGGGCTGCACGCCCGCGGCGAGCAGCTGTTGCCGGTGGGTCGCAATGCGCTGCAGCAGGTCGTAGGCGGTATGCCGGCGGGTGGTGCCATCGGGGGCGGGCCACACCAGGCACGGCTGGGCCGGATGGCGCCGGAGCTGCGCCAGAATAAGGCGGGCGTAGTTGGTTTCGGGGCTTACCGGGGCCGGCGCTGCCGGGCGACGGTGGGCACCGGTGCCCGGTCGGGCTAGGAGACCGGGTACGGCAGAAGCGGAAATCTGGGTGAGTGGCTGCATGACGTTGGAAAGGTGCCGTGCTGCTCACATATAGCCTAACCATCCTTTGTGTAATTCAGACTTTGTAATGGGTGTTATTTTTAGGTGTAAAATATTGTATAACAATTTATTATAAATGTTATTTACTGACTTTAAAGCATGCGCTTATGGCGATAAAGAACAGGGTTTTACTGCTGAATACACCGGGTTTTCAGCCTCTGCCAGCAACAAAAAGGCAGCCCATGTGCAGGGCTGCCTTTCTGGGTAAGATGTATGTACTGGCCACTTGCTACTCCCGCAGCAGCCGGAATACTGCTTCGCCCGAAACCGGCCGGGCAAAATAGGCGCCCGGAGCTACGCTGGCCGCCGGCGCCCAGGCCACGGTGCCATCGGGGCGGCTTTGCAGAGTGGCCACCAGCCGGCCCAGCCCATCGGTAACGTACACCGGCTGCACGCCGGGCGTGGGGAGCTGAAACTGCACCTGGCTGCGGAACGGCATCGGGTAGGCCGCCAGCACCCGGGTCCGGGCGCCCGCGGTACCCAAAGTTGGCGCCGAAACCCGGAAATTGATAGTCCGCACTTCCGAACCATTGGTCGGGCAGTTGTTGTCGGCCACCGTAACGGTGAAGGAGTAGCGGCCTGCCGGCAGCGTGGCCGGTACTTGCCAGCTCAGCACGGCCTGGCTGGTGCCCTGCAGCTGGAAAGAAGCCCCGGGAATAACGGCGGCCACGTCGCTGCTGATCTGCACGGCCTGGCCCGCGTCGGGGTCGGCGGCCGTGAGCGTCAGCGCAATCTGCTGGCCGCGCTGCACCACGATGGTCTGGTCGAGGGGCTGGCTGGTGCCGCCAATCTGCAGGCCCGTGAAGCCGGGGTTGCGGTTGCCGCCCGCATCAAACACGGAGTACACTACGTCGCGCATTACGCTGCCGATGCGCCCCCAGGTGCCATTCACGCGGCGGTACTCGTCTACCTGCACGGCCACGGTATTGAAGCCACGTACCGTTACGGGGGTGGTTTGCAGGTCGCCGTTGGCTGCGTTCAGCTCGAACTGCGGCACGGCCACCCCATTGACTGCCCGAAACGACAGCAGCGGAAACCCCACCGTGAACTGCCCGGCCGGGTACGTCGCCGTCTGCCCGCTGACAGGGTCCTGAAACTGCCCGGCGCTGTAGCTGGTGTAAGGAATGGTATTGCCGCAGCCCTGTTCTATTAGGGTGCTGGACAGCGGCTGTACGGAGCGGTACACCAGCGAGTCGCCGTCGGGCTCGAAGGTGCTGAAACTGTAGCGGTTGGGCTGGCTGCCGCACACGTAGGGCATCGTAAAGGAGGTGAAGCGCGGCGAGTTGTTGGTCAGGCCGCTGGAGTTGTCGAGGTAGGCCGTTATGTAAAAGCCCTGGGTGCCGCTATCAAGCAGGTTCAGCATGCCACCTGAGCGTAGCTCCTCGATGGCCTTGAGCGTCCATTGGCCCGGCGGCAGCGTCACGGTGGCCTCATACTGGCTGATGTTGTAGCTGCGCCCGTTCACGGCACACCCCAGTGCCCGGCGCGTGAGCTGCATGCGTGGCACCTGAAACTGGAAGTTGCCAGCCGACGTGCTGGCACACCCATTTTGCGAACCGAACAAAGACAAGTTCCTGGGGTCAGGAAACGTAGCGCCACCATCGGCTGGGTTGCTGTACAGCCGGGCCGTAATGCGGTACTGCGAAGCCGAGCCAGGAATGTAGCTGTAGTCAAGGTCGCCGCCCAGCACGTGGCTCGCGTGGGCGCCCGGCGTACTGGCCAGCAGGAAGATGCTCAGCAGGATAAAGCAAATGCGGAAACGTGTGCGCATAACGAAGAGGGGATAAGGATGAAAAACAATAAAGGGCAGCCGCTGACGGCTGCCCTTTGAAAGTAGTTGATAGAGTGCGGAATAGAAAACAACCCCGCCGGTATTTATTTGCCGCCCGTCGTCGAGTTCGAGTCCAGAATCTTCAGCAGCTCGTTGAGCTTGGGCGTCAGGATGATTTCGGTGCGGCGGTTGAGGGCCTTGTTCTGGGGCGAGTCGTTGGCGGCGACGGGCACATACTGGCTGCGGCCCGAGGCCGTAACGCGCTGCGGCGGCACGCCGCCCGCGGCCAGTAGCCGCGCAATTTCGGTGGCCCGCAACACGCTCAAATCCCAGTTGTCTTGCATGGCGCCGGCTGGGCGGCTGAACGGCACGTTGTCGGTGTGGCCTTCCACCACCACGTTCACGTCGGGTTGCTGCTGCAGCACGGTGGCCAGCTGCTTGAGCGCCTCCTGGCCCTTGGGGTCCACCTTCGTCGAGCCTGACTTGAACAGCAGCTGTTCCGACAGCGACACGTACACCTTGCCGTCCTTCATCTGCACCTGCAAATCGGTGCCCTGAAAGCCCCGCAGCGCATTCGTGACGCTGGCGCGCAGGTCGTTCACGGCTTTGTCTTTTTCGGCTAGGGCTTTCTGCAGCTCCGCCAATCGGGCTTCGCGGGTTTTCAGGTCGGCGTTGAGTTTGTCGATGTCAGCGCGGCTGCGGCGCAGGCCGGCGTCCAGTTCGCCTAGCTCGGCCTCGCGGCGCGCCAGGTCCTGGGCCACCTTGTTGTAGTCCGACGACTTGTTGGCCAGCTCCCGATCGGAGTTTTTCAGTAGCTTGTCGTAGCTGTCGGTGAGCTGGGTGTAGAGCTGGCGGGTGCGGCGCAGGGCGTTGCCGGTCTGGGTGGAGTCGTCGGTGAGGCGTTTGGTTTGCAGGCGCATTTCGGCCAGCTCGTCGGTGGCTTTGCGCAGCTCGGCTACGGCCGTGCGCTGCTGGCGCTCGGCTTCGGCCTTGCCCTGCTCCGTGGAAGCCTGGCGGGCCTTCAGATCGTCATATTTTTTGGAGGCCACGCAGCCGGGCAGTGCCAGGGCCGCCACTAGGGCCAACGCAGGAAGCAGAGAAACAGAGTTGTTCACGAAACACACAGGTTGAAAAGCCAGAATTGGGCGGCCGGGCTCCTGGCCCGCACCATCCCGCGGCAAGGTACTCAGGGGCTGCTGCATGTTGCAATGCCGCCCCGCAATCAACCGATTTTCAACCTATATTTGGCGGCTGATTTCAGCGGCTCCTTCCTTCTCCTTCTGCCATGGCATCTCCTACTGCTTCCCTGAGCGCCGAAACCGAGGCGCTGCTCCAGCACGAGTGCAAAACCATCCGCAAAGACCTGCTGCATCAGCCCGGCCCCGACTTTCTGGACCGCTGCTTTGTGCCCGGCAACCGCACGCCGCAGGTGCTGCGCAGCCTGGGCCAGCTGTACAACCATGGGCGGCTGGGCGGCACCGGCTACCTCAGCATCCTGCCCGTCGACCAGGGCATCGAGCACACGGCCGGCTCCGCCTTCGGGCCCAACCCGATGTACTTCGACCCCGAAAACATCATCCGGCTGGCCGTGGAAGGCGGCTGCAATGCCGTAGCTACCACCTTCGGCACGTTCGGGACGGTGGCCCGCAAGTACGCCCACAAAATCCCGTTCCTGGTTAAAATCAACCACAACGAGCTGCTGACCTACCCCAATAAGTTCGACCAGATCATGTTTGGCTCGGTGAAGGAGGCCTGGAACCTGGGCGCCACGGCGGTGGGGGCCACCATCTATTTCGGCTCCGAGGAATCGGGCCGGCAGCTGCAGGAAGTGAGTGAGGCGTTTGCGCTGGCCCACGAGCTGGGCTTGGCCACGGTGCTCTGGTGCTACACCCGCAACAACGCCTTCAAAACCGCTGACAAAGACTTTCACGTGTCGGCCGACCTCACGGGCCAGGCCAACCACCTCGGCGTAACTATTCAGGCCGACATCATCAAGCAGAAGCTGCCCGAAAACAACGGTGGCTTCAGCACGCTCAAGTTCGGCAAGACCTTCCCGGCCATGTACGACCAGTTGGCCTCCGACAACCCCATCGACCTGACCCGCTACCAAGTAGCCAACTGCTACATGGGCCGCATCGGCCTCATCAACTCTGGCGGCGAAAGCAAAGGCGCCACCGACCAGGCCGACGCCGTGCGCACGGCCATCATCAACAAGCGCGCCGGTGGCCAGGGCCTGATTTCGGGCCGCAAAGCCTTTCAGCGCCCTTTTGCCGAAGGCGTACATCTCCTCAACGCCATCCAGGACGTATACCTGGACCCGGCCATCACGCTGGCGTAGATTTTTTGAATTAGTAATGAGTAATTAGTAATGAGCAACTACCTGAAATTTTTGCTCGAGCTGATTCCTTTTTTTGAAGCAGATAACTTGCTCATTACTAATTATTCATTACTAATTAACCTGAAAGAATGTCTTGGTTTAAGCGCGTAGAAAAGGGCATCGTCACGCCAACGGAGCAAAAGAAGGAGACGCCGGACGGGCTGTGGTATAAGTGCCCCGAGTGCAAAACCGTGGCCACCATGGCCGAGCACAAGCGCCTGCTCTCCACCTGCGGCAACTGCAACCACCACGACCGGATTGACGCGGCCGAATACTTCGAGTTCCTCTTCGACGACGGGCAGTTTACGGAGCTGGATGCCGATATGCACTCCGGCGACCCGCTGCACTTCGTAGACACCAAAGCCTATCCGCAGCGCCTGGTAGCTACTGAAAAGACGACCGGCCTGCGCGACGCCGTCCGGACGGCGCACGGCCTCTCCAACGGCCAGGGCTTGGTGGTTGCCGCCATGGACTTCCGCTTCATCGGCGGCTCCATGGGTTCGGTGGTGGGCGAGAAGATTGCCCGCGCCATCGATTACGCCCGCCAGCAGCGCCTGCCCTTCCTGATGATTTCGCGCTCCGGCGGCGCCCGCATGATGGAAGCCGGTTTCTCGCTGATGCAGATGGCCAAAACCTCGGCCAAGCTGGCGCTGCTTTCCGAAGCCGGCGTGCCTTACATATCGCTGCTCACCGACCCTACCACCGGTGGCGTAACGGCCTCGTTCGCCATGCTCGGCGACTTCAATATTGCCGAGCCAGGTGCCCTCATCGGGTTTGCCGGGCCGCGTGTTATCAAGGAAACCATCGGCAAGGATTTGCCGAAGGGCTTCCAGAGCGCCGAGTTTGTGCTGGAGCACGGCTTCCTCGATTTTATTGTCGACCGCAAGCAGCTCAAGCAGCAACTGTCTGATTTGCTGGGCATGCTGCGCCCTACCGAGGCGGCTGAGCCGGTTGGAGCCAAGCTAGGCCAGCGCACCCGCTAACTTTCGGCACACTTGTTGAAAATGCCCGGTCTGTGCGGATTTGCTGCATGGGTCGGGCATTTTGCCACATGGTTTTTTTCTGCCTGAGCCATTGGTTGATATAGATGCAAGTCTATATTCGGCCAACTTTTTAGCGGTAATTCCAGTAAAGCACGACCAACCTCACTTGATTTTTCTCACTCCCTAGTTCACTTCAATGAAAGCTCCTAATTCGCTGCTCTCGTTCTTTATGGCCCTCACGCTGCTGCTGGGCTCATGCGCTACTTCTCAGCCTCGCAACCCCAACATTCCGGATGCTCCCGACACCAATGGCACCGGCCCCCGCAAGACGGGCATGAGCAAAACGGCTAAAGGCGGCCTCATCGGCGCTGGCGGCGGTGCTGCAGCCGGCGCTATTTTGGGCCGTGTGATTGGCGGCAAAAACGGCACAGCTGCCGGCGCCATCATTGGTGCAGCAGTAGGCGGCACCGGTGGGGCCCTGATCGGCCGCAAAATGGACAAGCAGGCTGAAGACCTGCAGCGCGACATGCAGAACGCCAAAGTAGAGCGTGTAGGCGAAGGCATCAAAATCACCTTCGACTCGGGCATCCTCTTCGACACCAACAAGAGCGACCTGCGCGCTGCCTCGATGACCGAAATCCAAAAGATGGCCGCCATCCTGCAGAAATACCCCGACACCAACGTACTGGTAGAAGGCCACACCGATGCCTCGGGCTCGGACGCCATCAACCAGCCGCTGTCGGAGCGCCGGGCGCAGGCTGTAGCCAACTACACGGTTTCGCAGGGTGTTGACGCGGCCCGCGTAACCACCAAAGGCCTCGGCTCCTCGGACCCAATTGCCGACAACACTACCGAAGCCGGCAAACAAGCTAACCGCCGTGTGGAAATTGCCATCTTCGCCAACGAAAAGATGAAGAAGGCAGCCGAAAACGGCACGCTCTAAGTAGCCGGGTATCCGCTGATCAAAAAAGGCCGCACGCGATGTGCGGCCTTTTTTTTGTGTAGGTTGAGGCCTCTTGCAGTGTGTTGTGCAGTTTTAATACCGATGAAGGCGGCGACAATACCGCAGGAACTATTGCGGGCTAAAAGGCAAGTGCTCAGCCTTATTTGCAAATAAATTCGGCTGATAAAAACAGCTTGCGTTAGCTGAAAACTAACTTTTCAGCAATTTTAGTCACCTAAGCACGTTTTTGGCAAGGTGGTTGCAAATTGCCTGACCACAACGCCACTCAGTGGCTACACTTTTCTGTTCTTTTCTTCACCAACTCCGAAACCCCTTAACCTCTTTTTTACTCATGAAAAATCTTCGTTCGCTTTTCGCTTTGATGATGGCCGTGCTGCTGTTTGGCACCAGCACGGTGCAGGCCCAGGACGCCGGCACAACTACCACCAAGAAGCCGTGGAGCAAAACCGCTAAAGGTGCCGTAATCGGTGGCCTGGGTGGCGCGGCCGGTGGTGCCGTACTGGGCCGCGTAATTGGCGGTAAGTCGGGCACGGCTAAAGGTGCCATTATTGGAGCTGCTGTGGGCGGTGCCGGTGGTGCTCTGATTGGCCGCCGCATGGACAAGCAGGCGGCTGAGCTGAAAAAGGAAATGGCCGGCGCCAAAGTGGAGCGCGTAGGGGAAGGCATCAAAATCACCTTCGACTCGGGCTTGCTGTTCGCTAAGAACTCGTCGGCTCTGACCTCGGCTGCTCAGGCCAACATCCAAGACCTGGCTAAAACCCTCATCAAGTACGGCGACACCAACGTCATCGTGGAAGGCCACACCGACACCAGCGGCTCGGACGCCATCAACGACCCATTGTCGCAGCGCCGGGCTCAGGCCGTGGCCAACTACACGCAGCAGCAGGGTGTAGACGCTTCGCGCTTCACCGTGACGGGCTATGGCTCCAAGCAGCCTGTGGCTGACAACTCCACTGAGGCCGGCCGCATTGCCAACCGCCGCGTGGAAATTGCCATCTTCGCCAACGAGAAGCTGAAGAAGGCTGCCGAAAAAGGCACCATCTAAGCTGGCTGGATAGTCCGCTAAAGCACTAGTCTGAAAAACGGCAGCTTCCGTACGGAGCTGCCGTTTTTTTATGTCCGGCTGCCTGCGCCATCGTCTGTGAGGCAGGGGAGTTGGGCGCCGGGCGCAACCCCGGGCCCGGCCGGCCGGTACAAGCAGACATGCCCACTCCCGCCACCTACGCCTCGCCGGCTGCCGACAAGACCCGCGAAAACCACCGGCTGCTGAACGAGTTTTACCCTCCGCTCTCGCTGGATACGCCGCGCCGCTCGCCTATGCGGGAGCTGATTTCCACAGTCCTTTCCCACCGCACCACCCACGCCGACGAGGAACTGGCCTACGACCGAATGCTGGAAGCCTTGGGCGACTGGGCCGGGGTGCTGGCGGCGCCCACCGCCGAGCTGGCCCATGCCATCCGTACCACCCGCTGGCCCGACACGCAGGCGCCCCGCATCCAAGAGATTCTGCGCCGGATCTGGGCCGAGCGCGGGGCGTTTGAGCTGGATTTTCTGGCCGACTGGCCCACAGAAAAGGGCATGGGGTGGCTGAACGACATGCCCGGCATCGGCCTGAAAACGGCCTCGCTGGTGCTGCTGTTCAACTTCGGCAAGCCCGTGCTGCCCGTCGATACGCACGTGCACCGCATCGCGCAGCGCGTGGGCATGATCGGGCCCAAAGCCTCCGCCGACAAGGCCCACCAGGTGTTACTGGAGCAGCTGCCAAAGGATGCGCTGGCGCTGCTCAATTTCCACAAGCACAACTACTGGCACGGCCAGAAGGTGTGTTTCTTCACCAGGCCCGATTGCGCCCGGTGCCCACTCAAGGGCTTCTGCAACTACTACCTGGAGCACCACGGCCCCGCCACCCCCGAGGCCCTGGCCGCCACGCCCACCCACTGGAACACCGCCTGGGGCGCGCTGGCGCATTAGCCGTTGTTCGTTTTTCGGAGTTCGTTGTTCGTTCTTTGCGGATAGTTTGTCGAGCAGCCTGAAACGAACGACGAACAACACCTCACGAAAAACGACATCATGCGCTTAGTTCGTCATCCGGTTTTGTGCAATTACTACGTCACGTACCGGTGCAATGCCAAGTGCTCGTTTTGCGACATCTGGGAGAAACCCTCGCCCTACATCACGCTGGAGGATGTGGAGCGCAACCTGCGCGACCTGAAGCGCCTGGGCGTGTCGGTGGTGGACTTCACGGGCGGCGAGCCGCTGCTGCACCGCCAAATTCATGAGTTTGTGGGTCTGGCGCATGATATGGGCTTCATCACCACGCTCACCACCAACTGCCTGCTTTACCCCAAATACGCCGAGAAGCTGCGCGGCAAAGTGGACATGCTGCACTTCTCCCTCGACTCGTCGGAGAAGGAAGTGCACGACAAAGGCCGGGGCGTGGCCTGCTACGATTTCGTGCTGGAAAGCATCCGCGTAGCCCGGGAGCTGGGCGAGCGGCCCGATATCCTGTTCACGGTGTTCCGCGAAAACCTGCACGAGCTGGAAGCCGTGTACCGCGACATCACCCAGCCCAACGGCCTGGTGCTGATTCTGAACCCGGCCTTCGAGTATAACACCGTGGAAACCGGCGGGCTGCTGACGCCGGCCGAGCTGGACTACCTGTCGGCCTTTGGCAAGCGCAAGGGCGTGTACCTCAACGAGGCCTTCATTGAGCTCCGGCGCGACGGTGGCAACCACGTGGCGGCGCCCGTGTGCCGGGCGGCCAGCACCACACTGGTTATTTCGCCCTCCAACGAGCTGGTGCTGCCCTGCTACCACCTCGGCGAGCAGAAATTTCCCATCAACGGCCAGCTCTACGACCTCTACCACGCGCCCGAAGTGGGCCGCCTGGTGGCGCTGGAAGGCCGCCTGCCGCAGTGCGAGGGCTGCACCATCAATTGCTACATGCAGCCCAGCTTTGCCGTCGAAACCAGCAAGTATTTCTGGCAGGCCCTGCCCAGCACTATCAAATACAACTGGACCAAAGGCACCTGGAAACGCATGCTGGCGCGGTAGGCCCAGGCAAGCAGAAAGTAGCCACAGCCCGGCCGCCAGCGAGTAGCTTTGCGCATCACTCACTAGCTGCCCACTTCTATGCCTGCCCTCATTCTGCCCGTCCAGAGCAAACACCCGCAAATCCCCGCCGACTGCTACGTAGCCGATAACGCCACCATCGTCGGCGACGTGACGTTCGGCGCGCAGTGCACCGTGTGGTTCAACGCCGTCATCCGCGGCGACGTCAACGCCATCCGCATCGGCGACAAAACCAACGTGCAGGACGGCGCCGTGCTGCACTGCACCTACCAGAAGGCCGCTACCACCATCGGAGCACGTGTGAGCATCGGGCACAAGGCCATTGTGCACGGCTGCACTGTGGAGGACGACGTGCTGATTGGGATGGGCGCCATTGTGATGGACCACGCCGTGGTGGGGGCGGGCTGCATTGTGGCAGCCGGGGCCGTGGTGCTGGAAAACACGCAGTGCGAGCCAGGCTACCTCTACGCCGGCGTGCCCGCCCGCCGCATCAAGCCCGTGACCGAGGAGCAGCGCGCCAATATGCTCCGCACCGCCGACAACTACGTGCTGTATGCCAGCTGGTTTCAGCAGCAAAACGCCTGAACCACCTGCTAAGTAAGCTGTTGCTGAACGTGAAAAGGGCCTTCCGCTACCAGCGGAAGGCCCTTTTCGATATTGCTTCAGGCAAACGCCGGACGCCGCTTACAGCGCCTGCAGGCCTTCGTCTTCCTGCTCTTCGCGCTCAGCTTCGGTCGTGACGCGCAGCTGCACCAGCTCCACCGAGCGGCGGGAGCGTTTCAGCACCCGGAACTCGTAGTTGTCGAGTACGGCCACGTCGCCGACCTCCGGAATGTTGCCGTAGATGACGTTCAGTAGGCCGCCGACCGTTTCGTAGTCTTCGCCTTCGGGCAGCGGGAAGGGCAGGTACTCGTTGGCGTCGGAGATGGAGGTGGAGGTGTTCACGCGGAACTCCACGGCCGATACCCGCTCCACTACCGGCACCTCGTTGTCGTACTCGTCTTGGATTTCGCCTACCAGCTCCTCCATGATGTCCTCAATCGTTACGATGCCCGACACGCCGCCGAACTCGTCGGACACAATCGCCATGTGCATGTGCTTGCGCTGGAACTGGCGCAGCAGGCGGTTGATTTTCTTGGTTTCGGGCACGAAGTAGGCCGGCCGCATGATCTTGGGCAGCTCGATGGGCTCGTTGCGGCGGATGATCTGCAGCAGGTCCTTCACGTAAAGCACACCTACGATGTTATCTATATTGCCTTCGAACACCGGAATGCGCGAGTAGCCCTCGTTGTAAACCATTTCCAGGATGCCATCCTGGGGCGTGTTCACGTCGATGGCGGCCAGCTTGGTTCGGGGCACCATAATCTGCTTCACCATCCGGTCGTTGAACTCAAACACGTTTTCCAGCAGCTCATGCTCCGATTCCTGGATTTCGCCGCTTTGCTTGCTCTGGTCGAGCAGCAGGCGCAGCTCTTCCGAGGTGTGTACTTCCGAGCCGTGGCTGGCGTTGCCGCCAAACAGGCCGGCCACCAGGTTCGACAGCCGGTCGAGCACCCAGATGAGCGGGAAGGTGATGAAGGCAAACGCCCGCAGCGGAATGGCTACGGCCATGGAGGTAGTTTCGGGCTTCTGAATGGCCAGCACCTTCGGGGCCTGCTCACCCAGCACAATGTGCATCACGGTGATGAGCGTGAAGGAGGTAGCAATGGCAATCTGGTGAACCAGCGTAGGGCTGAGCGTGATGTCCAGCTGGTCGATGATGGCCATTACCACGGCCGCCACTACACTTTCGCCTACCCAACCCAGGGCCAGCGAGGCTACCGTAATACCCAGCTGCGTAGCCGACAGGTAATAGTTTAGGTCCTGCATCATGCCCTGCACGAGCTTGGCCAGCCGGTTGCCGCTCTGGGCCTTGATGTCGATCTGCGACGGACGAACTTTGACGAAGGCAAACTCAGCTGCCACAAAAAATCCGTTCAGCAATACCAGCAGAACGGTGAGAACGATATTTAGGATCATAGGTGCGGCAACTCGGGCTCACGCGGCTCAGTTGCCTTTATGAAACAAAAGTACGTGATTCCGGCCAAGCAGTTGGCTTACCGTCGGGGTTTGCTACTATTCCCTAGCAACCTCCCGCTAAAAAACCGGTAAACCCGCCTGCCTGTTAGGGTTTCTGCCGACCTTTGTCGGCCTGCATTTTCGCTGTTTTCCATTTCGCTGATGTTCTTCCGAAAGTATTTTCTGCTGCCGTTGCTGCTTGTGCTCTGCCTGGCCGGCGCAGCCACCGCCCAAATTCTGAAGCCTACCAAGCTAAGCGTGGCCCTGAGCCAGCCCACGGCCAAGGTGGGAGAGGAGGTGGACCTCATCGTCAATGCCCGCATCGACGACAAGTGGCACCTCTACGCCACCGACTTCGACCCCGACCTCGGCCCCACGGTGTTCACGTTCAGCTTCACCAAAAGCCCCGCCTACGAGCTGGTAGGCAAGCCCAAATCCATCAGCTCTAAAAAGAAGTACGACGACGTTTTCAAGGGCGACATTACGTACTTCGAAAAAACCGGCCAGATGCGCCAGCGCATCCGGCTGCTGCAGCCCGGCGCCCTCACGGTGCAGGCCGACGTGGAGTACCAGACCTGCACCGACATTGATGGCCGCTGCATTCCGGGCGAGGAAACCCTGAGCTTCGGCCCGCTGCCCGTCACGGGCACGGCCATTGCCGCCACACCCGCTACGCCTGCGGCGGCTACTATAGCTGCTGCCACTGCTACGGCAGCAACCACGCCGGCCGCCGGCGAGGCCGCCGCTGCCGCAGCTCCTGTGGCTTCTGCCGATACCGCGGCTGCAGTAACAGCTGCTGCCGCCACGCCTGCCACCTCCGACACTGCCACGGCCGCCGCCAGCGCGCCGCCGGTAGCGGCCGCCGCCGCTGCGCCCGTAGCCAATGGCGCCGTTTCGGCCGATTCAGGGCTGCTGTCCTTGGCTATTGTGGCGTTTCTGTCGGGGCTGAGCGGGCTGCTTACGCCGTGCGTGTTCCCGCTGATTCCCATGACGGTGTCTATCTTCACCAAGGGCTCGGCCAACCGCCGCCAGGGCATCCTGAAGGCCTTGTTCTACGGTTTCAGCATCATCTTCATCTACGTGGTGCTGGGGCTGCTGACTACCGTGCTGCTCGGGGCCGATGGCTTGAACCTGATCAGCACGCACTGGCTGCCCAACCTGATTTTCTTTGCCGTGTTCGTGGTATTCGGCCTGTCCTTCCTGGGTTTGTTTGAAATCACGCTGCCCAACGGCATGGTCAACAAGATTGACGAGCAGGCCGATAAAGGCGGCTGGGCCGGGGTGTTCTTCATGGCCCTCACGCTGGTGGTGGTGTCGTTTAGCTGCACCGGGCCCATCGTGGGTACCATCCTGGCCATGGCGGCCCACGGCGGCGGCATTCAGCCGGTAGTGGGCATGTTTGGCTTCTCGCTGGCGTTTGCGCTGCCGTTTATGTTGTTTGCCTTGTTCCCGGCGTGGCTGAAAAGCCTGCCCAGCTCCGGTGGCTGGCTGAACACCGTGAAGGTGGTGCTGGGCTTCGTGGAACTGATGCTGGCCCTCAAGTTCCTGAGCATGGCCGATCTGGCCTACCACTGGAACCTGCTCCCCCGTGACCTGTACCTGGTGCTCTGGATTACGCTCTCGGGCCTGCTGGGCCTGTACCTGCTGGGCCGCTTCAAACTCTCCCACGACTCCGACCTCGCGCACCTGAGCGTAGGGCGCCTGCTGATGGCGGTGCTGGCCTTTGGCTTCATGACTTACCTGATACCGGGCCTGTTTGGGGCGCCGCTGCCTCTGCTGGCCGGCTACCTGCCCCCGCAGAGTCGCAATGACTTCTCCATAGCCACTGGCGGCACTGCCGCTGCCACCTCGGCCACGCCCCTCAACGCCGCCTGCGAAGCCCCGCGCTACGACGACTTCCTGGAGCTGCCCCACGGCCTGCGCGGCTACTTCGACCTGGCCCAGGCCCAGCGCTGCGCCAAGGCCCTGAACAAGCCGCTGTTCATTGACTTCACCGGCCACGCCTGCGTGAACTGCCGCAAGATGGAGGCCTCCGTCTGGAGCGACCCGCGGGTGCTCCAGCGCCTGCGCGAAGATTTTGTGGTGGTGGCGCTCTACGTGGACGACAAGGCCGAGCTGCCCCAGAACGAGTGGTACACCTCCACCTACGACAACAAGCAGAAAACCACGCTGGGCAAGAAAAACGCCGACCTGCAGCTTTCGGGCTTCAACGTAAACGCCCAGCCCTTCTACGTGCTCCTCGACCCCACCGCGCCCGCCGACCTGGCCCACACCCTGGCGACGCCCGTAGCTTACGAGCCCAGCGCCGAGGCTTTCGTGAAGTTTCTGGATGCCGGCCTGGCCCGTTACCGCCAGCAGAATCCGTAGCGGCCTGCCCGGTTTCGGCCGGTAGAAAACCACCGATAAGCCCCGCCCCGACGAGAGTCCGGGGCGGGGCTTTATCTTACTGCCGCTTTCCGGTTTCATCGTCCATCCCAACTACTCTGCTGCTATGTCGCTTCGTACTCACCTGCTGGCCCTGCTGCTGGCCGCGCCCCTGACCCTGCCCTTGGCGGCGCAGGCGCAATCTGCTGCCCCGGTAGCGGCCCTCGCGCCCGATCCTTCGCGCATCACGCTCGTCATTCATGGCGGCGCCGGCACCATCACCCGCGCCAACATGACGCCCGAGAAGGAGCAGGCCTACAACGCCGCCCTCGACCAGGCCCTGCAGGCCGGCTACGCCGTGCTCAAGCGTGGCGGCACCTCAATGGACGCCGTGGAGGCCTCCGTGCGCGTGATGGAAGACTCGCCGCTGTTCAATGCCGGTAAAGGCGCTGTTTTCACCCACGAAGGCCGCAATGAGATGGACGCCGCCATCATGAACGGCCAGAACCTGGCCGCCGGTGCCGTGGCGGGCGTCACGGTGGTGCGCAACCCCATTGCGGCCGCCCGCGCCGTGATGGAGAAGTCGGAGCACGTGATGATGACCGGCCCGGGCGCCGAGCAGTTTGCCCGCGAAAAGGGCCTGACCATCGTCGAGCCGGCCTATTTCTTCACCCAGGCCCGCTACGACCAACTGCAGAAGGCGCTGGCCGAAGACCGCGCCGCCGGTACCCCCGACCAGCTGAATGCGCCCACCAAAGCCACCCCAGCCGCGGCGCCGACTAAAGTGAAGATGAAAACCAAAGCCGGCAAGCCCACCAGCGTCGTCACCGACCCGGCCCAGGATGCGCGCCTGATTTTCACGGAAGGCAAGAAATACGGCACCGTCGGCGCCGTGGCCCTCGACCAGTACGGCAACCTGGCCGCCGCCACCAGCACCGGCGGCATGACCAACAAGCGCTACGGCCGCGTCGGCGATGCACCCATCATCGGCTGCGGCACCTACGCCGACAACCAGTCGTGCGCTGTGTCGTGCACGGGTTGGGGCGAATACTTTATCCGGGCCACAGTGGCCCGCGACGTGGCCGCGCGCGTGGAGTTCCAGCAGCAGCCCGTGGCCCAGGCTGCTCAGGCCACCATCGATAAAGTAGCCAAGCTGGGCGGCGACGGCGGCCTGATTGCGCTGGACCGCCAGGGCAACCTGGCTATGCCTTTCAACTCGGAAGGCATGTACCGCGGCTTTATTAAAGCCGATGGCAAAAGCCAGATTCAGATTTACAAGTAGCCGGCTACCAGCCGCCCAGGCTCAAATAAAAAGCCCGATTTGTGAGTTATACCACAAATCGGGCTTTTGTTTGGGACGGTGGTACTATGGCCTCTCTTATTTTACGTTCTTTGCACCCGATTTGAAATAGTGTGGGTGAAACGCTTCCTAGAATGGAATGTAAAGCGACAGGACAGGACAAAAAGAAGGCGGCACCCACCCAGATGCCGCCTCTTGGAAAGGAACGCACCCACCCAGATACGTTCCATTTTTTTCCTCCTCACATTATCCACCCAGTCAGCTGTAGAAGAAGGAGTCGAACCTCCACGGTGTGGTTAGCCGGCCGCCGGACCAGTTTTTCCCGAATCACCACCCCCGAGAGAGGAGGGCATGTCTGCCAGTTTCATCATTCTACAAGGACAATCCCTCGCCGTTTGCGTAGGATTACAACAAATGTAGATGTTTGCCTTGAATTGTAAAATTTTGACAGTGCATTGTCTGAAAATTTACAATATTTCTGAAAAATGCCGTTCCTAATTTGAATATATATAATCACACACCTTCAAAATGGCTAAGAATTACGAACTTGACGACACCGACCGCAAGATTCTGGATCTGCTGATCCACGATGCGAAGATGCCCTACACCGAAATTGCCCGTAAAGTGCATGTTTCCGGCGGCACGGTGCACGTGCGGATGGCCCGTCTGGAGGAACTGGGCATCGTGAAAGGCGCTACCCTGGAGATTGACTACCAGAAGTTGGGCTACGGCGTAGATGCTTTTCTGGGGATTTATCTGCTGAAAAGCTCGGTGTATGCCAGTGTAGCTGCCCAGCTGCGCGAAATCCCGGAGGTGGTTAGCATCCATTTCACTACGGGCGCCTACGGCATTTTTGCCCGCATCCGGTGCCGCGACACGCAGCATCTGCGCGAGGTGCTGCACGGGCAGATGCAGCTCATCGAAGGCATCGAGCGTACCGAAACCCTGATTTCGCTGGAAGAGTCGCTCAACCGCCCCATCCAGCTGCTGTAAAATCCTACCTCAATACAATAAGGCCGTACCCTGCATCAGGTACGGCCTTTTTGCGTTGGAAACCCATGCCTCGGCTTTAGGGCCGCCCAGTGGTTTTGGTGGTAGTGGTGCGGGTAGTTTTGTTGGCCTTGTAGCGCATATCGGCCGAGCCGTCCTTGCGGACAGGACCAGTTACGGTAGTGGTTTTGGCCACCTTGTTTTCCTTGTAGCGCATGTCTGGCGAGCCGTCGGCCTTGGTGCGGGCCGTAGTGGTCGTGCTGGTTTGCATGGTAGCCGTGCTGCGGGTAGCCGGGCGGGCGGGGGTGGCCGGGGTGGCCTTCTGCACGCGGGCGTCGGGCGTCTGCGCAAACCCTGCCGTAGTCAGCAAACCCAGCAGAAACAGGTAGGAGAGGAAGCGGAACATAGGAAGAAAATAAGATGAAAAAGTAACACCCCGGACCATCCGCGGCAGCTAATAGGAATGTATAAATATTTTTGTGAACAATTCAGGAAGTGCTTGGCTAGCAGCTTGGTAGATGGTATATTTCCTGAACTCACCTCTGCAGTTTCCATTTCATGAAAGCACTTTTAGCCGCGTTGAGTATCTGCCTGCTGGCCTGTGCAGAACCCGCCCGGGCGCAGAGTATGCCGGCCGTGTATCTCAATAGCCGTGATGAGGCTACAGTGCCAGATAGCGCCACCCACTACCGGGTGATTGACCGCAAAAATGAACTGCTGGGCACGTATGCCATGCGCGAGTTCTCGCTGACTGGCACGCTGCTGCTGCGCGGCACGCTCAGCTCCATCGACCCCATCGTGCGCACCGGCCTGCTGACCTGGTATCACCCCAACGGTGCAAAGGCCGCCCAGGTGCACTACCGCACCGATGAGGCTGAGGGCGTGTATGTGGCTTGGGACGAAGACGGCCACGTGCGCCAGCGCGGCGAGTACCTCAACGGCCAGCGCACCGGCACCTGGATCAGCGTGCACCGCAATGGCCAGAAACGCTCTAAGGGCACCTACGCCGCCGGCCGGGCCGTGGGCGAGTGGCGCTACTACTACGATACGGGGCAGCTGAGCGCGCTGGAACTGCTCGGCCGCGATAAAGGCCCGGCGCTGGCGTTTTTCAACGAGGATGGCTCGCCGTACGTGGGCAAGCTGCAGAAGCGGGAGCTGCCGCAGTTTCCGGGCGGCGAAGGGGCGCTGCTCAGCTATGTGGCCCGCAACACCGATTACCCGCGCAACTCACGCCGCAAGGGCATCACGGGCAAGGTCTACGTGCGTTATACTGTAGACGAGCAGGGCCGCGTGGGGCAGGTGCAGGTGGTTCAGGGCCTGTCGCCGGAAACCGACCAAGAGGCGCGGCGCGTGGTGGCCAGCCTGCCCGCGTTCCGGCCCGGCCGCGAATACAACGTGCCCACCGCCATGACCTTCACGGTGCCCATTCATTTCTCCCCCAGCTTCTCATTATTCAATGGTACCCGGCCGCCGCAGGTGCCGCCCACGGAGGCCCGGGCCGCCCGCCCCGAAGAAATGTATTGAGCCGGCATTAAACCTGTCGCTGCTTCGGCTTTCCAAGAGCCGTACAACATTTCACCCCCTCACTTTCCCCGATCATGAAAATCACTGCTATCTTCTGCGGCGCGGCCCTGAGTGTGCTGGCCACCACCGCTTCCTTCGCCCAGACCGTCCGCCCCCGCGCCAACGACCAGGCCCGCATCCGGCAGGGCGTGCAGTCGGGGCAGCTGACGCGCGCCGAAGCCGCCCGCGCCCAGGCCCAGCAGGCCGACGCCCGCCAGGCCCGCCAGGGCGCCCGCGCCGATGGCGTGGTAACCACCGAAGAACGCCAGGGCATCCGCAAGGAAGAGCGCCAGGCCGACCGGGTGCTCTACCGCCAGAAGCGCGACGCCCAGACCCGGCCCCGCCGCTAAGGCGCCTCACGTTGGGCGTCTGAAACGCAAAAAGCCCGGACCTGCTCAGCAGGTCCGGCTTTTTTGCGTTTGCCAAAAGACAAACAGGAACGCTTAGGCAGTTACCTGGGCGTCGAGTTTCTGAGCCAGTACGTGCTTCGGAACGGCACCTACCTGCTTGTCAACTACCTGGCCGTTCTTGAACACGAGCAGCGTAGGAATGCTGCGGATGCCAAACTTGGCCGACGTCTGCGGGTTGGCGTCTACGTCGACTTTACCGATAATGACTTTGCCTTCATATTCGCCGGCCAGCTCTTCCACTACCGGACCCACCATGCGGCAGGGGCCGCACCATTCGGCCCAGAAGTCCACCAGCACGGGCTTATCGGAGTTGATGATCTGATCGAAGTTAGCATCGGTAATTTCGATGGCTTTATGTCCCATGACAGAAGGGGGTTTGTGTGACGTTGAAAATTGCTTCTTACGATTCTTGGGGGCGCAAGGTAGCAGATTGCGTTTCAACAAGGCTGCGTCGGGAAAGTTCACTTCGACCAATACCGGGCATCGGCCGCCAAACCAGGCAAAGTGCCGGATAGCCTTCTGCCGGCCGGCAAAGTGCCGTCTGGCTTGGCCTGGGGCTATTTCTCGGGCTTGTTCACCACAAAGTTCAGGGCGTTGGTATAGTCCTGAGCGCGGCTGCGGAGCTTGTAGAATACATACAGATTGAAGAAGTGCATGCCGCCCAGAATCAGGATAATCGTTCCGATTTTGATGCTGAGCTCTTCCACGCTCTGCTGGTAGCTCCCGATTTCGTCGGTGCTGCGCAGCATCAGGGTGGCGTAGCCGATGTTGATGAGGTAGAAGCCGGTGATGAGCAGCTTGTTCACGGAATCGGCCAGGGGCTCGTTGCCGTGGAAGATGTCGACCAGGAAGGTGCGGCCGTTGGTGAAGAGCGTGCGGGCTACCCATACGGTGAGCAGCACCGTGACAGGCAGATAAATTCCGTAAACCAGCAGATAGTAATTCATGGCGTTTGAGGGTTGAAAGGTGATGAAGTGATGAGGTGAAATGTGATGAGGTGAATGGGTGAGCGGGGCCGGCTGAGTGGCTAGGGCAGCTGGGGCAGCAGGTCGGCCAGGGCTGGCGCGCAGGTGGGGTAGCGGAACCGGAAACCGGCTTCCAGCAGCCGCTGCGGCACCACTTTGCGGCTTTTCAGGAGTAGCTCGGTTTCGGTGCGGAGCATGAAGGCCCCGATTTCGAGCAGCCAGCGGGGCTGCGGCAGGTGCCAGCGGGGGCGGTAGTGGGCATCCAGCAGCGCCATCAGGGCGGCGTTGGGCAGGGGCTCGGGGGCGCACAGGTTGAAGGCACCCGCCAGCGCTGGATGCGCCACCAGAAACTCCACGGCCCGGCAGAAATCCTCGATGTGCAGCCAGCTGACCCACTGCTGCCCGCTGCCGTGCGGGGTGCTGAGGCCCCGGCGCGCCAGCCGGGCCAGGGTGGGCAGTGCGCCGCCATCGGCTCCCAGCACAATGGCCGTGCGCAGGGCCACGCGGCGGGTACGCGGCAGAACGCCCAGGTTGAACTCAGCTTCCCACTGTTGCGCCACCATCTCCGAAAACCCGCGCCCGATCCGGCCGGTAGCCTCCGCATTGGCCGGCGCCGCGCCGGTGGTGTCCTCATAGATGGTAGCCGTAGAGGAGTTCAGCCACAAAGCCGGCGGGTTGCGGCAGGCCGCTATGGCCTCGCCCAGCACCCGGGTGCTGTCGGTGCGGCTGCGCACGATGGCGTAGCGGTTGACGGCGTGGTAGCGGCAGTCGACGGAGCGGCCGGCCAGGTTGAGCACTACCGCGGCGCCTTCCAGGGCCGCGGCCCAGGGCCCGAGGGTGCGGCCGTCCCAGGCGAGGTCGTCGGGGTGGCGGGGGCGGCGGCTAAGCGTCCGGACCTGGTAACCGGCCCGGGTGAAGTAGCGCCGCAGGTGCTGGCCCAGAAAGCCCGTGCCGCCGGCCAGAATAAGAAGTGGAGGTTCCATACAACACGCTGAAAAGGGAAGAAGAGAGAAACTTCGCCGGCGAATAAGGAATCGTGTATATCAAACTTTTAATAATTATTGAAATATAGAAGGCAAAAAAAGGCCTGCCGAGGCGCTACGGCCCCGGCCGCATCAGCTTCATAAACGTGCTCAGAAACCAGTTTTCATCGGCTTTGATAAGGGTGGAGGCGGCGCGGTCGGCGAAGTTGGCGAAGCTCTGGATGCTGCCAATCATCTGGGTGAAGGCGGCGGTTTCCTCGGGCGTGGCGGTGGAGGAAGGCTCTACCTCGCTGATTTCGCCCAGCACGCGCATGATGGGCTGCAGCTCGCGCTTGCGGCGCTCCTGCAGAATGAGCGTGGCTACCCGGTGGATGTCTTTTTCGCCCGAGAAGAACTCGCGCCGCTCGCCGGGGCGCAGCTCCTTGCGCACGATGCCCCAGTCCATGAGGGCGCGCACGTTCAGGTTCACGTTGCCCCGCGAAATCTGCAGCTGCTCCATGATGTCCTCGGTGCTCAGCGCGCCCGGCGACACCAGCAGCAGCGCGTGTACCTGCGCCATTGTGCGGCTCACGCCCCAGGCCGAGCCCAGGGTGCCCCAGCCTTCAATGAATTTGCGCTTGGCTTCGTCGAGTTGCATGGTTCAAATGTAGTGGAGTATTTCAAACTTTCAATAAAAATTGAAAGTTTATTTTCATGGTACTGATTAGACCTAAAAAGAACGTCATGCTGAGCTTGCCGAAGCATCTCTACCGCAGTGCTAACTTCAGTGATTAGCTCCACTAGAGCTGCTTCGGCAAGATTTCATTTCTGCTTCTTCAGTCTATTCTCCCGGAAACGCGCTAATTGTTTAGGGGTCGGTGCCTTACGATAAGTTAGGTCTACCAACAGTTTTTCAAGTTCATCCAAATCCTCTCCGTCAGCCAGTTCTCCGTTGTATTTGCTGAACAGCATGCTGCGTACCTGGGCGGCTTCGTCCACCAACTTGGGCGTAAACATATACAGTAATGCCCAAGCCAATTCTTCATCATTATCATGATAACGTCTCCCAAGGCTTCCCAAGCCTACAACGAGCTTTTCCATGAAAGCAACTGTCTGATACGCTTCCTCTTCGGATAGTTCTCTCATGAAAAATTCGTTTTAAGGAGTGTTAGTGAACAAATTCCAGCGAAGCGGTAGAGATACTTCGGCAAGCTCAACATGACGGTTACTTTGGCAACGTCAGCACGCGAGATTCCTCGCGCTGCTCGGAATGACGTGCTGATGGCTTGGGCCAATTAAATCAGCTGGCAGGCGTCGATTTCCATTTCGCGCATTTTGCGGATGAACTCTTTGGGCTCGATGCGGTAGCGGCGGGAGTAGGTGTCCACGGCCAGGTGCTCGTGGGGCTCGGCAAACTTGATTTCTAGCTTCTTGGAGCCCGAGCAGCCTTCCACGGCTTCCATGAAGCGGTCCATGAAGGGTTCTGTGATGGTGCGTAGGTCCAGCTGCACGCGCACGCCGTTGGCCAGCTTTTCGGCCACGTTGAACAGCGGCTCCATGGTCATGATCTTGAACTCGAACTGGTCGGAGTCGCGGAAGCGCTGGGCGTATTTGCCGCGGATGAACATGGGCGGCACCTGCTCCTTATCGTAGTTGCGGGGGTTGATGAGGGCCGAGAATTTGGAGTAGTCGTCGCGGAACAAAGCCAGGTTGAGGCTGCTTTCGTAGTCTTCCACGTTGAAGCTCACGAAGGGCTGGCCGGTTTTGGTGGTCTTGAACTGCACGTTGGAAATCAGGCCGGCTACCGTCACGTCGCGGTTTTTGTAGCTCTCAATCTTATCCAGCCCGCAGGTGCAGTAGGAATCGATTTCCAGCTTGAAGTCATCGAGCGGGTGGCCCGAGAGGTAGAAACCCACGATTTCCTTTTCGCGGCGCAGCTTCTCGGTGGGGCTCCAGGGCTCCAGGTCCTGGATTTTGGGCATCGGGATGGCCATTTCGCCGCCCCCGCCGCCAAACAGGCTCTGCTGGGCCGATTCTTTGGCGGCCTGGTGCTGCTGGCCCACCTTCATGGCCTTCTCGATGAGATTCTGGTCGTTGCCGGGAGCCTCCAGGAACTGGCGGCGGTGGTAGCGCTCAAACGAGTCGAAGGCGCCGGCCTGGGCCATGCTCTCGAAGGTTTTCTTGTTCACGGCTCGCAGGTTCACGCGGCGCGCAAAGTCGAAAATGTCCTGGTAGGGGCCGTTTTTGTCGCGCTCCTGCACAATGTCCTCCACGGCGGCCTCGCCCGAGCCCTTCATGGCGGCCATGCCGAAGCGGATCTGGCCCTGGGCGTTGACGTTGAACTTCAGGATGGATTCGTTCACGTCGGGGCCGAGCACGGCCACGCCCTGCTTGCGGGCTTCCTCGATGAAGAACGTCACCTTCTTAATGTCGCCCATGTTGTTGGTGAGCACGGCGGCCATGTACTCGGCCGGGTAGTGGGCCTTGAGGTAGCCGGTCTGGTAGGCCACCACCGAGTAGGCGGCGGAGTGGGAGCGGTTGAAGCCGTAGGCCGCAAACTTCTCCATCACGTCGAATACCTCGTTGGCCTTTTTGGCCTTGATGCCGTGCAGCTTCTCGGCGCCCTCGCAGAACTTCTCCCGCTCCAGGGCCATCTTCTTCATGTCCTTTTTCCCCATGGCCCGGCGCAGCAAATCGGCGCCGCCGAGGGAGTAGCCGGCCAGAATCTGGGCCGTCTGCATGATCTGCTCCTGGTACACCATGATGCCCTGGGAGTAGTTCAGGATGGGTTCCAGCAGCTCGTGTGGGTAGTCCACCTCCTCGCGGCCGTGCTTGCGGTTGATGAAGTTCGGGATGAACTGCATCGGGCCCGGCCGGTACAGGGCGTTCATGGCAATCAGGTCCTCGATGTTGGTGGGCTTGAGGTCCTTGAGGTACATGCGCATGCCCTCGCTCTCGAACTGGAACGTGCCGATGGTGTCGCCGCGCTGGTAGAGCTCGTAGGTTTTCTGGTCGTCAATCGGGATTTCGTCGATGTCGATTTTGACGCCGTGGTTTTTCTCGATCAGGTTGATGGCATCGACGATGATGGTCAGGGTTTTGAGGCCCAGAAAGTCCATCTTCAGCATGCCGGCACTCTCAATCACCTTGCCATCGAACTGCGTGATCAGCAGGTCCGAGTCCTTAGAGGTGGAAACGGGAATGTACTTGGTGATGTCGTCGGGGGCGATGATGACGCCGGCGGCGTGGATGCCGGTGTTGCGCACCGAGCCTTCCAGCTTGTGGGCTAGGCGCAGAATCTGGCCGCGCAGGTTGTCGGGGGCGTCGTCGCGTAGGATGTAGTCCAGCTCGGGGTTTTCGGCGAAGGCCTTGGCCAGGGTGGTGCCCACTTGGTCGGGCACCATCTTCACCAGGTCGTTGGCCACCGGCAGCGGCAGCTCCATGGCCCGCGACACGTCCTTGATGCTGGATTTGGCGGCCATCGTACCGAAGGTGATAATCTGGGCCACCTGAGTTTTGCCGTACTTGTCCACCACGTAGTCGATGACGCGCTGGCGGTTCACGTCGTCGAAGTCGATGTCAATATCAGGCATCGACACGCGCTCCGGGTTCAGGAAACGCTCGAACAGCAACGAGTACTTAATCGGGTCGATGTTGGTGATGCCGATGCAGTAGGCCACGGCCGAGCCCGCCGCCGAGCCCCGGCCCGGCCCCACGGCCACCCCAATGCTGCGGCCGTGGTTGATGAAGTCCTGGGTGATGAGGAAGTAGCCGGCAAAGCCCATCGTCTCAATCACGCGCAGCTCGTAGTCGAGGCGCTCCTCAATTTCGGGCAGGCGCTCCGAGTAGCGGGCTTTCGGACCCTCGAAAGCGCCCTTGAAGGTGAGGTGGCGCAGGAAGGCGTCGGCAGTGGGGTGCTCGGGGGGCAGGGGGAAATTGGGGAGCAGAATGTCGCGCTGCAGCTTAGGCGGCGTGATTTTGTCCACGATTTCGTTGGTGTTGTCCACGCTTTCGGGCACGTCGGCGAACAGCGCGTTCATCTCGGCCTGGTTCTTAAAGTAGAACTGGTCGTTGGCGAAGCCGAAGCGGGCCCGGGGCCGGGGGCTCTGCGCTTCCTCATCGATGCGCTGGAGCTGGCGGCGGATGTGGGCATCCTGGCCGGAAAGATGCCGCAGGTTGTCGAGGTGGTCGTAATGAACCTTGTTGTCCTGGGAAATCAGGCGGAAATACTGGGTCTGGAAGTCGCCGACCGGGATGCTGTGCTCCTCGCCGGTGTTCACGCACAGCAGAATATCGTGGGGGGCGAAGTCGGTCTGCTCCACGTAGTGCGAGTCGTTGGTGCAGATGACCTTCACGTTGTACTTCTTGGCCAGGCCCAGCAGCACTTGGTTCACGTCTTCCTGGCTTTTGCCGGTGCCGTCGAAGTTCATCAGCCCGTGGCGCTGAATCTCGATGTAGTAGTCGTCCTCGAACACGTCGAGCCACCACTTGAGCAGCTCCTCGGCCTTGGCCTCGCTCTGGAACAGGATGGCCTGCGGAATCTCGGCCCCGATGCAGCAGCTGGTGGCAATCAGGCCCTTGTGGTACTTGAGTAGCAGCTCCTTATCAATACGCGGGAACTTGCTGTACACGCCCTCGATGAAGCTCATGGAGCAGAGCTTGCTCAGGTTGTGGTAGCCGTCCTGGTCCTTGGCCAGCAGCAACTGGTGGTAGCGCTTGTCCCGCTCGCCCTTCTCGCGGCTGAAGGTTTTCTTGTGGCGGTCCTCCACCATGTAGAACTCGCAGCCCACAATCGGCTTCACGTTGTACTTGTTGGCCTCGGCCACGAAGTTGAACGCCCCGAACATATTGCCGTGGTCGGTGAGGGCCACGGCCGGCATGCCGTCGGCCTGGGCCTTCTTCATCAGGGCCGAAATGCTGGCCTGACCGTCGAGCAGGGAATATTGGGTGTGCGAGTGGAGGTGCGAGAAAACGGGCATGCTGCTGAATTAAGAATTAAAAATTAAGAATTAAGAATGCGTGGAGAAGCTGCATTCCGACTTCTTAATCCGGCCGTTGAGTACAGTAAAGTTACCCACGAATCAGCGGCCGGGAAAGATTGCGCGGCAACGGATTTTGGCGTATCACCAGAGAGCGTGCATTCATCCGGTCGGCTCCGGTGGCTGCCCGCCCGGGTTGGCCGGCCGGCACGAAAGCCCGTATCTTCCCGCAGCGTCCGCAATTATTCTGCCGCGGACGGAGTTAGGGTAGAGCAGCCGGCGCATGGCTGGGCTGCGTTTAGTGGGGCTTCGCCTTCGATATACAGTTAGCGGCACGGCTGGCCCGTTGCCGGAATTATTGAGAGTGCCAACTATCTACATTGTCTGTCTTCTGTGGCCGTGCATCCCGGCCAATATCACGCATGAAATATCTGGCTACCTCCACCGACCCGGTTTATGACCCGGCCGCTCCTGTTTCGCGCGTTGGCGCGTTTCTGCAGCAGTTCATTCAGGACAAGCGCGACCTGCCGTTTGTGTACCTGATCCTGGAAATCTCGCTCACCATTCTGCCCCTGGTGGCGCTGCTCTACGTGCCGGGCCTCGACCGGGGCCTGTGGTGGGCGGTGTTTGGGGTGTTTCTGGGGCTGACCACGTTTTTCTTCAAGGGGCCGTTCGGGCTGATGCTGCACTGCACCAGCCACCGCATCCTGTTCAAAAAGAAGTACGGCTACCTCAACCACTACATTCCGTGGGTGATTGGGCCGTTTTTCGGGCAGACGCCGGAGACGTACTTCACCCACCACATGGGCATGCACCACCCCGAAAACAACCTGCCCGACGACGGCAGCTCCACCATGTACTACCAGCGCGACTCGCTGGCCAGCTTCGGCCGCTACCTCGCCGATTTTTTCGTGCTGGGCATTCCGAAGTTGGTGCAGTACCTGGGCCGCACCAACAAGCGCACCTTCCGGGCGCGGCTGCTGCGCGGCGAAGTGGTGTATCTGGTGGCCTGCGTGGTACTGGGCTTCGTGAATTTGCCCGCCACGCTGGCCGTGCTGGTGATGCCCGTGCTGGTCACGCGCACCATCATGATGCTGGGCAACTGGAGCCAGCACGCCTTCATTGATGCCGCCGACCCCGCTAACTGCTACACCAACAGCGTGACCTGCATCAATACCCGCTACAACCACAAGTGCTGGAACGACGGCTACCACATCAGCCACCACCTCAAGCCGGCCCTGCACTGGAGCGAACATCCGGCCCACTTCCGCAAAAACGTGGCCCACTACGCGCAGAACAAGGCCATCGTGTTCGACGGCATCCACTTCCTGCACATCTTCGCCTACCTGATGACGCGCCGCTACGATTTGCTGGCCCGCAACTTCGTGAACCTGGAAGGCCAGTTTCGCTCCGAAGCCGAGGTGGTGGCGCTGCTCCGCCACCGCACCCGCCTTATTGCGCGCGTGCCCCAGGCAGTGCCGGAGCTGGCGCTGGCCTAATCACGCCTCCGCCTCCCACAAAACAAAAGGCCGCCTGATAAGGCGGCCTTTTGCGTGGTAAGTGGTGTTGCGTGTGGTTTACGGCCGGCTATTCGGGCGTCTGGATGGTAAGGACTTCGCCGATTTTCACGCTGTTGTCGGGTTTGGCGTTCCAGCTCTGGAGCTGGTCGGGCTTCACGCCGTATTGGCGGGCAATGGCAAACAGGGTTTCGCCTTTGACTACCGTGTGGTGCCGCACGGCTTTGGGAGTTGCCGCTTTGGCCGGGGCCGCCAGCGTGAGGGCCGGCGCCAAAGGCTTGGCCTTGGCTGCTACCAGGGCGTTGCCGGGCAGGGCGGCAGGCGCGGAGCTTGGGGCTGCTTTGGCTGGAACGGTCAGGGGCTTGGTGGCGGGAGTGGCGGCTACGGCCTTGTCGGGAATGGGGGCGGCGGGGGCCTTGGCGGTGCTGGTGGCCGCTGGTTTGGCTGCTTGCGTCCTGGTGCCCAGGAAGCCCGTGGCGGCCAGGCGGTCGGAGGCGGCTTTGAGGCTGGGGCTGCGGGCCGTGCGGGTGTTGAAGTCTTTGTACTGGGGGCTGCGCAGCAGGGTCTGGAGCTCAATCTGCCAGGGCTGCTGGCGCAGGCGCTGGGCCAACAGCTGCTGCTGCTCGCGTGGCAAGCTGGCGGTGTAGGTGCTCAGGCGTTGGTTGTAGGCTGGAATCTGGAGCAGCGCGGTTTCCACGAGCTGGGTGGCGCGGGCATCGTCTGGCTCGTAGTAGATGGCACGCAGCTGCCGTACGCTGGCCTGCACCAGCCCCGACATCACCCGCACCGAGTCTTCGGACAGCGCCACGGCGGGCGCCGGGGCAGCCGGAGCGGCCGGAACCGTCTGCTGGGCCTGCGCGGCCAACGAAAACAGCAGCAGGCTGCTGAAAGGTAAAATCCGGGAAAGAAAATGCATTGCGGTAAAGAGAATAAAGAAATTCGGAAAGAGCCGCCGCTGCCCGCAGCCGAGTATCCGGCCGGGCAGCGCGGAATGGGCTGCCGCCACCGCACTACGGATGCGCGCTCAGCGGCAGGAGCTTACTTGGCTGGCTGCACCAGCAGCACTTCGCCGGGCTTCACATTGAAGTCGGCCTTGTTGTTCCACTCCATGATTTGCTTGATGGTGACGCCGTATTTGCGCGAAATGGCATACATCGACTCGCCGCCGGCTACCGTGTGGCGCACCATAGCCGCCGCCGGAGCGGCCGTCGGGTTTGACGCTGCTGGCGCCACCAAGGGTGCCGGCGTGCCGCCAGCCGGCGCCGCTACCCGCAGCACCTGGCCCAGCCGCAACGACGGATTCTGCGGCAGGTTGTTCCAGACAATCAGGTCGGCGGGGCGCAGGTTGTAGCGGCGGGCCACTGCGTAGAGCGTTTCCTTGGGCTGCACCGTGTGCAGGCCGTTGGCCGGCACCGGCTCCACCGGGCTACTCGCGGCCGGCAGGGTAGGGGGCAGGGGCCGGGGCGCGGCTACTGGCGTGGCAACAGGCGCCACCGCCGGTTTGGCAGCTGGCGCCGCCGCTGGCGCGGCGGCCGCTACGGGTTTGGGGGCTGGCCGGGGCGCGGCTACCGGCGCGGCCGGCTCGTCGTCGGTGGTGGGCTCGTCGCCGACGGGCGTGGAGGCGGGCAGGGGCTTGCGGGCCGGCGGCGTGGCAGCTGTCGGGCGCGGCGTAGCCGGAGCAGTTGGTGCAACTACCGGCGCCGGGGGTAGCGGCTGGCTTGGGGGCCGGGGCCACGGCGGGAGCAGCCGGCTTCGGGGCGGGCGCCGCTACGGGTGGGGCGGCGGGCTCGGCGCCCAGCTCGTTCAGGTTTTCGGTGGTGGCGTCGGTGGCGGAATCGGGCTGGGTGACCGTGCCGGAAGGGGCGGGGGCGTCGTCGGCTTCAACGGCGTCTTCCAGCTCCCGGATGGCGCTGGCCGTGTTGCCGCGGTACGGCTCAGTTTCATCGATGCGGCGCTTCTTCGCGGCTGGGTCGGCCGAGGCCGGCGTCGCGGCTGGGGCTGCTGGGGCGGCTTTGGGTGCCGAGGCCGCCGAAGGCCGCTCGAAAGCCGCCAGCGCCTTTTCGTTTTTGCTGTCGGCGTACTCGATGGCGACGTCTTTGGGGCGAGTGTGCTTCAGCCACAGAATGCGGCCGGGGCGCAGCTCCTCATTGCGCGGCATGCGGTTCTTGGCCCAGATGGCCTTGGCCCGGATGCCGTACTTCTGCGACACCGTTGCCACGCTCTCGCCGGGCTGGGCCACGTGGTATTCCACCTCGCTCTTGTCGCGCTTTTTCTGCACGAAGTAAGGCTGGCCCACCACAATGTTATCGAAGGCAAACAGGTCGTTGTACTGCATGAACTTGCGCACCTTCAGGTTGGCGCGCTTGGCCATGCTTTCCTTGGTTTCGCCGGGCAGCGCCACCAGCGCCCGGATGCCGTTCACGCGCACGTAGTCGGCGTTTTGCGGGTCGGGTTTGGGCTGGTTGAGCAGCTGGCCGGCGGTGGCGCTTTTCTGCTGCGCCGCCAGGGCCGTCTGCTGAATCGGGTCGGTGATGGGCACCAGCATCGTGTAGATGCGGTCGGTGGGCACGGTGGGCGTGAGCAGCCAGCGGTTGTGGCGGGCGGTTTCGGCGGGGTCGGTTTGCAGGCTCTGGGCAATGCCGGCCATGGAGAGGCCGGGCGGCGCCGGAAACTCCTGCAGCTGCAGCAGCGGCTTGGGGTTGTGGCCGACTGCGGGCTCATAGGCCAGCTTGTGGGCCAGCATCGTGAGGATGTACGCGTGGGTTTGCTCGGAAATCGGCATTTCCGTGGCGTTGTAGTCGGTGGGCAGGGTGTAGGGCTTCACGCCGCCCGAGCCCAGGTTGTAGCTGAGCAGCGTGTTCAGCCAGTTGTGCAAAGCCTGGTTGTTGCGCTTGAGGTACTTGGCAGCGGCCCGGCTGGAGGCCACAATGTGCTTGCGCTCATCCACCACGTCGTTCATCACCACGCCAAAGTCGGCGGCGGTTTCGCGCTTGAACTGCCAGTAGCCCACGGCATCGTGGATGCTTTGCGCATCGCCCTGCAGGCCGCTTTCCTGAATCACCAGAAAGCGGAAGTCGAGCGGCAGCGCTTCTTCCTGAAACACCCGCTCGATAAGGGGGAAGTAGGCGTCGGCCAGGTTCACGCGGGCCTGAAACGAGGCCGGGTGGCTGCGCAGCGCGTCTACTTTCTGCTGCACGGCGCGGCGGCCGCCTTCGGTGAGGCGCAGGTGCAGGCCGGCAAAATCGAAGGTGGCCGGAACGGATACGCTCTGGGCGGCGGCCAGCAGCGGTAGCCAGCAAAGCAGTACGAGTACAATTCTTTTCATGACAGGCAACAAGCGCAGCTCTGGCTTCGCGACTTGTGCTCACCAGACTCCGACGCTTACAAAGTAGAGGAAAAAAACGCGGGAATTGACATAATTAGCCCGGTCATGTGGCATCAGCCCCGACAATACCCGCAAACCTGCAGGCGCTTTTACCTCTGAAAAGATTGGGTTGCACACTGCCCGGAATTCAATTCCGACCCAGCCTCGATTCAGCCAAGCCGCGGCCGGCCTATCTGCTGACCTCCCGGAAATGCAAAAAGCGCCGGCCCGGCCGACGCTTTTGCTCTTGAATCAGACTACATACCGCCACCGGGCGGCGGGCCATCGGGGCGCCCAAAGCCGCCCGGGCCGCGCCGGCCGCCGGGGGCGCCGGAGCCGGGCAGGGCATCGGCGGGGCCGGCGCCGGCAAAGCTGCGGATGTTGTAGGTGAACATCAGCATGAAGTAGCGCTGGAGGATGTTGGTTTGCACGTCCTCGGTGTAGGCGGCCGTGTTGTTGACCTGAATGCTGTTGTTCTGGCCCAGCAAATCGAAGGCGTAGAGCTTGATTTCGGCCTGCTGCTTGGCGCCCAGCTTCTTGCCCACCGAGCCGTTCCAGAGCACAAAGTTCTGGTTGAAGCCCGCCGACAAACCCTGGTTGAGCTGGTGCGTCACATCAGACTGCACCGTCACGCCCTTCGCGATAATCCAGGAAAAGCGCAGGCTGGTGTTCTGGCGGAAGTACTGCCGGTCTACCTGGCCGGGCAACGAGTTGCGCACGTAGCTCTGGCTGGAATTCGAGGACAGCGTGAAATCCAGCTCGGGGCTGATGTTGCTGCTCAGCACCGCGCCCAGCCCAAACGACGGCGTGCGGCTGTAGTTCAGCTCGCTGAACACCAGGCCCGGCGTTTGGGAGTAGGTGGCGTTGGCGTTCAGGTTGAGGTTGGACTTCACTAAGCTAAGTGGCAAGCTGTAGTTCAGGAAGGAGCGGAGCGTGTATTGCTGATCGACGTTGACGGGCCGCGTGAGCTGGCCGCCCACCGGAATGACGATGCCGCCTTCCGTCACGGGTGAGGTGCCGGCGTAGATGGTGTTGTTGGTGATGTAGTTGTTGGTGTAGGAGCCGCCGATCAGAGCAAAAAACGAGGTGGACTTCTCCGGTACCGCCGACGAATACCGCAGAAACAGGTTGTGGCGGTATTCCTGGCGCAGATTGGGGTTGCCGGTGGTGAGCTGCAGCGGGTTGGCGTTGTTCACCACTTCCTGCAGCTGGCTGATGCTGGGGGCGTTGGTGTTGGTGCGGTAGTTGAGCCGCAGGTTCTGCTGCTTCGAGAAGTTGTAGCGCACCGTGGCGTTGGGCAGCACGTTCAGGAAGCTGCGCTCGGTGAGGGCTGCGCGCGGAAACTCCTGGTCGGAGCGCAGCTGGGCGTTCTGCACGGCCGTGCCCACGGTCCACTGGAAGTCCTTGTTTTGGTAGCGGTAGGTCAGCTCGCCCGAGTTGGTGAGGTAGCGGCTCTGAAATACGCTGCTGAGCGTGTCATTGAGCAACGAAAACGCCTGCTCGCCCGGCGAGAAGTCAAAGGTGCGCTTATCGGACTCGTTGGGCGTGTACGACACGCGGTACTCGGCCTGCAGCTGGCTGAACTGGCTGATGGGCTCAGTGTAGTTGACGTTGCCGGTCCAGGCCCAGCCCTGCTGCGTGAGTTCCGAAAACTGGTTGAGCAGCGTGGTGCGCCCGCCCACCGCCGAGGTCGACGAGAGCAGGTTGTTGTCGCCTTCTTTGTCGTTATACGTCGTGTTCAGCCCCACCGAAACCGTGCGGCCGCGCTTGGCAAAACGGTGCCGGTACTGCAGCTGGTTGGCCGCCGTGATGCCCGTCAGAGCCGAGCGGTAGGTGCTGGTGTTGGCGCCCTGCGTTTCGCCGGCTACGTCGCCGGTGCTCAGGAACGTGCGCCCGTCGAGGCCGCTGTTGCCGGTGTTGCGCTGCACCGAGAGGCTGGGCCGCCAAATCAGCGAGTTCACCGAATCGAACTTGTGCTCCAGCCGCAGATTGAAGCGGTTGTTGATGTTGCGGCTCGCGTTCTGCGACAGTACATTGTAGCGCAGATCATCGGTGGAGCCCTGCGGCGCCACGTAGCGGCGTAGCAGGTTGGTGCGGGCCGTGTTGTCGGAGAGGTTGAAGAAGTAGCTGCCCTGCACGTCGGTTTTGGTGCCCCAGGTGTCGGAGTAGTTGAGGCCCAGCGCGTGGGTCTTGCTGATACCGCCCTGCTGGTTCACCAGAAAGTCGCCGGAGTTGTTGCCGCCGCCACCCTGGCCGCCACCGCCGGGCCGCCCGCCCTGGCCACCCCCGCGCCCACCCCGCGCCCCGCCGCCCCCGCCCGACGAGGTACCCACCACGCCGAGCAAGTCTTCGGTGCCGAAGTTTTGCTCGTTCACGTTGTTGCTCTGGGCCACCACGCTCAGGCGCTGCTTGCCTTTGAACTGGTTGAGGTTGCCGCTCAGTCGGTACCGGTCGTCCTGGGGGCCGTAGCCGGCCAGCACCCGCCCAAACTTGCCGTTGCGGAACTGCGGCTTGGTTACGATGTTAATGGTTTTCTGCTGGTTGCCGTCGTCGAAGCCCGTAAACTGGCTTTGGTCGGAGGCGCGGTCATACACCTGAATCTTGTCGATGACCTCGGCCGGAATGTTCTTGAGCACCGCGTCGGGGTCGTTGCCGAAAAACTCCTTGCCATCCACCAGCACCCGCTGCACTTGCTCGCCCTGGGCCTGCACTTTGCCGTTGGTCGGGTCCACGGTCACGCCGGGCATCTTGGTGATGAGGTCCTGGGCGCTGGCGTCGGGGTTGGTCTTGAACGAGCCGGCGTTGAACTGGGCCGTGTCGCCTTTTTGGATGGCGGCGGCCGCTTTGCCCACTACTTCCACGCCTTTCAAGGCCACGCCGCCGGTGGCCAGCGTGAGGTTGCCCAGGGCCAGCGGCTGCCCGCTCAGCGTCAGCTGCCGCTGCAGCGTCTGGTAGCCCAGAAACGAAATCGTGAGCTGGTAGCGGCCGTTGGGCAGGTTGGTTATCGTGAAGTTGCCGTCGGCGTCGGCCGCCGCGCCGTTCTTCACCGAGTCGGCCGACAGGCCCCGCACCAGCACGTTGGCCCCAATCAGCGGCGACTGGTCGGTGCCGTCCACAATGCGGCCACTGAGCGAGGATTGGGCGTGGGCCGCCAGCGTGGTAGCCAGTAGTAGGATAACCGTAAGGAAGTGTCTGAGCATTAGCGAAAAGTCGGCGGATAGATACGTCACCAGGAGCAATAGACGCAATTGCGGCCCCCGCGTTTACTCTTCGCCGAAAAAAGCCCGCCCGCCGCTACCGTTTCCGCACCAGCAGCAGGCCGTCGCGCAGGGGCAGAAACACGTTTTCCACCCGCTCATCGGCCTGCACCTTGTCGTTGAAAGCCCGCACGGCGTGGGTGTCCTTGTCGGAGGGCTTCACCACGTAGGAATCCACCACCTTGCCGCCCCACAGCACGTTGTCGATGAGCAGGAAACCGCCGGGGCGCACCTGCGGCAGCACCAGCTCGTAGTAGGCGTCGTTGTTGATTTTGTCGGCGTCGATGAACACCAAATCCCAGGTTTCGGTTAGCGTCGGCACCACGTCGGCCGCCCGCCCGATGTGCAGGTGCAGCCGCTCAGTGAGGCCGGCCTCGGCCACGTAGCGCCGGATGCGGCTTTCCAGCTCGGGGTTGAATTCCACGGTGTGCAGCTCGCCATCGGGGGCCAGCCCCTCCGCCAGGCACAGGGCCGCGTAGCCCGTGAAGGTGCCCAGCTCCAGCACCCGCCGGGGCTGCACCATGTGGCTGATCATGCTCAACAGCCGGCCCTGGGCGTGCCCGCTCAGCATACGCGGCATCAGCGTCTGGACGTGGGTTTCGCGGTTAAGGCGCGCCAGCAACGGCGGCTCGGGTGTGGTGTGGTGGTCGGCGTAGCGGAAAAAGTCTTCGGAATTCATGCGGCAAAGGTAGAGCCGCCGGCGTTGGGCTACGGTGCCAGCGGTACCAACCTGAACAGCAACACTTGAAATCCGGCCGCGCCACGCGCAAACTCGTGGCTGATGAGGCGGTACAGGCCTTCGTAGCGGATTGCCTCCCGGCCTTCATGCGTCACGCGCTGGAATACCCGCACCGGCAGGCCGGTTTCCTGGCTGCGGCGCAGGGCCAGATTGCGGCCGGTCATTTCCTGATTGGTGGTCTGGCGTCCTGACTTCATGTCGCGGCCGCCGCTGCCGGAATAGATGATTTCGTCTTCCCCGAACAGGTCGTCTTCGTAAGCTCCGGCTAGCACAATAGAATCGGCGCCTTCCGCTTGGCTGCCACTTACGCCCGCCCGGCGCGGCCGGTGCAGCCCGCGCAAGCTCAACTCCAGCCGATTATCGAACAGGTCGCCGGGCCGGTACGTGCCGATGTGGCCGAATATGCGCATAGTGTGAGGGGAGGATGAGTGAGTGAAGGAGTGAACCCGTCATGCAGAGGCGCAGCCGAAGCATCTCGCCAAGATGGTGACTTTACCACACTGGCGAGATGCTTCGGCTGCGCCTATGCATGACGGGTTTATTTACTCCGGCACGTACTGCAGCACGCTCAGATTATCATCCGTGAGCACCTCGTTGGCCATTTCCAGCAGCTCGGAGGACGTAATGGCGCGTATCCGGTCGAAGATTTCGTTGATGGACTCCACGCGGCCCAGGTCGAGGGTGCTTTTGGCCAGCAGCTGCATCATGCCGCCGTTGCTTTCCTCGGCCATGGCCATCTGGCCCATCAGCTGCTCTTTGGTGGTGTGCAGCTGCGCCGTGCCCAGCGCCTGCTCGCGCAGCCGCTTCAGCTCCTTCTGCACCAGCGAAACGGTACGGTTCACCTGCTTCTTCTCGGTGCCGAAGTAGATGCCGAACAGGCCCGTGTCGGTGTAAGGCGAGTAGGTGGAGTCGATGGTGTAGACCAGGCCGTACTTCTCGCGCACCGCCAGATTGAGGCGGGAGTTCATGCCGGGGCCGCCCAGCAGGTTATTGAGCAGGAAAAACGGAATCCGGCGCGGGTCTTCGATGGCGTAGGCGGGCCCGCCAATAAGGCAGTGGGCCTGCGTGATGGGCTTGCGCTCCAGCTGGTTTACGCGCTGGTAGCCGCTGAACGGCGTGCGGGGCCGGGCGCCCAGCTGCGCCGGCAGCGGCGCCAGGTACTTGTCGGCCAGGCGCTTCACTTCCGAAAACGGCAGGTTGCTGACGGTGCTGAACACCAGCCGGTCGGTGCGCACGTTCTCTTTCAGAAACTGCTGGAAATCGGCCTGCTGGAAGCTGCTGACACTCTCGCGGGTGCCCAGGATGTTGTGGCCCAGCGCGTGCTTGGCGAATACCACGTCGTCGAAGTCGTCGATGATGGCGTCTTCGGGGGCGTCCTGGTACATGCTCATTTCCTCCAGAATCACGCCGCGCTCCTTCTCAATCTCCTTTTCCGGAAACACCGAGTTGAACGTCAGGTCGGTCAGCAACTCGAAGGCCCGCTCGAAGTGGGTGCTGAGCAGGGAGGCGTAGAAGCAGATTTTCTCCTTGGTGGTGTAGGCGTTCAGCTCGCCGCCCACGGTTTCGAGGCGGTTGAGGATGTGGAAGCTTTTGCGCTTCTCGGTGCCTTTGAAGGCCATATGCTCCCAGAAGTGCGCCAGGCCCTGCTGGGCCGGCTTCTCGTCGCGGGAGCCAATGTCGAGCAGAAAGCCCAGGTGCGCTATTTTGGTGTGTACTACTTGTTTATGCAAAACCCGGATGCCGTTCGGCAACTCGTACAGGTCGTAATCAGACATTGCGTAGGGGCTTGGGGTAGGGGGCGCCGGAACTGAAATAGTGTGCCCCGGCCCTGTATAACCACGCCAGAGCGTAGCTGGTTGCAAAGGTACGACAGGCAACAGGCAGGACCGCCATGCCAAGGGGACGCTGATGCATTTGGCGGGCTGACGTTCAGAATACCAGTACCACTCCAGCATCAGCACGCGAGATGCTTAGGCTGCGCCTCTGCATGACGTCCTTTTACCTCATCACCTCATCACCTCATCACCAGGAATCACCCTTTCCCCACCTGCTCCGCCTCAGCCAGGGCCCCTAACAGCTGCCGCGTCTCGATGCCGTAGGCACATTGGAAGTGGCCCAGCGGGCACTTGGCGTAGCCGTGCAGGCCACAGGGGCGGCAGTCCAGGTCGCCCTCAATTTCCACCACCCGCGAAAATGGGCTGAGCGGCCCGAACCCGAAAAACGGCACCGTGGAGCAATACACGGCGCAGGTAGGCGCGCCCACCGCCGAGCACAGATGCATGGGCGCCGAGTCGTTGACGTAGTTGAGCACGGCCCCACGCATGAGGGCCGCCGAGGCCAGCAAGCTCAGCTTTCCGGCCAGGTTCAGCGTTTTTTCGCGGCCGCTGGCGGCCAGCAGGGCCTCGCAGGCGGCCACGTCGGGCGGGCCGCCGAGCAGGTACACCGTGTAGTGCGCCGGCAGGGCCGCCAGCAGCTTCAGCCACTGCTCCTGCGGAAACTGCTTGGTAAACCACACCGACGTAGGCGCAATGCACAGATAAGGACCCACGGCCGCAAATGGGGCGGCGGCGGCTTCAGCGGCGGCGGTAGGGTAGAGGCGTGGGGCCGGAACGGGGCCATCATAGGCGGGGTCGAGCAGGTGCAGGTTGCGCGACACCTCGTGCACCCCGGCCCCGATGATGTGCGGCACGGCCCGCGTGAAGCCCCGGGCCAGCGGGTTCTTGTCGAAGCCGATGCGTTCCGGCGCGCCGGAGAAGGCCGTCAGGAAACCGGTGGAGGCAAAGCGCTGCAGCGTGATGACGCGGCCGTAGTTGCCTGCCCGAATCTGCTGCAGCAGGCGCCATAGGCCGCGGTACTTGTCCTGCTTCTTGTCCCAGACCAGCACCTGCCGCACGTGCGGATGGTGCTGCACCAGGCCCTCGTTGCCCTTGCGCACCAGAAAGTCTACGGGCGTGCCGGGCTCCGTGCGGTGCAGGTGCTCCAGCAGCGCCGTGGCCAGAATTACGTCGCCGATGAAGGCGGTTTGGATGAGCAGCAGGGGCCGGGGCAGGGCTTCGGGCATCAGGGCAGCAGGAGGCATGCGAGGAAAGTGGGTTGCAATGATACGCAACTGCCCGGTGGTCTGGATCTGAAAAGTCCTGGCCCGATGGCCCGAGCCAGCTCCCGGCATTCTCCTAACTTGCAGCCGGCGCGCCCCGGCCGCGTCCTTCTGTCTTTACCACCCAAGCCCCGCCCCATGCGCTACGGTTCCATTGCCCCCGAGCTGTTCATCGAAAACCGCCGCCGTTTCCGCGAGCTGCTGCCGCCGGCCTCGCTGGCCATCTTCCACTCCAACGACGTGATGCCGACCAACGCCGACGGCACCATGGCTTTCCGCCAGAACAACGACCTGTTCTACTTGGCCGGCGTCGATCAGGAGGAAAGCATCCTCGTTATTTTCCCCGATGCGGTGCTGCCGCAGTACCGCGAAATCCTGTTTCTGAAGGAAACCTCCGAGCACATTCTGGTGTGGGAAGGCTACAAGCTGACCAAGGAGCAGGCCCGCGAACAAACCGGCGTGCGCACCATCATGTGGCTCGACTCCTTTAAGAGTGTGCTACCGGCCCTCATGAACGAGGCCGAAAACGTGTACCTCAACTCCAACGAGCACATCCGGGCCACGGTGGAGGTGCAAACCCGCGACGCCCGCTTCATTAAGGAGTTGCGCGAGGCCTACCCGCTGCACCAGTACCGCCGCGCCGCCCGCCTGCTGCACCAGCTGCGCGCCATTAAGAGCCCCGAGGAAATCCGGCTGATGCAAAAGGCCGCCGACATCACCGGCGACGCCTTCCGCCGCCTGCTCGGCTTCGTGAAGCCCGGCGTGATGGAATATGAGATTGAAGCTGAAATCTTCCACGAATTTCTACGCCAGGGCTCGCGCGGGCCGGCTTACGGCAGCATCATCGCCTCGGGCGCCAACGCCTGCATCCTGCATTACGTCTCGAACGACCGGGAATGCAAGGATGGCGACGTCATGCTGCTCGACTTCGGGGCCGAGTACGCCAACTACGCCGCCGACCTCTCGCGCAGCATCCCCATCAACGGCACCTTCACCAAGCGCCAGCGCGACGTGTACGAAGCCGTGCTGCGGGTAATGAAGTTTGCCACCAGCCGTCTGGTGCCGGGCGGCAACATTGAAGAGTACCACGCCGCCGTGGGCCAGTTTATGGAGGAGCAGTTGATCGGGCTAGACCTGCTGAACGCCTCCGACGTGAAGAACCAGGACCCCGGCGCACCGCTCTACAAAAAGTACTTTATGCACGGCACCAGCCACTATCTCGGCCTTGACGTGCACGACGTGGGCTTCAAGTACCGCACCTTCGAGCCGGGCATGGTCTACACCTGCGAGCCGGGCATCTACATCCGCGAGGAAGGCCTCGGTATCCGCCTCGAAAACGACATTCTCATCACCAAAACCGGCAACGACGACCTGATGAAGAATATTCCGCTGGAGTTAGCCGATATCGAGCGCCTGATGGCCGCCGCCCGGTAGAAATCCTGGTGAACTCACTGCTTGCTGAAAAGCCGCCTGCTGAAATCAGGCGGCTTTTTTTTGCACTCAGGCAGGAAGTTGCACTGGCGGGCCGGTAGCCAAGCAGCAGCCGGTGGCCAAAACGGGGAGCGGTGGAAATCAGGCGGTAACCCGGCCGGGAGGCGTTCTGCTAACCCGGTATTGTGCAGTGCGCGGTACCAGCCAGGGCCGCGCATACAGCAACTTTCCGAGGCGGCTGTATGTATAGAACTCTATTCCTGAAGGGTGCCGGGCTATATAGCCGGGGCTTTTTCGGGGCGATTCTGTTCACCAAATGCTTTGGCTATGAGAAACTTCTTAACCCCCTCCCTGGCGTTGGGACTCACGCTGCTGGCAGCGGCTCCCCGGACGCAGGCCCAAACAGCCGACCGCAAAACGGCCATCAGCCTATATGGCAGCGCCTACCAGTATAAGGGCAATTTCGGCTCTAACTTCTGGAAGTGGTCTGACAACAATTACGGCCCCGGCATCACCTTCAGCCGCTACCTCACCCCCGGCCTCGACCTGGGCCTGAGCGGTGCCTATGTGGAGCTGAAGAGCACGCCTGAACAAAGCGCCGCCCGCTTCGGCTCCAATTTCAACACCAACGTGGTGAACGTGAATCTGGCCTTGAAGCTGAAGTTGAACAACGGCTGGGCGCTGAAAGAGGACGCCGTAATTCAGCCCTACCTGTTGGTGGCACCGGGCTGGGTTTTCACCAGCCGCGAAGGAACCTTCAATGGCAATGGTACCAGCACCAATTTGGCCGAAGACAAGAGCTATTTCGACGCCTTTGGGGCAGCCGGTATTAACTTCCGTCTTTCTGACGCCGTGGGCCTGTTCATCCAGACCGGCCAGCACATTCCGCTGAAGGCCAACATCGATGGTGACCCTATCCGCGACGACAACAGCATTGATGACCGCTACCTGCAGCATACCGCGGGCCTGACGGTGGCGCTGGGCAAAGCCAAGGATGAGGACATGGACGGCGTACCCGACCGCAAAGACAAATGCCCCGCTACCCCGTCGGGCGTAGCGGTGGACGCCAACGGCTGCCCGCTTGATGGCGACGGCGACGGCGTTCCGGATTATCAGGATAAGTGCCCCACCGAGAAAGGCACCGCCGCCCTTGAAGGCTGCCCCGACCGTGACAACGACGGCGTGCGCGACTCCGAAGACGACTGCCCCGACGAGGCCGGCACGGCCGCGCTGCGTGGTTGCCCCGATGCTGACGGCGACGGTGTAGCCGACAAAAATGACAAGTGCCCCGGCACGCCCGCCGGCACCCAGGTAGATGCCAACGGCTGCCCACTCGTACTTGATTCCGACAACGACGGGGTGAAGGACGATATGGATAAGTGCCCCAACACGCCTGCCGGTGCGCGGGTAGATGCCAATGGCTGCCCCATGACCATTGACCCAGCCGTGAAGGCCCTGGAGAAACCCGTCCGCTTCAATACTAATAGCACGGTTATCACCACGTCGTCGTACCCCACGCTGAACAAGATGGTGCAGGCCCTCAAAGACCACCCCGAGTACAGCCTGCGCGTTATCGGCCACGCCGATAGCCGTGGTACCGACGAGTACAACCAGGGCCTGTCGGAGCGTCGTGCCAACTCGGTGAAGCGCTACTTCACCGGCAAGCAGCTCGATCCGGCCCGCATCGTGACGGAAGGCCGCGGCGAAAGCCAGCCAGCCGCGCCAAACACGTCGTCGAAAAATATGAGCCAGAACCGTCGCGTAGAATTCAATTTTGAGTTCTTCGTGCCCGGCGCACCGCAGCCATAAGCGTTGCGTGCTACAGCCAGCCAAAGCGGCGGACCCTCTGGGTTCGCCGCTTTTCTGTTTTTGCGGCCTGCTATCAAGTCATGCAGCAATGCATAATAGACAAAGTATATATCAATAAAAGTCTGTCTAACAGCGGGTAAAATGGTTGGCTGCGAAATAGAATCTTGATTAAGCACAACCTTGGGGCAATGGTGAAAGTATAGGACGGTAAATTGCGGGCAACTAATAGGGCAATGCTCTATTGTCCTGTATTTCCACCACATTTTTCTCACCATGAAAAAACTCCTTACCACCAGCGCCGCGCTGGGTTTGTCGCTGTTGGCGGCGGCACCTAGCGTGTTTGCTCAAACCGCAGACCAGCGAACGGCTATCAGTCTGTCGGCCAACACGCTTCAGTATAAAGGCAACTTTGGCTCGCAGTACTGGAACAATGAAGACAACTGGAAGCTGGGCGGCGGCATTTCTTTCAGCCGCTACCTCACTTCCGGCGTCGACCTGGGCCTGCACCTTAACTATGGTAAGGTAAACTACGATGCCGTACAGGGCGCGCCGCAGTTCGGCAGCTTCTTCGAGGCCAACATCGTGAATGCCAACCTGGGCCTCAAGCTGAAGCTCAACAACGGCTGGGCGCTGAAGGAAACGGCGTTCATCCAGCCCTACCTGCTGATTGCTCCTGGTGCAGCGTTCATTAGCTCCGACGGCGTTATCAACCGCAACGGCACCACCCGCGCCTTCGACGGCAGCGACACGTATTTTGACGTGCACGGCGCCGCCGGTATCACGTTCCGCGTGAGCGAGTCGGTGGGCCTGTTTGTGCAGACCGGCCAGCATTTTCCGCTGAGCGCCAACATCGACATGGACCCAGTCCGCGACGATAACAGCTTCGACGACCGGTATCTGCAGCACTCCGCCGGCCTCACCATTGCCCTCGGCAAAAAGGCTGACGAAGACAACGATGGCGTTTCCGACCGCAAAGACAAGTGCCCCGGCACGCCAGCCGGCGTGGCAGTAGACGTCAACGGTTGCCCGCTTGACGGCGACGGCGACGGCGTTCCGGATTACCAGGACAAGTGCCCCACCGAAAAAGGCCTGGCGGCCCTCGAAGGCTGCCCCGACCGTGACGGTGACGGCGTGCGCGACTCGGAAGACAAGTGCCCCGATACCCCCGGCAAAGCCGAGCTGCAGGGCTGCCCCGACGCTGACGGCGACGGTGTAACTGATGCCAGCGATAAGTGCCCCAACACGCCAGCCGGCGTAGCAGTAGATGCTACCGGTTGCCCACTCGATAAAGACGGCGACGGTGTTCCAGATTACCAGGACCGCTGCCCGAACCGCCCCGGTCCGGCCTCCAACAAAGGCTGCCCAGAAATGAAGGTAGAAGAGAAGAAGAAGCTGCAGGAAGCCACGAAGTTCATCCAGTTTGACTTCGATAAGGCTACGCTGAAGCCTATTTCTTTCCCAACGCTCAACGGTCTGGTGCAGATCCTCAACGACTACCCAGACTATAGCCTCGGTATCTCGGCCCACGCCGACAACAAAGGCGACGACGCTTACAACCTGCGTCTGTCGGATGAGCGTGCTGCTTCGGCCCGCACGTACATGCTGAGCAAAGGCATTGCTGCTGACCGTATCGTGTCGCATGGCTACGGCGAAACCAAGCCGATTGCCGACAACGCTACCGAAGCCGGCCGTGCCATCAACCGCCGCGTAGAGTTCGACGTGTACCTGCCCGGTGACCCGAACCCAGCTGAAACCAAGTACGGTGTAGCTCCGGAAATTCCGGCCGCCGCTCCGAAAGCAGCTCCCAAGGCTCCGGTGAAAAAGGCTCCGGCCCGTAAGCCAGCGCCGCGCCGCAAGTAATCGGCCGGCTCATACCCCAACCAACTGCCAAAAGCGGCCAGCTCCCTGAGCTGGCCGCTTTTTTTGTGCGTATCCGTAACCAACCTCCGGCCGCAGGCAGGGCGAGTTGATTGCCAATGGAGCTGATTTGCGTTGGCACTATCTGGTGCACCAATCTGAAAGACGCTGTAAATAGTAAATAACCTCAGCTGCGGAGAGGCCGCGTATCGGCGGCAGGTGTCACTGCCTGCCGAAGACCTGCAAGCCACGCAGCGGCGACACATTCGCCTACAAACCTGGCGCCGCTACGCGGCTTGTTTTGGGTGTTATCCAAGCTGCTCCATGCCTAAGCCGTTACGCGGCTCCTCTGCGGCTTCGGTTAGCCAGGAGATTCCCTTGCTGGCGGGAGTCGGTATAGTGACTCGGGAACCTGCACCGCCGCAAATGCCGCAGACTGAAGAGGCGGTTGGCGCCTGCGCAAAGCCAAAAAAAAGGCTGCCTCGTGAGAAGCAGCCTTTTCAGGAATACGGGCAGTCAGATCTTACTTGCTCATGTCGGCCACGTTAGGCAGAATCTTGAGCAGCTGGTCGAGTTGCTCACGTGTGAAGTTGCCGCCGATGGACATCAGCAGAAACGAGTCGGGCGCGCCTGAAACGCTGCTGGTGGTAACCAGTTCCGTCACCCGGTCGCCTTGCATGCGGGTGGCGTAGCGCATGTTGCCGCCAGTGGTGGTGAGGGGCGTATACCGCTCGTTGGCCAGCAGGCCGTTCACTTCCTGCACCAGCCCATCGGCTACCAGTTTCTGTGCGCTGTTGCTGGTGGGGGCGAAGGTGAGCACCTTAAAGCTGCGTACCGACGAAAGCGCCTGCGTCAGGTCGGAGCCGCCGCCAAGGCTGCCCAAGCGGCCCAGCAGCAGCCGAGTAGTGAGGCCCGCCGACCAGTCGGTGGCCTTGAAGCCGGAGCGGTTTTCGTACTTGTTGAAGAATTCGGCTACCGTGCGGGCCGGACGCTCGGGCCCGGCGGCGCGGCAGCCTGCCAGCATCAGTAAGGCCACCAGCGGCAGCCACAGAAATGCGCGTTTGTTCATAAAAAAGGAGAGAAAGTGAGAGAAAGATGAACGCAAGATGCAGGTTTCAACTGAGCCGCTGCCAACCGATTCGCCAGCGGAAAGCAAGCATTTTCACAATCAGTAGCTTACGGGTCAACTACCCTGCCAGCGTACCTGCTGCGTCTTAAACGACGATTCCAGCCCTACGGCTGGACCTTTCTCCACTATTATCTTCTATCGCCGATGCAATATGGCTATCCGGCATTCTTGGCCCAGCGCTTACTCGAAGCTGATGGTATTCAGAAAGAATACGTCCCGGTCGGGGCCGCGCTCGGCGCGTACGTGCTGGAAGCCGTAGGCCAGCAGCCGGTTGCCGTACCAGGTTACTAGGCCTTCCTGTGTGGTATTGGTGGCCTTTTCGCGGGCAGAAGGCAGGGCCGAGGTAGTCAGGTTGACGCTCAGGTCGTTGGGGGAAGGCGAGGCCCGGTCAATCACCTTATAGTACAGCTTGTCGTTCTGCAGGTAGGAGGCGGCCAGGCGGCCATCGGGGAGCTGACGCAGGCGTACGGTTTCGGTGAGCGTGCGCAGCTCCACATTTTTCATCACCAGCGTATTATCCCAGAGCAAATTGCCGCGCTTATCAAAGCCGCAAATCAGGGCGTGCGTGATGCGGTAGCCGTCGAAGTTGCGGTTGCCGTTGGCCCAACTGGCCCGGTCGTAGGCCGAGTAGTAGGGGTTGTACACCAGGCTCGGGCCGTAGGAGTTGTAGCGGTAATGCGGGAAATACACTTCGGCCACCATCACGTAGCCATCCTCGAATGGCACCAGGTCGTGCATGAGGGTGCGGTATCGCAGGCGCAGCACCCGGTCGGCGGCGCGCATTTTTTCGCTTTTCTGCCGCAGCCGGCTGGCCCGGTTGGGGCTCATGAAGTCGAAGAAGTGCTTGAGGTTGGCAAAGTCATAGAACCGCAGTGAGCGGCGCGAGCCCGACGGCGTGACGCCTGCCGTAAGGTCGGCCGCGAACAGGCCCTGCGAGTAGCGCGGGTCGCGCAGGGTGTAGGTGCCGGCTAGCAGGCGGCCCTCAGCCGAGTCGGTGGCCGGGCTGATTTGGGCCGAAATCAGGCCCCGCTCGCTCTCGGCCTGCACAAACTCCGAGGTAAGTAGCGTGCCGCCCGCCGACAGGTGCTTGAGCTGCAGCCGGTTTTTGAAGCCGTTACTCTGGCTAAGCACAAACTCGGCCCGCTGCGCCGCCGAATCAGCCAGAAACGACAGCTGGGCCGGCAGCGGCTCGTACACCGAGGGCAGAAACTGGTGCTTGCCCGTGGCCAGGTCCAGCAGCAGAATGGTGAGGTGATTATCCACCAGTACCGTCACGAAGAGGTTGCCGGCCAATGCTTTCAGGTCGTAGACGTCGCGCGTGAGCTTGGTGTCGAACTGCACGGTGCGCACTTGGCCGGTGCTGCCATCCACGGCCGCCACCATCAGGCGGTGCTCCACATAACCCGACTGAAACAGCGCGTAGGCCATAGCGCCTTCGGCACAGAACCGCTGAAACTGAAACTCGCCTGCCAGATCCACCTTGCTGTTCCAGCCGGGCTGCAGGCGGTGGTCGTACTTCTGGAGCGTGTAGGTGTCGTTGCGGATGCCGGGCTCGTCCTGCTTTACCAGCAGCAGCACACTGCTGTCCTGCAGCATGGGCTGCACTTCCACCTCGGCAGAATATTCCTGCAAATCCAGCTCCAGGCGGCCGTTTTGGGCGGGTGTGTAGGGCGCCGGCGGAGCCGGCTGCGCCCCGGCGGAGCCGGCCGCAACCAACCAGATACTGAGCAGAAACGGGAAGAGGTGCTTCATGGCCGGGGCTGGCTGCCTGAGCGGAGCCGGAGAGTAGGGAAGATACGCGACAGACGCCGCAAAGTCATGCCCGACCCCGCAAAAATGCGGCCGGACCCCGGTATCAGGCCCCCAGCTCCAGAATCGTGTCGAATTCGGCGGCCTTGAGCGGCATCACCGACAGGCGCGACTGGCGCAGCAGCCCGATCTGGCTGAGGCGCTCCTCCTGCTTGATGCGGGCCAACGACACCGGGCGGGCCAGCGGCTGCTGCGGCTGCAGGTGCACGGCCACCCAGGGGCTGCCGGCTTCGGCGGTGGCGTCGGGGGCGGCGGCGGCGGTTACCTGGGCTACGCCTACCACCTGCTTGTCGCTCACGCTGTGGTAGTAGAGCACCAGGTCGCCGGGCTGCATCTGCTGCAGGAAGTTGCGGGCCTGGTAGTTGCGCACGCCGGTCCAGTCGGTGCCGCCGTCGCGCACAAACGTGTCCCAGGAGTAGGCTTCGGGTTCCGATTTTACGAGCCAGTAGTTCAAATTGCAGGAAAAGAAAAAAGGTGAGGTTGCTGTTTCGGGCCGCAAGTTGGGCAGCCGCAACAGGAATCTCACCTTTTTTTATCCGGTTGTTTTGCCGGGTCCGGTAGCCAGCGCAGCTAGTTTTCCCGGGCGCGCAGCGTTTCGGCGTCCAGCAGCTCCAGCGTGAGCAGGAAGGCCGGCTGGCCGTTGCGGAGGCTGATGCGGTACTTGCCCGGGCCTTCGGATTTCCAGGTGCCGGGCACGTCCAGCGCGGCATCGTCGGGGCCCTGGGTGTGGCGCACAAACGAGCCGTCGGTTTCCAGGCGGAAGCCGTCGATGCCCATGCCGCCCTTCGGCTCGAAGGTGCCCGCAAGCTTGTAGGTCAGCAAACCTTTTTCTTCGGGCAGGTGGGCATAAAACCAGTCTTTGCCGGCAATACCGGCCGGCACCCCGGCATCGGCGCGGTCCTGGCAGCCGCCCAGAACCAGCAGCAGCAGCAAAACGAGTGGGGCAAACAACAAACGGCGCATAGGGAGAGAAAGTAAGTGGAAGGGAGAGATACGGAACGCAGTGGGGCAGGGGGCCAGAATCGTGCCGGAGGGCTATTTTTCCAGCCGCCGCACCTTCAGCACGTCGTTTTCCAGCGACACGATTTCCAGCCGGTAGTCGGGGTCTTTCTTGTCGTCGAGGGAGATGAGCAGGGTCTGGGCGTTTTCGGCTTTCCAGGTGCCTTTGCGGCCTTCCAGCCCGTCGGTGGGGGCAATGTCGAACTGCGTGAACAGGCCGTTTTGCTCGAAGGCAAAGCCCGTACGGCCGCGCGAGGGCGGAAAGGCGTAGGTGTTGGGCCGGTACACGCGCACGTCGCCCTGGTCTTCTTCGTGGGCGTGCAGCCAGGTGTGCTCCAGCTTGCGGAGCGGCGACGAGGCCGAGGTGCCGGGCTGGCAGGTGGCGGCCAGCAGCAAAACGCTCAGCGCGGCCAGAACAGTGAACAGACGCATAAAAGGCAGAGGGGTTAGAGGTGATGGAGGCAGGACAGGCGCCGTGGCAGGTGTATACGGCGCCGCCTCACAACGAATGTAAAGAAATCGGGCGGCCACGGGGCGGCATACCGTAAACTACCCCGCACAAACTACCTTTGTTTGCTATGGATAACCGCGCCCTGATTCGTGCTTTTCGCCTGACCGCCCAGCTCATGGAGCTGCACGAGGAAAATCCGTTCAAGATCCGGGCCTACGAAGGCACCGCCAATGCCCTGGAGCAGCTGACGGTGCCCGTGGCCGACCTCGACCGCACGGGCCTGCCCGACCGCACCGGCCTGAGCAAAACCGCCGCCGCCAAAGTGGCCGAAATGCTCGATACCGGCTCGTTTGAGGAACTGACCCGCCTGCTGGCCGCCACCCCGCCCGGCGTGGTAGAGCTGCTGAAGATTAAAGGCATCGGGCCCAAGAAAATCCGCAGCCTGTGGAAGGAGCTGGGCATTGAAGGCGCCGAGCAGCTGCGTGAAGCTGCCCAGAACGACGAGGTGAGCAAGCTCAAGGGCTTCGGCCAGAAAACCCAGCAGGGCATCCTCGAAGCCCTCGACTTCACCGACCAGAGCCGCGGCAAGCTGCTCTACCCGCAGGCCGAAGAGCTGGCCCACGACCTGCTGACCCGCCTGCAGGCCACCGCCGGCATAGCCGAAGCCGCCGTGGCCGGCGAGGTGCGCCGCCGCCTCGAAACCGTGGAAACCGTGGGGCTGGTGGCTGCCACCGCTGATCCGGCCGCCGCCCACACCACCCTCAATTCCCTGGACGGCCTCACGCCAGACCCGCGCCGCAGCGGCCCGTTTGCCTGGCGCGGCACGGCCACGGCCTCGGGCGTGAAGGTGGAAGTGCTGCTGGTGGCGCCGGCTGCCTTCACCAACCAGCTGCTGCTGAGCACCGCCGCCGAAAACCATCTGGCCGAAGCGCTGCACGAAACCCCGCAGCCCGGCCAGCCCGCCACGCTGCGCCAGTGGCTGAAGCGCGAGCAGTTCGCCACCGAACCCGCTCTTTACGAGCGCGCCGGCCTGCAGTACGTGGAGCCCGAGCTGCGCGAAGGCCTCGGCGAGCTGGCCCTGGCCCGCGAAAACAAGCTGCCCACGCTGCTCGAAGACGCCGACCTGCGCGGCTCGCTGCACAACCACAGCACCTACTCCGACGGCAGCCACAGCCTCCGCGAGATGGCCACTTTCCTGCAGGGCCAGGGCTACGAGTACCTCGGCATCTGCGACCATTCGCAGGCGGCGCACTACGCCAACGGCCTGCCGCCGGAGCGCGTGCGCCAGCAGCACCGCGAAATCGACGAGCTCAACCAGGAGCTGGCGCCGTTCCGCATCTTCAAGGGCATCGAGTCGGATATTCTGTCGGATGGCTCTTTAGACTACCCGCCCACGGTGCTGGAAACCTTTGATTTCATCGTGGCTTCGGTGCACTCCAACCTGAAGATGGACGAGCGCAAGGCCACCACGCGGGTGCTGCGGGCCATCGAAAACCCGTATACCACCATGCTGGGCCACCCCACGGGCCGGCTGCTGCTGCGCCGCGAAGGCTACCCGCTCGACCACAAAGCCGTCATCGACGCCTGCGCCAAGCACAACGTCATCATCGAAATCAACGCCAACCCCTACCGCCTCGACCTGGACTGGCGCTGGGTGCGCTACGCGCTGGACCAGGGCGTGCAACTCAGCATCAACCCCGACGCGCACCATACCAACGGCTACGCCGACATGCGCTACGGCGTGTTCATGGGCCGCAAAGGTGGCCTGACCAAGGACATGACCTTCAATGCCAAGTCGGCGGCGGAAGTGGCCGAGTACTTCGCCAAGCGCAAAGCCGGCATCAAGCCCCCGCTGGAGTTCAAGGATTCGTTGTTTGGGTGAGAAAGTGATGAGGGGATGAGGTAAAAGGTGATGAGGTGAAAAAAACGTCATGCCTTATTACCTCATCACCTTTTACTTCATCACCTCATTACTCTCCCATGAAAATCCTGATTCTGCGCTTTTCTTCCATCGGCGATATTGTGCTGACTACACCCGTTATCCGGGCCGTGAAGCAGCAGGTGCCGGGGGCCGTGGTGCACTTCTGCACCAAGCCCGGCTACCGCGGCATCGTGGCCAATAACCCCTACGTGGACAAGGTGCACTGCCTCACCGGCTCGCTCGCGGAGCTGGTGGCGGAGCTGAAAGCCGAACGGTTTGATTTTGTGGTAGACCTGCACCACAACCTGCGCACCACGCTGCTCAAAACCCGGCTGGGCGTGCGCTCGGCCAGCTTCGACAAGCTGAACTGGCGCAAGTGGCTGCTCGTGAACCTGAAGCTGCACACTATGCCGCGCGTGCACATCGTGGACCGCTACCTAGCCGCCGCGGCCTCGCTCGGCGTGAAGAACGACGGCCGGGGGCTGGACTATTTCATCCCGGAAGCCGACGAAGTGGACATAGCGCAGGCGCTGCCGCCGGTGTTCGGGCGCGGCTACGTGGCGTTTGCCATCGGGGCGCAGCACGCCACCAAGCGGCTGCCCGTGGAGCGCATCATCGAACTGTGTGGCCTGCTGCGCCGCCCGGTGGTGCTACTCGGCGGCCCCGAAGACGAAACCACCGGCCACGTGGTAGAGCTGGCCTTCGACGCGGGCGCCGCCGTTTCGCCCGCGCCCGCGCCGCTCATCCCCGACAGCCCGTACTACTTCCCCAAACAACGAAACACAGAGAATCAACAACGAACAACGATTTACAACGCCTGCGGCAAGTTCAGCCTCAACCAGTCGGCCTCGCTGGTGCGGCAGGCCAGCCTGGTGGTCAGCCACGATACTGGCTTGATGCACATTGCGGCGGCTTTCCGTAAGGAGATTTTTAGCGTGTGGGGCAACACCGTGCCCGAGTTCGGCATGTATCCCTACCGCACCGAATTCCGGGTGCTGGAAGTGCCCAATCTGAGCTGCCGGCCCTGCTCGAAGATCGGCTACGAAAAGTGCCCCCAAGGCCACTTTCGCTGCATGCGCGACATCCAGTTCAACCTGGAGCTGCCACCAACGCAGGATGGGCGCTAACGGGAAAGCCGGGCGAAATGCGTACTTTCTGTTTCCGCTAACCCATTTCGCCCATGTCTGATACGCCCGATAAATCCGTGCTGGTAACCGTGGGCCCTGAGGCGCTGCTGGCCGATGTACAGGCCGGCCGCCACACCTACTTCGTGGATGAGCCCGCCGAAGCAGGCGGCCAGGACCGCGGCCCCACGCCCTACGATTTGCTGCTGTCGGCGCTGGGCGCCTGCACGGCCATCACGCTGCGCCTCTACGCCACCCAGAAAAAGTGGCCGCTCGAAGGCATCGAGGTGCGCCTGCGCCACCAGCGCGTGCACGCCGCCGACTGCGAAAAGTGTGAGCAGCCCGGCGAAATGCTGGATCAGGTGGGAAAGGAGCTGCGCCTGCTGGGCCCGCTCTCCGACGAGCAGCGCCAGCGCCTGCACGTCATCTCGCAAAAGTGCCCGGTGCAGAAAACCCTGATGCGCGGCCTGCATATCGTGACGGTGCTGGCCGCGGTTTAAGTAGCAAGACGTAAGTATCGAGAAGGCAACTCAAGCGGCGGAGTCACTGCGTAGCCCCAGCGGGGCGTTATGTCGGTAGAAGTATAGCCGTAAAATTGCCGCAAGCCCCGGCGGGGCGACACCTCGACCGCCCGGTTCAGGTATCGCCCCGCCGGGGTTCTATTCTGTTTATCGACCAAGAGTGCTATCAATATTCTGCCCCTCTGGAGCTACTCAGCAACTTAGGCTACTGCCGCAACGCAGGGCGTTGGTTGCAGTGGCGTTAGGGCAGTAGCGCGAGCTTTGTAGTTCGCCCCCCAGAACGACAATCGCCCGGACGGCGCGGAGACGCGAACTACAAAGCTCGCGCTGCTACCGCTCTATAACAGCAGGTGGGCTAGTTAGCCTGGTGCAGCGCCCCAACCGGCCGCCGACCTTCGGCAATTGCAGCCAGCTGGGTTGGCTCATAGGGCATAGAAAAAACCTGCGGCTCGGTGTGGAAAGCCCGGAATAAAGCAAACACGTAGCGCATCCGCTCTTTAATACGGGTCCAGTCGTGGGCGGTGGTGCTGGCAAATGCAGAACTGCCGGCAGTGGCCGTACCGCTGCCTGTTCGTAGCAGCGCCAGGGCCGCCTGCATGTGGGACGAGGGCGCAACGTCCAGCTCAGTAGGCAGGGGCGGGGCCGGCACATCCCGGGCTACGGCCAGGCGGAGAGTGCCAATGTCGAACTGCAGCAGCCGCGCCGTTACGCAGCGGCGGATGATAAGCGGCATAGCGCCCTGAATGTAGGGCTCAAGCCGTACATGCTCATGCCAGACCGCAAAGCAGTTGCCCAAATAAGCAGCCTGCTGCTTTTCGGCGGCGTTGTTGGTGGTCCGGGCAATGTAATACTGTGAAAAAGCCTGCCGCAGCAGCTCCTGGTTTTGCTGCCCCACGGGGCCAGGGCGGAGGTTGGCCAGGAAGTCGGCAATAGCAGCCGGGTGCGTAGGTGCTGCCTGGGCCAGCCAGCGCAGAAACCGAACGGTTTGCAGGCCAATGTCTTCCAATACGGTCCGGTTGCCCGCCAGAATCAGTCTGGCTGAGTGCCGCCGGCTGTGGCTGATAATCAGCCGCCCCGCCACAATACCGCACCCGGCCCCCAGCAATGCGCCGGCCGGCAGCCAGGCAGGTGCCCAGCCCAGCAGCCACCCACACCCGATACCTACCAAACCGCCCACTATGCCTCCTACAATGGTGCCATCGCGCCGGGCGTCATCTAAATCTTCCTGCCGAATGGTTACTCCAGCCTTGCGCGAGCCCCACACCGCCCAGCTATGAAAGTTGGCCCCGGCACCCGCTCCCAGCGCAACCTGCAGCGCCTCTGACAAAAGATAATGGCAGCGCGTAATCAGCAGGTTGGCCAGTATCGGGTCGGGCTCCCGCAGCGCCGTCTCGATTTCCTGTTGCAGGTAGGCAGCATCCGGAGCGTCGGCAGTAGTCATGGCAGGAAACGGATTAGGGTAAAACCGGGAAGTAAGATAAGGCAAAGCCAGTAGGTGAAGCCCAGTGCGGCTAGGAGCTTCGTTTTGCGGAAAACAACGCGGACACCAACCCTACGCAAAACGGCCCGGACAACGCAGGTTGTCCGGGCCGTTTTCATCTGATCAAGGTTTGATTACCCGATTTTCTCGAAGCCGCAGTAGCTGTGCAGTACTTTGGGCAGCTGGATGCCGTCGGGCGTCTGGTTGTTTTCGAGCAGGGCGGCCACGATGCGGGGCAGCGCCAGCGCCGAGCCGTTGAGCGTGTGCAGCAGCTGCGTTTTGTTGCCCTCGCCGCGGTAGCGCAGCTTGAGGCGGTTGGCCTGGTAGGTTTCGAAGTTCGAAGCCGACGACACTTCCAGCCAACGGCCCTGTGCGGCGCTCCACACCTCCAGGTCGAAAGTGAGGGCCGAGGTGAAGCCCATGTCGCCGCCGCAGAGGCGCAGGATGCGGTAGGGCAGCTCCAGCTTCTGCAGCAGCCCTTCGATGTGGGCCACCATGCCGTCGAGGGCGGCGTAGCTGTTTTCGGGCTGCGTAATCTGCACGATTTCCACCTTGTCGAACTGGTGCAGGCGGTTGAGGCCGCGCACGTCGGCGCCCCAACTGCCGGCTTCGCGGCGGAAGCAGGGCGTGTAGCCGGTGTTGCGGATGGGCAGCTGCTCCACCGGCACAATCTCGTCGCGGTAGAGGTTGGTAATCGGCACCTCCGAGGTCGGAATCAGGTAGAGGTTGTCCTTGGCGTCGTGGTACATCTGGCCCTCCTTGTCGGGGAGCTGACCGGTGCCGTAGCCGCTGGCCTCGTTCACCAGAATCGGGGGCTGCACCTCGTCGTAGCCGGCGTCGCGGGCTTCGTCCAGGAAAAAGTTGATGAGGGCCCGCTGGAGGCGAGCTCCCTGTTTTTTATAGACCGGGAAGCCCGCGCCGGAAATCTTGTTGCCCAGCTCGAAGTCGATGATGTCGTACTTCCTGATAAGGTCCCAGTGGGGGAGGGCGTCGGCGGGCAGCTCGGGCTTCTGGCCGCCTTCGCGCACCACCTCGTTGTCCTGGGCGGCGCGGCCTTCGGGCACGCTGCTGTGGGGCAGGTTGGGCAGCTTGTAGAGCGTCTGCTGGAGGGCGTCTTCCACCTGCGTCAACTCGTCGTCGGCCGCTTTGGTGTGCTGCTTGAGCTCGGCGGTGCGGGCTTTCAGGGTTTCGGCCCCGGCTTTGTCGCCGGCTTTCATCAGCCCCCCGATCTGGCGGGCCAGCTCGTTGGCCTCGGCCTGGGCTGAGTCGCGGGTGGTCTGGAGCTCCTTGCGGCGCTGGTCCAGCGTCAGAATAGCCTGCACGTCGGCCTCAGCCGTTTTGTAGTGCTTTTTAGTTAGCCCGGCCAGTACGGCCTCGGTGTGCTCTCTCAGGACGGAAACTTGTAGCATAAGGGCAGAAAACGCGGAAGAGGATGCTGCAAAAGTAGCCGAATGATTCCGCAGATTCTACGGCCGGCCTATATAAGGCTGGCGCGGGCGGCGGCATCAACCTGAACCTAACCGGGCAAAGTCCCGTTCCAGAGGCAGCGCCATCCCCGCCATTCGTTGAGCTAACCGCGTAGGCTGCAGCCAAAAGCGCTGCCGAAAGCAGCAGCACGCAGGAATCCCGCAAAATGTAGCCGGGGGTTTGGCAGTTCGGCGGGTTTGCGCTAACATTGCGTTAACAAGCCGGCTGCTGATGCCGGGCCCGTCGTTGCTTTTACTGACGTCCGGTCCGTGGATATTTCCAGCGCCACCGCCTACCACCATCCCCCTCTGTTCCTTTTCGAACACCCCCCCCGTGCTGAACGCCGCGCCTGCGGCTCCCGGACATTGCCTGAGTCTGAGGTAATGTTCCGCTGTTGGATGGGCCCCGCCAGAATTTTCTCCCCTCATTGCCTCTATGTATACTATTGAAGAGTTGAAAGACCGTCTTCTTTCCGAGTTGAAGGAAATTGCGGAAGAGCTCAACGTCGGCAACTTTAAAAAGCTCAGCAAACAGGATCTGATTTATAAGATTCTCGATCAGCAGGCCATCCTGCCCGCCGACAAGCTGCCCGTAAAAGTGAAACCAGCCGCCAAATCCCGCGCTACCGCGCCGGAAGCCGCCCCGGCCCCCGCCGCTGTAGCCGAAGCCCCGGCTGACGCGCCGGCCGCGGCCGCCCCCGCTGCCCGGCCAGCCGCCGCACGCAGCCGCGCTGCCAAAGCACCCGCCGCGCCGGCTGCCCGCCCCGTAGCTGCCGCCGTGGCCCCGGAGCCAGCCGCTGCCCCGATTGCGGAAGCTCCCGCGCCGGCCGCCATGCCTGCCGATGAGGTAGCTGCCGCGCCAGTTCCGGAAGTTGGCGCCGAGCGCCCTGTGAAAGTGTACCAGCGGCCTGAGCGCCGCTCCCGCGAGTCTGCCGGCCGCAACGGCCAGGTAGTGGCCGCCGGTCAGTCGGATGTAGCACCGGTAGCCGCAGTGGCGCCGGCCGCCACCGGCGTAGCCTTCAGCGAAGTGGCCGCTGCCCCGGCCGTAGCTGCCGCGCCAGCGGTAGCTGATGTGCCGGCTGCTGTGGCCGAGGGTACCTCAGATGTAGCACCGACCCCGGCGCCGCGCATCTTCCGCCCCGAGCGGGCCGATGGTGTAGCGCGCCCCCTGCGCGACCAGCCCCGCGAGCGGGAGCAGGTGCGCGACGGCCGCGAGTTGCGCAACGGCAGCAGCGACGTAGCCCGCATTGCCGACGCCCCGCGCGAATTCCGCAACGACGTAGCCGGCCGCCCCGACCGCGACCAGCGTGACCCGAACCGTGCCCTGCGCGACTCCAGCCGCGCCGACCGCCTCGACCGTGACGTGCAGCGCTCGGAGCGTGGCGATGCCGCCCGCGCCGACGGCGCCGGCCGCCCCGACCGGGAGCAGCGCCGCGAGGAGCGCTACGCCGCCCGCGAGCTGCAGCGCCAGCAGCGGCAGGAAGGCCGCCAGGAGGGTCGCCAGGACGGTGGCCGCCAGGAAGGCGCGGCCGGCGCCCAGCAGCAGCAGCGCCAGCGCAACGACTTTGACATTGTGGTGCCCGGCGAAGGCACGCTGGAAATGATGCCCGACGGCGGCTATGGCTTCCTGCGCAGCCCGTTCTACAACTATTTGTCGTCGCCCGACGACATTTACGTGGCCCCGCAGCAGGTGAAGCTGTTCAGCCTGAAAGCCGGCGACACGGTGAAATGCACCATCCGGCCGCCGCGCGAAGGCGAGAAGTACTACGCGCTGGTTGGGGTGGATACCATCAACGGCCGGGCCGTGGAAGACGCCCGCGACCGGGTGCCGTTCAGCAGCCTCACGCCGCTGTTTGCCGAGGAGCGCCTCAAGCTCTCCACCAAATCCACGCAGTACAGCACCCGCATTCTGGATCTGTTTGCTCCCATCGGCAAAGGCCAGCGCGGCCTGATTGTGGCCCAGCCCAAAACCGGTAAAACGGTGCTGCTGCAGGAAATTGCCAACGCCATCAGCGAAAACCACCCCGAGGTGTACCTGATGATTCTGCTCATCGACGAGCGCCCGGAAGAAGTGACGGACATGGCCCGCTCGGTAAAAGCCGAGGTGCTTAGCTCCACCTTCGACGAAACGGCCGACCGCCATGTGAAAATCGCCAGCATTGCCCTCGACAAGGCCAAGCGCCTCGTGGAGTGCGGCCACGACGTGGTGATTCTGCTCGACTCGATTACGCGTCTGGCCCGGGCCTACAACACCGTGCAGCCCGCTTCCGGCAAGATTCTGTCGGGTGGTGTGGATGCCAACGCCCTGCACAAGCCCAAGCGCTTCTTCGGCGCGGCCCGCAACGTGGAAAACGGCGGCTCGCTCACCATCATTGCCACGGCCCTTATTGAAACCGGCTCGAAGATGGATGAAGTAATCTTCGAAGAATTCAAAGGTACCGGCAACATGGAATTGCAGCTGGACCGCAAGCTGGCCAACAAGCGCATCTTCCCGGCCATCGACGTGCCGGCTTCCGGCACCCGCCGCGAAGACCTGCTCATGAGCCGCGAGGAGCTGAGCCGCATCTGGGTGCTGCGCAAGTTCATGGCCGACATGACGCCCGCCGAGGCCATGGAATTCCTGAAGGACCGCATGAAAGGCACCAAGGACAACAGCGAATTCCTGCTGGCCATGAACGGCTAGAAGGCGCTTAAAAACGTAGAACGTCATTCCGAGCGGAGCGAAGAACATCGCCAGTGTAGTACTTCTACCACACTGGCGATATTCTTCGCTCCGCTCGGAATGACGTTCTGGTTTTACGTGTTTCCAACTCTCTTTACCCTAATCAATTCATCCGCATGCCCCCCATCCAACCAACCCCCGACCTTCCCGAGTTGCTCTACCTTTTCGACCCGCTGTGCGGCTGGTGCTACGGCATGAGCCCTGTGATTCAGCGGGTGCGGGAGGAGTTTGCGGGCCGCGTGGAGGTGTCGGTGCTGTGCGGCGGCATGGTGACGGGCGAGCAGGTGGGCCCTATTCGCGACGATTGGGACTACATCAGCGGGGCGCTGGCGCAGGTGGAGCGCGTGACGGGCGTGCAGTTTGGGGAGGCCTTTCGGGCCGTGGGCGCCGAGGGCAGCCGCGTACAGGACTCGGCGCCGCCGAGCTGGGCCATCAGCGCCTTCCGCCACTTCAATCAGCCCGACACCGCCCGCTTCGCCCACGACGTGCAGGTGGCCTACTTCCGCGACGGCGCCGACCTCAACGAGCCTAAAACCTACCTACCCCTGGCCACCGCCTACGGCCTCGATGGGGCAGAGTTCCTGCGTCGGCTGGCCCTGCCCGAAACGGCGCAGGCCACCCAACAGGAGTTTGCGGCCGTGGCCAAAATCGGAGTGCAGGGCTTCCCAACCACCATTCTGCGGGTCGGTAGCCAAGGCTACGTACTGGCGCGCGGCTACCAGCCCTACGAGACGTTTGCCGACGGCCTCACGCAGGCGCTGGAGCAGGCCGGGTAGTCATTCTTGTAAGCTATAAACAAGCAGTAGCGCGAACTTTGTAGTTCGCGTCCCCGCACCGTTCGGAATTGTTGAAACGGCGCGGGGACGCGAACTGCAAAGTTCGCGCTACTGCGTTGATGGCAATCGGAATGGCAGGTTAGCTGCCGAGGCCGGGCAGTTGCACTACCTGCTTGGCGCCGGGCGCATAGGCAATACGGCGGCGGTCTTCCTTGCCCACCAGATACACGAAGCCCACGGCATCGGGGCGCTTCTGCAGCTCGGTCCAGGTGGGGCGGTCGGCGCCGCCTTCCTGGTAGGCGTCTTTGGCGGTGAGGGCCGGCTGGCGGAAGTTTTTGTCGGCGAAAAACTCGTCCATGCGGCGGCGGATGTAGGCTTCGCGCTCGGCGGGCGTGGCGGTGGGCGTCTTCATCTCATACACCATGCTGGCTTCCAGGTCGGCGGGCGTGAGCATTTCGCGGAAGATAACCTGGCCGCTGGCGTCGGTGATGGTGAACGTAATCTGGCCGGTGAGTACGTCCTGGCCGCGTAGCGTCAGCTTGAACTCGTCGGGGGAGGCTGGGGCGGAGAAGACGTGGCGGCGGCGCACCGTTTTGAGCGTGTCTGCCTGTGGAGTGGCGGTGCTGGCCCGGGCCGTATCCATGGGTTCGAGGCGGGCAGAAGAGTCTGCCGCGGGAGAAGTGGTTGCGGACGACTGGCTGGCGTCGGGTGTGGAGCAGGCGGCCAGCAAACCAATAGCGGGCAAAAACAGCGCAATTCGCATAGCAGAAAGTCTGAGGTGAATCAGGGCTGCATACGCGGTTAGGGAGTGCTCCGTTCAGAAAACCGCTACCAGAGCAGCATCAGAATAAACGCCGCACTCATGCACAGCGACGACACCTGGTTCATGCGCATGGTGTGCTCGAAGTCGGCGGCGGCGGGGTTGCGCCACACGGCCCGGGCCCAGTTGCCAAACAGCAGCACCACCGGGCCGGTGGCCGCCAGGAACACCAGCAGATGGCGCGTTTCCTGGCGCACCCAGAGGGCATAGGCCAGCACGGCCGCCCCAGCCAGCAGCCCGCCGGCCGCAAACACAAACGTACCCCGGATGCCCAGCCGCAAGCTGAGCGTCCGGTCGCCGCGGCGGGCGTCTTCCTGGTGCTGGTACACCTGCGTGAGCGGGTAGGAGCCGCACAGAAACAGGCTGCTCACCAGCGCCAGCAGCAGGTTGGTAGGCTCGGTGAGCTGCGCATAGCCAGCACCGGCGCCCACCTGCGTCATCAGAAAAGTATAGGCGCCTTGGAACACCACCACCACCGCCGTGCTCAGCAGCGGGTACTTTTTCAGCCGGATGCCTTCGTAGCTGTAGGCCTTCGAAACCAGCAGATACACCACCACCAGCACTCCAAACCACACATTCAGCAGCAGGCCGCCCAGCACCGCCAGCGCATCGAAGGCATACACCAGATGTAGCAGCTCTTCCGATACTTTGGGCGGGCTTTTCAGGCCGCCGATGCTGCCTTCGTCCCGGTCGTAGTAGGAGTTGTAGCCGTTGGAGGCGGGGTAGGCCAGCAGGTGCAGCACCACAAACACGCCCGCCGCCCGCCACGCGCTGAACGGCTCCCGCAACGCGCTCAGCCCAAACCAGAACACCGGCATCAGGTACACCGAAAACGGAATCCGAAGCAGCGGCAGCGCCTTTTTGTAATTAGTAATCAGCAATTAGTAATGAGGAATTGGGGGATGAAGCCCGGTTCAGGGACAAAGCAGGCCAAGCAACCGGTTGGAATTTGCTAACGCCCTGCCTCGCGCCAAAGAAGCGCCAATTACTCATTACTAATTATCAATTACTAATTGTCAGCCGGTACGCCAATAAGATACGTGACCTGCGGGCCCCACCAGTGGCGCACTTTGCCGGCCTGCCACCGGAACCTGCCCTGCGGATCGGCGCGGTGGGCCAGGGCCAGCAGCTGCGCGGGCGGGTACATGCGCAGGATGCTCACGGTGCCGTCCCAGAGGGTGAACAGCGGAATGAGCGGCACGACGTAGGTGAGCAGCAGCCGGCTCAGCCGGAACGGCCGGATGAAGGGCGTAACGAGTAGCTGCGCCACGGGCAGCACCGTCCAGGCCAGTAGAATTTCCAGCCAGTGCTTGCCGGCGCCTTCGAAGACGCCAATGCCGGCGCCCTGCCGAACGGCATCGGCCAGCAGCGCCTCGGCCAGCGGCGGCGGGAAGTGGTGGAAGGCCGAAAATACGGTGCGGAACCCCGGCAGCCCGGGCGGCACGGCGGTGGCATCAACGGCGGCGGGGGCGTAGCTCAAGCCCGGGGTGCGGGCCGCCAGCAGCTGCCAGGCCGCCGGCTGTGGGTATAGGTCGGTGAGGGTGACCTGGGCAGCGGGCAGGCCGGTGGCCTGCAGGGTGCGCAGCACGCCTTCGGTGCCGCCGCCGGCCCCGGCGCACAGCTCCAGCAGCTGGGTCTGGTGAGTGGCGTGCAGGGCGTCGCGCAGCAGCGGCACGATGGGCTGGTAGGTGCCCAGCGTGGAAATCATGAAGCGCAGGTAGTCCATCATGCCGGCCCGCACTACCCGCGGAAACCAGGGCAGGTCTTCGAACTCAAATAACTGAAGGCGTAATTTCACGCCGGAACATACGCAGAACCGCGTTAGCCTGGGCCCGCGCCCAGCGCACCCACAGCTGGCGGCTGGTGCGCTGCTGGCCTTCGGGGCTGTAGAGCCAGAAAACGGTAGCCCAGGCGGCCACCAGATACGGGGCCGTCATTTCCAGCAAGCTCACCGACGACAGGAACGGCAGCAGCAGCACCAGCAGCTGGTGGGCCAGTACAAAGAACAGCGTCACGCCCAGCGCGGCCATCGAGCGGCGCGACCAGTTGGGCTGCAGCCGGCTCAATAAAGCCAGAAACGGCACCGCAAGGGGAACCAGCGGTGCCGTAACAATGAGGGCCAGCATTCCTGTGATTAGGGCAATGGAAGCATCTTCGAACCGGCCGGAAGCCAGAATAGCACCCAGCAGCAGGGTGCCGCCCAGGTTGCTCATAATCCACAAAATCAGTGCGCGTAAAACCGTAGAGGAAATCAGGGAAGTAAAAGAACGCATAACAGAAAGGGTAAGAAGGTAGGCAATAGCTAGAATCCCGTTGTCCTGGTTGCTGCATACCTACGCACCGAAAAACATGCCCAGATTCCCTGAAAATGGACTTGTTTGGGAATCTGCAAACCCAATTTGAGCTATGCCTTACGGCTTATTCTCTATTTGGGCCGGCTGGCTGCTGCCGGCCGCGTCACCCACCAAGCCGTTGCCCCCGACGACAGCAGCCACGGCAGACTCAGGCCAAAAAATGCCGGGACAGTGCTTTGCAGATGCTGAGGTGGCAGGATTTTAAAGGCAAGTGGCTCGGTGCAGAAGATGAGCAGCTCCCATAGCACCCAGCATAACAGCGCGAATCCTTCAAATACCAGCGCGGTGCGTAGTAACAAGCGTGCTGGTGAAGTAGTGCTGCTGAATACACGCCGCATAAACGGCCGCCGTACCAGCGCCCCCAGCAACGCTGGAACTCCCAGAAACAACATGGTGCCCAATACGCCTAAGGCCAGATTCCCGCTAACGTAACGCAAAATGGAAATCAGGCCCTCAGAAGCGGATATCTTTTTTTCGACCCAAAATAGTAGCCACCCCACCACCGCAATCCACACCAGTCCCACACCCCACCACCAGGAAAGCCACATATGGCGGTGCGCCAGCGCGCGAGAATCTGTCTGCATAAAAAATAAGTTAGGGTTGTTGCTTGCAAAGAAGCAATGCTTTGCTGTGCTTTGCAATACAAAGTGCTTTTAGCTATGATGAAGCCTGCCGTAGATCCGTTAGCCCAACTCACCGAGATTCGCGCCATCATGGAGCGCTCGTCGCGCTTTATCTCGCTTAGCGGCCTGAGTGGGGTGGGGGCCGGCGTGGTAGCGCTGGCCGGCGCCGGCGCCGGGCATTGGTTTCTGCGCCGCGAGTACGGCGCCACCGGCTACCTGCGCCTGTTGGAAAGCACCACGGCCGAGCGGCTGCTGGTGCTGCCCTACCTGGTAGGCCTGGCCGCCGCCATGATTGGGGCGGCGCTGCTGGTGGCCACGTTCTTTACCTTGCGCCGCGCCCGGCAGGCAGGATTGCCGCTGTGGAACTCGCTGGGGCGGCGGCTGGCCCTCAGCCTGGCTATTCCGCTGGTGGCGGGCGGGCTGTTTTGCCTGGCGCTGTTTGTGCGCGGCGCCGTGAGTTTGGTGGTGCCGGGGTTGCTGCTGTTCTACGGGCTGGCTTTGCTGAACGCCAGCAAGTACACGCTGGAAGAAATTCGGTGGCTGGGCCTCACGCAGATAGCGCTGGGGCTGCTGGCCGTGTTGCTGCCCGGGGCCGGATTGCTGTTCTTTGCGCTGGGTTTCGGCCTGGGCCACATCGGCTACGGCCTGCTCATGTACAACCGCTACGAACGGTGAGTAATAGTGCGTAGTGCTTGGTGCATAGTGCTTAGGCCGTTCGAAATTCATGATCTATCAGTCTCAAAATATATACACAGCAACTAAGCACCAGTCATTACGCTCTAAAATCGAAGCACGAAGCACTAACAACGAAGCACAAACTTGAAACACGTCATCCACACGCTCAATAAAGCCTTTGACCACCGTGTGCGGCTGGGCGTGATGGCCGTGCTGATGGCCAACGACGCGGTGAGCTTCAACGACCTCAAGGAAACCCTGGAGCTGACCGATGGCAACCTGGCCAGCCATGTGGCGGCGCTGGAGAAGGCGGGCTACGTGCAGGTCAGCAAGCAGTTTGTGGGCAAGAAGCCCAACACCACCTACACCGCCTCCGCCGACGGCAAAACGGCCTTTCAGGAGCATCTGGCGGCGCTGGAAAAACTGTTGCGGGGGTAACGGCTCTTTTTTTTGCCTCTAAACTTTGAAATACAAAGTTCTTTTAAAAAGCCGAAGCGCGGCAGTAGCGGACCTGCAACTCAGGCGCTGCTGCACCATTCGGCCTGCTTTTTCACTTCATCCTCTTTTCCTATGAACCATTCGCTGTCTGTTTCTGCTGCCGATTTTTCCGGCCCCGCGCCGGCGCCGCGCCTCACGCTTAGCACCCTGCAAAAAGTGGCGCTGCCGGTGGGCGCCATCGTCTTCGATCTGCTGTTCTGGCACGAGCGGGCCGGCCTGAATATGCTGCTCTACACGCTGCTGGTGGTGGGCGCGACGGTGGCCGGGCTGCCGCGGCACGCGCCACAGTGGCGTTCCGGCGGGTTTCGGCTGGCGCTGGCGGGCACGCTGCTGAGTGCGGCCATGGTGGCCTGGTACGGCTCGGGGGCGGCGCTGCTGGCCTGCGTGGCGTCGTTGGCGGTGTGGCTGGGCTTCGTGAACCAGCCCCACCTGCGTCTGGTGGCGTATGCGCTGGCGACGGCGCTGGCCAGCGCCTGGCAGGTGGTGCCGCGCCTGCTGACGCTGCTGCGCCTGCCCGGCGACCTGGGCAGCCGCTTCGGCCGCAGCTGGTACTATGGGCGGCTGCTGGGCGTGCCGCTGCTGGCGCTGGGCGTGTTTCACGTGTTATTTCTGATTGCCAATCCGCGCTACGAGGCCGCGGCCAGCCAGGTGCTCGACTGGGCAGGGGAGTGGCTGGCGGCGCTTTTTGCTAACTTCTCGGTGCCGCACCTGCTGTTTTTCGGGCTGGGCTGGCTGCTGACCGGGGCCGCGCTGGTGCTGGTGCCGGTGCACTACTTCGCCGATACTGAGTCGCGCTTCGGCGAGTTCATCCGGCGGCAGCGCAACCGGGTGGCCTCGTTCGGCGTGCGCCAGCCCGATTTCCGGGAGAAGCGCTTCCGGGCCCTCGACCTGCGCAAGGAATACTTAGTGGCGCTCAGTTTGCTGGTGCTCGTAAATGTGCTGCTGCTGGTCGTCAACGCCATTGACATCAACTGGCTGTGGTTTGGCTTCGAGCCGGCTCCCGGCTTCGACCTCACGCAGTTTGTGCACGAAGGCACCTATGTGCTGATCCTGAGCATTCTGGTGGCCATGGGTATCGTGCTGTGGTTTTTCCGCCGCAACCTGAACTTCTATAAGCCCGGCCTGCCGGTGCTGCGCAGTTTGGCCACGGTGTGGGTGCTGCAGAACGCGGTGCTGGCCGTGTCGGTGGGCTTGCGCAACTACTACTACATCCTGCACACGGGCCTGGCCTACAAGCGCATTGGGGTGTACGGGTTTCTGCTGCTGACCTTTTTCGGGCTGGTTACGGTGCTGCTCAAGATCTGGCAGCGCCGCTCGGCCTACTCGCTGGTGCGCCTCAATGCGCTGGCCGCCTATCTGCTGCTGCTGGGCTTTGCGGTCGGCAACTGGGAAATCTGGATTGCGCGCTACAACCTGCGCCCCCAACTCCACACCCTCGACTACGGCTTCCTGCTGGAGATGCCCGACCGGGTGCTGCCCGAACTGGCCGCCCATGCAGACGTGCTCACCCGCCGCCACCTCGTGCACGAAGCCTACAACGGCACCTGGACCAGCCTTAGCCCTGAAGAAGCCCAGCGCCGCCTACGCCAGCGGCTGCAGGAATTCCGCGCCCTGCAGGAGGCCCGTCACTGGCCCAGCTATACCGCCGCCGACTGGCAGGCCTACCAGACCATCAGCCAGTAAAACCCACCAATCCACCACCCCACAAACCCACCACGTCATGCTGCTGCAATTCTCCCTTACCGTCGTCGCGCTGCTGATTTGTGCCGGCGCCGTAGCGGCGCTGGCCGGCCTGCTGGCCTGGCAGGAGCGCGCCGCCGACCCCGATTCGCGCCGCCTGCGCCTGGTGCGGGCCGTGCTGCCCGTCACTAGCGTGCTGCTCCTGCTGCTGCTGGGCGCGGTGTTTTCGCTGATGATGCTTTGGTCGCCGCAGGGGGCGGCGGCGCTGGCCAGCCTCTAACGCCATGACGACCATGCGCATCCTGCCCGACGACCTCCCAAAATCCGGCTACCAACCCCAGCTGGCAACTCCACCTTCCGCCGGCCGAGCCCTGAGCGTGCTGATTGCCGTGTGTGCCGTGCTGTGGATATGGCTGATGCTGCCTCAATGGTGGCTGGCTAATGGTGTAGCGCGGCAGAACCAGGTGAGCCACATCGTATTTCATGAAATTGTGGTTTGGCTTATAATCAGCAGCGTCAACATCATTCTTCTTCAGTATGCTACCCGACCGATGTGGCTTGGTGAAAGAGCTAGCCTGCTGGAAGAAGCAAAAAGAGGTTTTGTGCTACTGCTATGCCTGATGTTTCACCTAATCACGCCTGCGTTTGCTCTCTTTCTGTTGATGGCTCTTGCAATGGATTGAAGTAAGGTTTCAACATGACTAATCTCCAACTCTTCGCCGCCCGCGCCCTGTGGCAGCTGCCCACCGCCCTGTGGTGGGTGCTGGGCCTGTTCGCAGGGGCCATCTTCAGCATCCAGCTGGAAAAAGAGCTTTTCCCGAATACACCGGCCGCAGTGCGAGTGGCGCATGTAGTCTGGAAGCTATGCGCGTTGCTGGTTCCCTTCCTGACGATGCTGTGGCTGTGGCGCATCACCCTGCTGATAGAGCACCCTGGCTGGCGGCTGGTGTGGTGTATTGGGTCCGGCGTAGCCACAGTAGCCATGGCAGGGCTGGCCTTGATGTTGGTGGTGATACTGCTGCTGGCCTGAGCGGAAGCAGATTGGCCGCCGGCCGCGCAGCCCGCCAAGCGCAGGGCGGCCACGATGTTTGGTGCTTTTCGCACGGCCGGGGCCGTACCTATCTGGTATATTTGTGGTTCCTTTGGCGGCTGCTCCGCCAGCCTGCCGCCCTAACTGCCCCGCATGTCCGCTCCGCAAGCTCCGAAGACAAACCCCGCTCCCCGGCCGCGCCGGCCCTGGTCGAACCGCCTGTCACGGGCTGCCTGGGCCGTGTTTGTGGTGGGCGTGGGCTTTTTTCTGCTCTATCCCATCCTGGTCAGCATGAACTTCCTGTTCCTGTTCGGCAAGTCGCCGAGCCTGGAAGAGCTGGAAGACCCCAAGGTGGAGCAGCCGTCCGAAATCTACACCGCCGACGGCGTGCTCATCGGCAAATACTTCCGCGAAAACCGCGTGCCGGTGCCGCTGAGCAAGATGTCGCCGCTGCTGATAAAGGCCCTGGTAGCCACCGAAGACGTGCGCTACTACGAGCATTCCGGCATCGACCTGACGGCGCTGGCCCGCGCCGCGTCGGGCGTCGTGACGGGCAACCGCAGCGGCGGCGGCTCCACCATCACCCAGCAGCTGGCCAAAAACCTCTACAACACCCGCCGCGGCGAAACCCGGGGCGGCCTGGGCTACATTCCGGTGGTAAGCACGCTGGTCAGCAAAACCAAGGAGTGGCTGACGGCCGTGGAGCTGGAGCGGCGCTACACCAAGGAGGAAATCCTGCGGATGTATTTCAACACCGTGGAATACGGCTCCAAGGCTTACGGCATCAAGGTGGCCGCCAAAACCTTCTACAGCACCTCGCCCGACAGCCTCACCGCCGACCAGGCCGCTATGCTGGTGGGCATGCTCAACAACCCCACCGCCTACAACCCGCGCTTCCACCCCGAGGCCGCCCGCAAGCGCCGCAACCTGGTGCTCACGCGCATGGGCCAGGCCGGCATGCTGCCCGCCGCCGAGGTGGCCGCGCTGCAACAGCAGCCCATTGCCCTGAAATACCAGGTGGAAAAGCACATCGACGGCCCGCCCACCTACTTCCGCGGCGCCGTGAGCCAGTTCGTGAATGAGTGGTGCGAGAATAACGGCTACGATATGTACCGCGACGGCCTCAAAATCTACACCACCATCGACTCGCGGATGCAGCAGTACGCCGAGGAATCGGTGCAGGAGCGCATGAAGCGGCTGCAGCAGCAGTTCGACCGGTTCTGGAAAAACCGTGACTCCAATCCCTGGGTGGATGAGGAAGGCAATGAGATTCCCGGCTTCATTGAAACCCAGATGAAGCGCACCGAGCAGTACAAGGAGCTGGCCGCCCGCTACAAAGGCCGCCCCGACCTGCTGGAGCAGGCTCTCAACACCAAGCGCCCCACTAAAGTCTTTACTTGGAAAGGCGACGGCGACACCACGCTGCTGCTCTCGCCCCTCGACTCGCTGGCCTACTACAAGCACTTTCTGCACGCTGGCATGATGAGTATGGACCCCTTCACGGGCCAGATCAAGGCCTGGGTGGGCGGCCTCGACTACCAGTTTTTCCAGTACGACCACGTGAAGCAGGGCAAGCGCCAGGCCGGATCCACCTTCAAGCCCTTCGTCTACCTCACGGCCCTCGACAACGGCTACGCGCCCTGCGACCGAATCCGGGATGAGCGGGTGACCATCAACTACGTGGAAAACGGTGAGCCCATGGAGTGGAAGCCCGACAACGTGACCCGCGAGTACACCGGCATCAACATGACGCTGCGCCACGCCATGGCCCGCTCCGTAAACTCCGTAACGGCCCAGCTCACGGAGCGCGTAGGCTGGGAAAACGTAGCCAAATACGCGCACAAAGTGGGCATCAAGAGCCCGCTGCTGTCGGTACCCAGTATCGGCCTGGGCTCGGGTGGCGACGTGAGCGTGTACGAGATGGTGAATGCCTACAGCACCTTCGTCAACCAGGGCTTCCAGAGTGAGCCGATGATTGTGACCCGCATCGAGGACCGCAACGGCAACGTGATAAAGCAGTTTGACCCCAAGCAGCGGCGCGCCATTCCGTCGGAAACGGCGTGGCTGATGCTTTACATGCTGCGCGGCGGCATGGACGAGCCCGGCGGCACCTCGCAGGCGCTGTGGGAGTACGAGCTGTGGAAGAAAGACAACCAGATCGGGGGCAAAACCGGCACCACCTCCAACTACTCCGACGGCTGGTACATGGGCGTCAGCAAAGACCTCGTGACCGGCGTGTGGGTGGGCGGCGAAGACCGCAGCATCCACTTCCAGAACTCGCAGCAGGGCGAAGGCGGCCGCACGGCGCTGCCCATCTTCGGCAAGTACATGGAGAAGGTCTACGAAGACGAGGACCTGGGTATCACCATGGGTCCGTTCCCGAAATACCAGGGCAAAATCTCCCGCAAGTACATCTGCGTGAGCGAGTCGGAGCCGCGCCGCCGCCGTGCAGAACCCGTGGACACCATCGTGGCCGACAACCTGCTGGAGCAGCTCAACAACGCCGAAACCCCGCTGGCCGTGCCGGACAGCCTGTAAGCTTGCATCCCGAATGGCTATTACACAGCAGCGCCCGGTCTTGAGAAAGGCCGGGCGCTGCTGTGTGTTGTATGCCGTGAAACTGCTTATTCCTCGCCGTAGAACGATTCCAGTGCGGGCTTCAGGTTCGGATACTCAAACGTGAAACCCTGGCGCAGTACCTTCTCGGCACTCACGCGCTGCGAGGCCAGCACGATTTCGCTCATCTCGCCCATCATCAGGTTCAGGGCAAATTCCGGCACTTTAGGCAGCACCAGCGGGCGGTGCAGCACGTCAGCCAACACTTTGGTGAACTCCTCGTTCGTGACCGGGTGCGGGGCCACGGCGTTGTAGGTGCCTTCCCATTTGGGCTCCTCCAGCATCTGAATGAACAGGCGGCAGAGGTCGTCGAGGTGAATCCAGGACATAAACTGCCGGCCCGAGCCCAGCGGGGCGCCGGCCATCAGCTTCACGGTGCGGGCCAGCGGCACCAGCGCCCCACCCTCGGGACTGAGCACAATGCCGATGCGGCTGATTACGGTGCGGATGCCCAGCTTCTCCACGTCCTGCGCCGCCAGCTCCCACTGCCGCGACACGTCGGCCAGGAAGTCGTCGGCAGATGCGGCAGGCGTTTCCTCGTTCACCACCCGGTCAGCGCTGTCGCCATAGATGCCGATGGCCGAGGCCGACACGAAGGCCCGGACGTGGTGGCCGGGCTTGGCCAGCTCGCGGGCTAGCAGCGCCGTGCCGCCCAGGCGGCTGGTCATGATGTCGCGCTTGCGCTCATCGGTCCACTTGCCGTCCGACACGCTGGAACCGGCCAGGTTCACCACGTAGTCGGCGTAAGGAATGGCGGCCTCGTCGATGGTGCCGGCGCGCGGGTCCCAGCGGAAACTGCGGTAGTGGCTGTTGGCAGGCTGCCGGCTGAGCAGCGCCACTTCGTAGCCGGCATCAATGAGCATCTCGGCAAGGCGGGTACCAATCATGCCGGTACCGCCGCTGATGAGAACTTTTCGGGACATTGTGGGGAGGTTCTGGTGCGTGTGCCGTTTTTCTGCGTGCCGGGCGCGCCGTTGGCGAAACCGGCCGGGCCGCTGGTGGCAGCCGCGGCAGCGGGTTCGTCAAAGCTAGAGACAAGTAAGCAGAAAGCCGGAACTCATTTACCGAGCAGGCGGAGAAATTCGGCGCGGAGCGTGGCGTCTTCCTGGAAGGCACCGCTGTACTCGGCCGTGATGGTGGAGCTGCTGGTGTCGTTGACGCCACGGCTCATCACGCACAGGTGGTCGGCCTCGATGAGCACGGCCACGTTGTCGGTGTGCAGGGTCTGCTTGAGCTCCTCGGCAATCTGGCGCGTGAGGCGCTCCTGCACCTGCGGGCGGCGGGCATAATACTGCACCACCCGGTTGAGCTTGCTAAGCCCCACCACGTTGTCGCCGGGCAGGTAGGCCACGTGCGCCTTCCCGATGATGGGCACGAAGTGGTGCTCGCAGCACGAAAACAGCGTGATGTCGCGCTCCAGCAGCAGTTGCGAGTACTGGTAGCGGTTCTCAAACAGACGTACTTCGGGGCGGTGCTCGGGGTTGAGGCCCCGGAACCACTCCTGCACGTACATCTTGGCCACCCGGCGCGGGGTGCCCGCTAGGCTGTCGTCGGTCAGGTCGAGGCCCAGCAGCTGCATGATTTCGCGGAAGTGCTCCGTGATACCGGCAATCTTTTCGTCGTCGCTCAGCGCGAAGGCATCGGGGCGGAGGGGGGTATGCAAATCGGAGGGCAGGTGCGCGTCGGTGGTGAGGCGTAGGTCGCCGTCCGGCGCGGGCACAGAATTAGCCATGATATTCTACAAAGTTGCGCTCGGTTTCATACAGGGTAACCGAGAGGGCCAGCCGGGATTCAATATGGGTCCGCAGCCGGTTCCAGATGACTACTGCCATGTTCTCGGCAGTGGGATTTAAGTGACGGAATTCTTCGGTGTCGAGGTTGAGGTTCCGGTGGTCAAAGGTATCCAGAATCTCGCGCTTGATGAGGTCACTCAGGCGCTTCATATCGTACACGTAGCCCGTATCCGGGTCGATTTCGCCGGTCAGGCGCACAATCAGCTCGTAATTGTGGCCATGGTAGCTGGGGTTGTTGCACTTGCCGAACACCTGCTGGTTTTGCTCCGGGCTCCAGGCCGGGTTGTGCAGACGGTGGGCGGCGTTGAAATGTTCTTTGCGGCAGACGGTTACGGACATAGTTGGGCAAACCAGGAAAAAATGCTTTTGTTCAGCATACGCATCAGGCAATATATCAGACAAGCGGGTAATGGTGCATATAAATAGTATTTTTAGTAGTTAAACAGTATTCAGTATAATCTATTTAATAAAAGTGTATTTCAACCGAAAAAAAGCCCAGAGCCCATAGGCAGATGTAATAGCAGTGGTTAAATTTGGTGAGCCGGAATAGGAAAACCGGACATAATTGAGAATCCCCCTCTTCTTAACTACTTCATACACATGAAAAAAGGCGTACTCCTCTCTCTGCTGATGTTGGTGCTGTCGGTGACTGGCTACGCGCAGAAATCCCCCGTCGACGAAACGGATATGGCCATCAAAGGCATTCCGCGCAAAGGCCAACGGGTGACAATTCAGCTGGACAGCAAGCGGGTTGACGATTCCTGGAAAAAGCAGCTCGACACGCAGTTCGGCAGCAAAGTAAAGGCCGATAAAGGCGTTTACTCCATGGACGGTGTGGTGATTGAAGACATTTCCAAAACCCCCATCCGCGTAATCAGCAAGGTGGATGCCACCCCAACCGGTACGTCGGTATGGTGGTCTATCGACCTAGGCAACGCCTACCTGGGCAAGGATGCCACGCCTGTGCAGTGGAAGTCGGCCGAGAAATACCTCAAGGATTTCGCCCGCATGCTCTACCGCGAAGACTTGGCCGTGCAGGTAGCCGAAGCCGAACGCTCGCTCGTGTCGTCGCAGAACAACCACATGGCGGTTATCCAGAAGTCGGATGCCATCAAGAAGGACATCGAAAAGAACAAACTGCGCAAGTCGGAAATCCAGCAGCAGCTGGCCCAGAACGCCGCTGAGCTGCTGCAGTACAACAACCTGATCGACCTGAACCTGAAAGAGCAGGAAGCTGCCCGCGCCGACATTGTGAACATGCGCGTAGCGCTGGAAGCCGTGAAGGAGCGCATGACCAAAATCGAGTAATCGCTGATTCTCGCTGATTGAGGTGATTTCGCTGATTCTTCAGTTCGTGAAATCACCAACGAAAACAAAAAGCCGCCCCTGCAGGGCGGCTTTTTTTGTGATGTGCTGTCTGGAGTTGTAGTGTGCAGCCTGGAGTTGTGGTGTGCTAGCTGGAGTATCCGGTCAGGTTTCGGGCGTGGTAACAGCGCTACGTACTTCCCAGTCAAAAAAGATCAGCGAAATCACCTCAATCAGCGCAAATCAGCGATTCTAGTTCATGGCCTTGCGCACCTGCTGCTCGGCGGCTTTCTCGTCATTCCAGCTCACGATGCGCACTTCGCCGGGCCGGCCCTGGTGCTGAAACCACTGCCGCAGCACCTCCCGCGCGCCGGGGTAGCGCGAAGTCAGGTCCTGCCAGCTGACCACGGCCGGCAGAATCTGCTGGCTGGGCCGGGCCGGCACGGCCAGCACGATGGGGCGCATGAGGCCGTTGTCGTCGAGCGTGACGAGGCCGATGGGCAGCACCTCCAGCACGGTGCCGGCTGGCTGGGTTTCGGCCAGCACCAGCGCCGCCAAGGGCCGGGCCGAGGGTGCGTCGGTGGTTGTGCCCGGGATGAAGCCGCTGTTGCCGGGGCAGGGCAGAAACTCCACCACGTGGTCGAGGCCGGCGCGACGCTCGGGCACAAACTGGTGCTGGGTGGCGTCGTAGCGCTGGGCGCGGTTGGTGCCGGCCGGCATTTCCACCACCACCTGCAGCAGCTTGCGCTCCGGCGAGAAGGTCGGCAGGTCGTCGGGGCGGGTCTGGCAGCCGGTGAGCGGGGCGGCGGCCAGCGCGGCGAGGGTCAGCAAAGCGGAAAGGCGCATACGCTAGCGGTTACTGGGCCAGCTGCTCGTCCAGCAGCCGGAAGGGGCTGAGCTGGTCGAGGCGCAGCACAAAGCGGAGCTGGTCGGTGAGGGCGCGGCGGCTGCCGGGCAGGCCGTTTTCGTACTGCGAGCCGGCCAGCGGCAGGTAGAAGCTCAGCAGCTTGTTGAACAGCGGCAACGACAGGCCGGCATCGTAGTAGGCCCGTTGCGGGCTGCGGCCGGCGGCTACCTGGTTCTGCTCCTTGGTCATCCCGAAGTCAGCAAACACCCCGAACGGCGTCACGGGCAGATCGGCCTGCAGGTTGAGCGTGGTGAGCCAGCGGCTGCTGCTGGCGGGCAGATAGGCCTTGAAAGCGCCGTCGCGGCCATCAAACTGGTGCTGCTGGGCTGCCAGGCTGGGCGAAATCTGCTGCCGGTCCAGGAACACAGTCTGGCGGCGGTAGTCGGGGCTGCCGCTCAGCCCGATGACGAAAGGCGCGTCGTTGGCTTTGTTGAGGAAGGCGCCGCCGAACACGCGCACCGAAAAGGTCTTCTTGGGCGAGTAGTAGCGCAGGTAGCTGGCCTCGGCCCGTAGCAGAGCCGCATCGGCGCGCAAGTTGTCGTTGGCCAGGTCGGGGGTGAGGTAGTTGAGCTCGGCGTGGGCATCCCAGCGGTAGAGGGCATTGCCGGCCCGGAAAGCGTACTCCAGCGACTGAATGCTGCTGGTGGTACCGGCGTCCTGGTTTTCAATGGCCGTATTGGCTAGCTTCACGGTGTGCTGCGGCGCGTTGAAGGCCGAGTGCGGGAACGACAGCGTCAGGCTGGGCTCGACCTTCTGGTAGCGCTCAAAACGCTGAAACTGCACGCCCACCACGGCCCGGCGCGTGATGCGCTCCGGCAGGATGTTGAGGTTCAGCATCCCGATGCCGTTCAGCTCTTTCTGGTTGAAGCTGTACATGGGCATCGCCAGGTAGCTGAACTTCTTGACGTTGAGCGGGCTGTTGTAGAAAGCCGCGCCCAGCATAAACTTATCCGACGTGTTGGCGCCCACCACCGGCAGCCAGTTGATGGCGGCCTGGTCCCAGCGCTCGGGGCTCAGGATGGGCCGCAGCCGGATGCGCTCCAGCGCCCGGAACGAGCCGGTCGTTTTCAGGCGGTCGTCGCGGCGGTTGAGCTGGGGCGTGAGGTAGTCAGGGTCGACCACCAGGCTGGCTACGTTCTCGTCGCGGAAGCGCAGCACGGCGTCGTCCGACTCGTCAGTGCGGGCGAAAGGCTTGGTCCACTGGGTTTCCAGCACCCGGCCACTGGCATCGAGGCTGGCCACCGGAAACGGAAACGGCGCCGGCGAGTCGTTGCGGACCAGCACCTTGCGCTGGCCCTTCTCCAGCTTCGACTTCGACAGCACGGCGTTGTAGCGGTTCTGGCCGTTGAGCATGTCGTTGAAAAACCAGCCCAGCTTCTGGCCTGCCACTTCCTCGAACACGGCCTGCATGTCCTCGGGGTAGGGGTGGCGGAACTGCCAGCGGGCGTAGTAGGCCTGCATGGCCTCATCAAACTTGGCCTGGCCCAGATAGGCCGCCAGGTACTGCAGCAGCGAGGCCGTTTTGCCGTACACGATGATGCCGTAGTTGAGCTTGCCGTAGTCGGCGGAGGCGAAGTTGGTGACGGGCTGGTCGAGGCTGCGGCTGGCCACGGCCTGGTACGGAATGTAGTTGAGGGCGGCTTCGGGCAGGCCGTTGAGAGTGAGGGCAGTGGCTGCGGCGCCTTTGGTGGGCAAGCCCAGCAGGCCGCCGGCCTGTTCGCCGCTGCGGGCAGCCACGCGGTTTTCCACGTAGGAGTTTACGCCCTCATCCATCCAAGCAAAGTCCCGCTCGTTGGTGCCCAGGATGCCGTAGAACCAGTTGTGGCCCACCTCGTGCACAATGGCCGAAGGCTGCGTGACGGTCACCATCGGGTACTCCATGCCCGAGCCGGCGCTCAGGGCGCCATCTACGGCCGTGGCGGCGCTATATGGGTACTCGCCCACCCAGCGCGAGTAGTATACCACCGCCGAATCCACGTCCTGCAGGCCTTTCACCCACTTCTCAGCTTCCTTGTTCGTGAACATCACCCACGTATCCACCACGCGGCCCGAGGGCAGCGTGACGGCGCTTTTGCGCACGTTGAAGCGCTTGTCGGCAAACCAGGCGAAGTCGTGGACCCGGTCCTGCACGTAGCGCAGGGTTTTGGTTTCGGCCACCGAAACCGGGAACGTCAGGTCGGGCTCGGCTTTCATGGACTGGGGAGGCGTGCTGGAATTTCCGTTTATAGGAAGTTCTGCTGCTGCCAGCTGCCGCAGGCGCTGCTGCTCCTCGGGGTTCTGGAGTACGCCCGTGGCGCCTACCGTGTAGTTGGCCGGCAGCGTGATACGCACGTCAAACGAGCCGAACTCCGAGTAGAACTCGCCCTGGTCGAGGTAGGGCATGGCGTGCCAGCCGCGCCGGTCGTACACGGCCGGCTTGGGGTACCACTGCGTAATCTGGTAGCTCTGCTCGACGTGGCCGAAGCGCGAGAAAGAATCGGGAATCTTCACCCGAAACGGCGTGCTGATGGTGGCGCTGGCCCCGGGCGCCAGCCGCTGCGGCAGCAGCAGCTTGGCCATGTCAGGGTTTTCAGGGTCCAGCTCCAGCTTGGCCGGCTGGCCGTTCACCTGGAAGTCGAGCTGGTCGATGTAGCCGCGCTGCTCTGGGGTGGCGAAGTGAAACTTGCGGCTGCCGTTGCGCAGCTGCTGCCGGGCGAAGGCCGTGTTGTCGTCGCGGTAGGCATTCGGCCACAGATGAAACCAGATGAAGGGCAGCGCGTCGGGCGAGTTATTGGTGTACACCAGCTCCTCCCGGCCTGTCAGCTGGTGCTGCTTGTCGTCGAGCGTGACGTCGATGGAGTAGCTAACCTGCTGCTGCCAGTAGGGGGCCGCGCTTCGGGCCGGCGCTGAGGGCTGCGCCGCAGCGCAAAGGGGCAGGAGCAACAGGCCATAGCCAACCAGGAATTTTTTCATACAAAGCAGCAACAAACGAGACGACAACCAGGAAACGAAAGTAAGGGTCTGCTGCGTATTGCGGCCCGGCCGCGGCATAACCTTTCCTTAACCCCTTGCGTTTGTTGGCCCATACGTTTCACCCTGCCGCCTAGTGCCGGCAGCCAAATTTCTCCGACATGTCATTCCATAAGCAGCCCAAAGACGACACCCAGCACCAGAACCACCTCGACGGCGCCGTAAAAATCCTCGGCAGCGACCTGCAGGAAGAAGCTGACCGTTCCGGTATCGACAACCACTTCCAGCGCTGGATTGAAGATCTGAAGGATGTCAACAACCCCGAGCTGCACCAGATTGTAGTAGACCTGCAGGACCTGAAGGCCCACTTCAACGGTGGCGGTATCGACAAGGACCTGGTAGGCAAGCTGCTGGCCCGCCTCGGCACCAATACCACCAAATCGGCCGTATTCGCCGAAAACCCCAACACCGCTGAGCGCGTGACCAAGCTGGGCGAAGCCCTGAGCGCCGCCGCCAAGCAGATGTCGGGCGCCCAGCCGGCCGAGTAAGCGCAAGCTGGCTGCTTGATAGCTAAAAAGGCGCTTCCGAAAGGAAGCGCCTTTTTTTGTGCCTAAAAAGGCATTCAGAACACGATAGAACGTCATGCAGAGCGCAGCGAAGCATCTCGCATGCTGACGTTGCAATAATACTCTTGTATCAGCATGCGAGATGCTTCGCTGCGCTCTGCATGACGTTCTAGTCTATTGTATAGCTTCCTGAATGGCTTCCCAGCCAGAGACGAGCACACCAACGGTAGGCAACAAAAAAGCAACGGCCGGCTTCTCCTGGGAGAAGCCGGCCGTTGCCGGTATAGGAAAGTCGAAAGACTTAAGCGGCAACCACCGTGCGACGCTTCTCCTTGATACGAGCTGCTTTGCCCGACAGGCCACGCAGGTAGAACAGACGGGCACGACGTACTTTACCGCGACGGATTACTTCCACTTTGTCGATGTTAGGCGACAGCAGGGGGAAGATACGCTCGGTACCGATCTGGTTGGAAATCTTACGAACGGTGAAGGTTTCGCCGTTGGAGTTGCTGTTTTTGCGCTGAATTACAACGCCCTGGAACTGCTGAATGCGCTCCTTGTTGCCCTCGCGAATCTTAACGTGTACGTTAACGGTGTCGCCGGCAGCAAAGGCGGGGAAGCTGGCGCGGCGCTCCTGGGATTCCTGCTGAATAAAATCGAGTAGTACGCTCATGGCTGAAAAAACTGTGAAGGACGGCCGCGCCGTCTGGGGTTTCGGGTAAAGAGGTGCAAATATAGCCCTCTGTTTTTAGGATTGCAAGCTGAAATATTGAATGGGTAAATACCTGAATGCTTGGCCGTTCAAGGGGCAGGCAACTGGGTAACTAGTCAACCATTCAATTCAGCTAGCCATTTAGCAGGTCTGGGCGGCGGTGCTGGGTTCTTTCCAGCGCCTGGTCGTGCCGCCAGACGTCAATCTTGGGGGTATTGCCGGAGAGCAGGATTTCCGGAACCGGCAGCCCGCGCCACTCCGCCGGGCGGGTGTACACAGGCGGCGCCAGCAGGTTGTCCTGAAACGAGTCGCTGAGCGCCGATTCTTCGTTGCCCAGTACGCCCGGCAACAGCCGCACCACCGCATCCACGAGCACCGCCGCGCCCATCTCGCCCCCGCTCAGCACGTAGTCGCCGATGCTGATTTCGTGGGTGATGTAGGCTTGCCGGATCCGCTCATCTACGCCCTTGTAGTGCCCGCACAGCAGCAGCAGGTTGCCCGCCAGAGAGAGGCGGTTGGCCAGAGGCTGCCGCAGGGTTTCCCCGTCGGGCGTGAGGTAGATGATGGCGTCGTAGCTGCGTTCGGCCAGCAGGGCATCGAAGCAGGCCGCAATGGGCTCTACCCGCAATACCATGCCGGCGCCGCCGCCAAACACATAGTCGTCAATCTGGCCGTGCTTGTTGATGGCATAGCGGCGCAGATCGTGCAGATGGATTTCCACCAGCCCTTTGTCCTGCGCGCGTTTCACGATGGAGTGCGCGAAGGGGCTGATCAGCAAATCCGGCTGGCACGTGACGATGTCGATGCGCATGATGGCCGGAACTAGGCTTCTTCGGTTTCGTCGGGCTCGTCCTGCTCGCGCGAGGAAGGCAGCAGATACACGTCCAGCAGCCCTTCGGGCAGCGTGACGTGCAGCGTCTTGGTGGCCTGGTCGGCGTGCGACACCAACTCGTCCACCACCGGAATCAGCACTTCTTGGCCCTGGTAGCGCATGGCCAGCACGTCCTGCTGGGGCAGCTCGTAGAAGGTTTCTACGATGCCCAGCGTGCCCAACTTCGCGTCGAGCACCGTGTAGCCGATGACGTCGTGAAAGTAGAACTGGTCGGCGGCCAGCGCCGGCAGCTCCTGCAGGGGGCGGTAGAGCTTGGCGTTGCGCAGGGGCTCGGCTTCCTCAATCCGGTCGATGCCTTTGAGCTTGAGCAGGGCCCGCTCGTTGGCTTGCGGCTGCAGCTTCTCCACATCATATGACACCAGCTTGCCGGGTGCCGTGGGCATCTCCAGCAATACCGACTTCAGCTTGCGGTAAGCCTGCAGGTCGTCCACGTCGAGGAAGGCCACCACAAACCCTTTCAGGCCGTGTGGCTTCCCAATGGAGCCCAGCTGATAATAGTCGTCGAGTGTCATGGAGAGGTGGTTAAGCAAGTAAGGAATTAGGTGATTAAGTGGTAAAAGACCCCAGCCAGGCCGGCTGAAGAACTCCTAATCACTTAATCACCTAATACCTTATTCACCAGAAAACTAAGCGCCGGCTTCGTCCGTGGTTTCGGCCGTAACTTCTGCCTCGGTGGTTTCGCCTTCAGCAGCCGGAGCTTCCGTTGGGGCGGGCGTGTTTTTCTTGCGGATAGCCTCAGCACGGGCTTCCTTCACTTTGGTCTCAGCAGCCAGGGCAGCTTTGCGAGCTTCCTCCTTGGCGGTGCCGAGGTTGGTGCGCTTGCCTTCGATTTTAGCGTCTTTCTGCTCTTTCCAGTCGTTGTAGCGCTGGTCGGCTACGTCCTGCGAAATAGCGCCTTTGATAACACCCAGTTGCAGGTGCTTGCGGTAGAGCACACCGCGGTAAGAGAGCATAGCACGTACCGTGTCGGTAGGCTGGGCACCTTTCATGATCCAGTCAAACGCCTTCTCGCCATCGAAGTTGATGGAAGCAGGATTGGTGTTGGGGTCGTAGGTACCGATTTTCTCGATGAAACGGCCATCACGCGGAGCGCGCGAATCGGCAACAACGATGTCGAACTGAGCGGCCTTTTTGCGGCCGCGACGGGCGAGGCGGATTTTAACTGCCATAAACCGGGTTGGTTAAGCGACGCAACTCGTGCGTCTGGTTGAAAATGAGGTGCAAAGGTAATCACAGATTTTGCAGATTGAAAGGATTACACAGATTCAACCAGTGCCTGCCCGTTCGGGGCATCCTTGCCTAGCAACAGAAAAGGCTGTTGCCGGTCAGCAACAGCCTTTTCAGGGCAAACAAAATATCTGGAGTTAAGCGGCCATCGGCACCGATTCCTGCCACTTGCGCTTCACCTTCACGATGCGCGCCTTATCGAGCAGCCAGATAACCGAGTAGGTGGGGTCCAGCTCCCACTTCTTCACGCCGAAGTTGACGCGCATGGGCAGTTTGTGGTGGTTGTTCTGGAACAGCTCGCCGAAAGCCAGGAAGTCGAAGGGCAGCGTGTTGCGCGACTTGTCGTGGTTGTCGAAGTTCTGGTAGCCGTACTTGTGGCCGCCCCAGTTCACGATGGCGCCGTGAATTGGGCCCATCAGGAAGTGCACCGGCAGCAGCAGGTACTGCCACCAAGCTGTGGCGAAGTTGATGTAGAACAGCACGTAGGCTGTGCCCCAGCCCAGGCGGGAATACACGGTGCCGCCGAACTTGTCGAGCCAGCTCCACTCGGGCGTGTCGCCTTCAAAGCGCTTGGCGGCGTCGTGCTTGTCGAGCACTACTTCGTTGTAAATCACCTTGGTCTTCCACATCATCGAAAAAGCATTCGAGGAAAAGTGAGGCGAGTGGGGGTCCATCTCGGTGTCGGAGTAGGCGTGGTGCATGCGGTGCAACAGCGCGTACGCCCGCGGCGACAGGAACGAGGAGCCCTGGCAGATGTAGGTGAACAGGAAGAAGAACTTCTCCCAGAACTTGTTCATCGTGAACATCTTGTGCGCCGCGTAGCGGTGCAGGTAGAATGTCTGCGTGAACAGCGAGAGGTAGTAGTGGGCAATGAAGAAAACGAGAATTGCCATGGGCCGAAAGGGATTAGAAGCAGTGCAGGGACGGCTGTAGTGTCTGAGCGCAAAAACCCGAACATCACGGTTTAGTTCAGAAGCCGTTTTACAAAACTACGGCCACACCCGGCGGCAGCGCAATTTTGCTATATAAAAGGCCAAAATGTTGTTGGATTGGCGCTGATGAAAGGTCAGCCTATAAGAAGTGAGAGGTGAGCTCTTCGTGCTGTTGGACCACTTGGACTACAGAACGAAAGGCTCACCTCTCACTTTTTACAATCGGACCTCTAGTAGTAGGCCTGCGCCGCTTCCCAGTGCGGCATGTCGGGTAGGGGCGCTACCAGCACCATGTTTTCCTTCGTGACGGGGTGCTGCAGCTCCAGTTGGCGGGCGTGCAGGGCGATGCTCACGTCGGGCAGCGGAGCAATGAAGCCGTACTTCACGTCGCCGACGATGGGCGTACCCAGGCCAGTGCTCAGCTGCACCCGGATCTGGTGCGGGCGGCCCGTGATGGGGTTCACCTGCAGCAGCCAGCGGTTGCCGGCCTGCCCCAGTACCTGGTAGTCCAGCTCCGATTTCAGGCCCTGGCCGTGGCGCTCGGGGTAGGCTTTGGTGGTGTTGCGGATGGGGTCCTTGACCAGCCAGTGCGTAAGGTGGCCGCTGAGCGGGTTGGGGCACATACCGGTCAGGGCCCAGTAGGTCTTGTGCATTTTGTTGTCGCGGAACATTTCGTTGAGGCGGCTCAGGGCTTTGCTGGTTTTGGCCATCACCACAATGCCGCTCACGGGCCTATCGATGCGGTGCGCCACGCCCACGAAGGCGGCGCCGGGCTTCTTGTACTTGAAGCGCAGGTATTCCTCGGCCTTGGCCGAAAGGGGCTCGTCGCCGGTGGCGTCGCCCTGCACGAGCAGGCCGGCGGGCTTGTTGATGACGAGCAGATGGTTGTCTTCGAACAGAATTTCCTTCTGTTCCGACCACAGATTCGGACGATTCACTTGGGGAGAATTAATAATTAATAATTAGTAATTAAGAATTGCTCGAAAGTGCCTTTTCCTGCATCACAGCGCAGAAACGATACGTAGGAGTAGCCCTAATTGCTAATTATTAATTACTCATTACTAATTAATTTAATACGCTTCTTCCTGGGTGGGGAAGTCGCGGCTTTTTACGTCCTGAATGTAGCGCTGCACAGCTTCGTGCATGATGTCGCCCAGGTCGGCGTAGCGGCGCAGGAAGCGCGGCTTGAACTCTTTGGTGATGCCCAGCATGTCGTGCACTACCAGCACCTGCCCGTCTACGTCGGGGCCGGCGCCGATGCCGATGACCGGAATGGTGAGCTTCTCGGCTACCTGCTTGGCCAGTGAGGACGGGATTTTCTCCAGCACCAGGGCAAAGCAGCCGATTTCTTCCAGCAGCAGGGCATCTTCGATGAGCTTCTGCGCCTCGGCTTCCTCTTTGGCCCGCACGGTGTAGGTGCCAAATTTATAAATACTTTGGGGAGTGAGGCCCAGGTGGCCCATCACCGGAATGCCGGCCGTGAGGATGCGGGTGATGCTGTCCTTGATTTCGGCGCCACCTTCCAGCTTGATGCCGTGCCCGCCCGACTCCTTCATAATGCGGATGGCCGACTGCAGCGCCACCGACGAATTGCCCTGGTAGGAGCCAAACGGCATATCCACCACCACAAAGGCGCGCTTCACGGCCCGCACCACGCTCTGGGCGTGGTAGATCATCTGGTCGAGGGTGATGGGCAGGGTGGTTTCGTGGCCGGCCATGACGTTGGAGGCCGAGTCGCCGACGAGCAGCACGTCGATGCCGGCACCGTCGAGAATGGTGGCCATCGAGAAATCGTAGGCGGTGAGCATGGAAATCTTCTCCCCGCGCTGCTTCATGGCCAGCAACTGATGGGTGGTCACGAGCTTGACTTCTTTGTGCTGAGACATGGTTGTGAGGGTATTAGGAGCGTGGGGAGGTGCAAACAGAAAAGTACCGGCCGGAGCCGCAGGTCAAAGCTGCGGATTTTTCAGAAATAAGCCGGCCAAACGCAGCCGCTACGCACGCCCAGGGCTGGCACAGCAGTAGCGCGAACTTTGCAGTTCGCGCCCCCACGCCGTTCGAACGATTCCAACGGCTCGGGGACGCGAACTATCAAGTTCGCGCTACTGCGTGCTACGTTAGTAGTTCAGGAACGTGCGGTTGCGGTTCAGCTTCAGATCCTGCAGCAGCGACGACTTGGCGGCAATGGTCACGAAGTAGCCCTGGCCGTAGCCGCTGAACGGGCGCCAGTTGGCCGTAATCTGCCAGCAGTGTAGGTCGCGGAAGATGTCCAGCGAGGTGAAGGCCGGCGTTTTGTTGATGAAGTCGTAGTTGGTGGTGTAGCCGACGCGGGTGTTGCTGGTCAGCTTTACGGAGCCGCTCAGGTTGAGGGCGGCCGTGGTGAAGGCGCGGGTGCGCACATAGGTGCCACGCGAAGGCCGCACGCCCGGGTCGACGTAGAGGATGGAGAAGCCGGTGGTCATTTCCCAGGGCAGCTCGAAATCCACGTAGTCCTCGTAGGGGTTGATGGGGTTGGGGTTGCCGAGCGTAGGGTCGTTGACGGGGGCTACGGCACGGGGCACGTTGCTTTTCTTGTTCGGGTTCTGGGCCGGGTTGAACTGGTAGTTCATCTGCAGCGAGGCCGACGTGAGGCGCGCCAAGCGGCGGCTCTGCTGATCGAAGAGGTACTTGTTGATGGTGCGTCCGGCCGTGTCGCGCTGGTAAGGATCAAGGGAAGCAGTAATGTTGATGCTAAGCTTCTTCGCCACTTGTGTCCGGAACGTGGCGCTGAGCGGCTGCAGACGTAAAGAATCGGCCAGGAAGTTGTAGCCGGTGTTGAAGTCGAGGCCGTCAATCAAACTGACTTTGTTGAACGGCGTGGTGCCGGTGGTGTCGTTCTTGTTGCGCACCTTCATTTCCACGGCGTTCTGCAGCGAGAAGCTCACCTGGCTCTGGCGCTGCCCAGCGGGCGTGCCGTACAGGAAGCCTTCGTAGCGCGAGAAGATGCGCGAATCCACCAGGCGGCCCTGCCCGTCGAGGCTGGTGCCCAGCGGCAGGTTGAGGCTCTGGCGGTAGTCAGGGTTGGCGTTGGGCGCGTACTGGTAGCTGATGTTGGGCGTGACTTTGTGGCGGATTGCCTGGATTTTGCGCGTGCCCTTGCGTACCAGCGTGCCGTAGAAGTTGGTGCCCAGGTTGACGCCCATTGATACCGTGTAGAGGCGGTTGAAGCTGGTGGTGGTATCTACCCTAATGGCCTGAGCCACGGGGTTGAAGCTGTAGTCGAGGCGCTTGAAATACCAGACCTCGTTGTAGCTGACGGCCGGGCTGACGTTGATGTGCTTGAGCACGTTGTAGCTGCCCAGCTGAATCTGGAAGTCGTGGCGCAGGCCAGTCTGGGAGTTGCGCAGCAGAGTCGCAATATTTTCGAGCTTGATAGGGATGACGCTGCCGGCGTTGGTGCCACCCAGCAGCGGCACACCCGACAGCTGCCGCGCCGCCTGGGTATTTGTAACCTTGTTTTGGCCCGTGAGCGAGTAGGAGAAGGACAGCTGCTCGTAGAATTTGCCGCTCGGTGAAATGCCCAGCCACTGGTACGGATACTGCCGCGCCACCTGCACCGTGGCGTCGGGCAGCACGAAGCTCATTTCGCCGGTTTGTGTGTTCTGGGTCTGGCTCAGGTTCAGCGAATAGTTGATGGGCGCGTTGCGCAACTGCTTGCTGTAGCTGATGGTGGAGGAGAAGGCCGGCGTCAGGAAGCGGCGCGGCTCAAACGAGTTCTGCTGGTTGAAGTCGGAGCTGCCGGCCTGCACGCTGGCCGAAAACCGGCCGCCGCCGGGACGCGGGGTAGGCGAGTGGCTCCAGCGCAACCACAATGTTTTGGGGCTGCGAGGCTGCCGAAACACCGCGCCTGAGGCCGTCACGCCGTCTTCCTGTAGCAGCCGCTCGGCGGGCCTTGACGAAAACTCGAAGCTCAGCAGGCCATTGTAGCGGTAGCGCTTGATGTACTGCATCTCGGCTTGGCCGCGCCAACCACCGAACTGCTGGCCCGCGCCCGAGTAGACGTCGCCGGTGAATCGCACGCCGATGTTGTCGTTGGCAGCCCAGTAGTAGCCGCCATTGCGCAGGAAGAAGCCGCGGTCCGTGGACTGCCCGAACGTAGGGATAATCAGGCCTGAGGCGCGGGTGGAGCTGGGCGAGGGGAAGTAGCCGAACGGCAGCCCCAGCGGCGTGGGGATGCCGCCAATCACCAGGTTGAAGGGGCCGGTCACCACTTTCTGGCCCGGAATCACCTTCATCTTGCTGGCGTTGATGTAGAAGTGCGGGTGCTCGAGGTTGCAGGTGGTGTAGCGCCCGTTGCGGCCGTAGATTTCGTTGAACTGGTTTTTCTTGATGGTTTCGGCGTGCAGGTAGCCTTCGCCCTGTTGGGTTACGGCGTCGGCAATCTTGCCTTTCTTGCTCTTGAAATTGTAGTTGATGCGGCCGGCCTGGTAGGTTTCGGCGCCGTTCTTGAATACGGGGCGGCCGCGGGTTTTACCGGTGGAGTCCTGGGTGCCTTCGGCCGTGAGCAGGTTGTTGCTGTAGTCGACGGTAATGCGGTTAGCCTTGAGGTCCATCTCGCCGTAGTTCACGCTGGCGGCATCATACAGGATGGCCTTTTTTTCGCCCACCACAAACCGGATGGAGTCTTTGGCGGCATATTTCACCGTGGTTTCCACGCCGCCTTTGCGGGCGCCGGCGGCCACATTCAGCGAGTCAGGCGTGCTGCCGCGGCGCACCAGGCCGCTGGTGTCGGCAGCGGTGCCGGAGCGGGGGCGCTGCAGCCCCGAGCGGGTGGTGTCGGCGCGCAGAATCTGAGCGGGGCGGCGCACGTCGGCGGGGACCGAGGTGGCCTGCTGCCGGCGCGGGGTAGGGGCCTGCGCCCGGGCCGTGAAATTCAATAGTCCGAGTGCCGCCAGCAGGCACAACACAGCTGGCCCGGTAGCCCGTAGGCTCCGCAGAATAAATCCGCGCATAAAAATAATCGTATCGGTCGGCAAGGGCTCGGGTACGGCCACGTAGTTTTATTCGTTTATTTTGTGGCGGTTTGCAAAGGTAGCGCGTCGCTGCTCTTCACTAACGAAGTCTGTGCGGAATATTGTCACGTTGTGTTTGCTGGGGTTACTCTGTTTTTCTGGTGCTCCGGCGGCGGTAGCGCCGGAAGGCCCGACCCCACGTCCTGTTCTTTCAACTAAGCCGCAGGGCTACCGCCTGCGGACCGTGGTGCTCGATGCCGGCCACGGCGGCAAAGACCGCGGCTGCGCCGGCGTGAAAGCCCGCGAAGCCGACGTGGCCCTGAAAATCATTCTGGCCTTGGGCCGGCAGATAGAGGATTCCATGCCGGGCGTAAAGGTTGTATATACCCGCAAAACCGACGTGTTTGTAGAGCTGGCCGACCGCGCAGGCATTGCCAACAAACACAATGCCGACCTTTTCATCTCGGTGCACTGCAATGCCGCGGCCCCTGGTGCCTACGGTACCGAAGTTTGGACCATGGGCCCGCACAAGACCGACGCCAACCTGTCGGTGGCCAAGCGCGAAAACGCCGTAATTCTGCAGGAAGACAACTATAAGGAACGCTACAACGGCTTCGACCCGACTTCGCCGCAGAGCCACATCCTGTTTTCGCTCTACCAGAGTGCCCATATCGTCAACAGTATCCGGTTTGCCCAAAAAGTGGATAAGCAGTTCCGCACGACCGTAAAGCGCACCTCGCGCGGGGTGAAGCAGGCCGGTTTTCTGGTGCTCTGGAAATCCACCATGCCAGCCGTGCTCATCGAATCCGGCTTCCTGACCAACCGCCAGGAAGAAGCCTACCTGAACGATAAGACCAATCAGTCGTATATGGCCTCGGGTATCTTCCGGGCCTTCCGCGACTATAAAAACGAGTTGGAGGCCATGAATGGGGAATAACCTGCCAGACCATGCGTTGCAGCGGTCTTCTCTCGCCTCTCACTAACCCTTGACCACCGTGTCGAAAGAAATCAAAGTAGCCCTGTTGGGCATCGTGGCCCTGGTAGCGTTGTACCTGGGCTTTAATTTCCTGAAGGGTAGCAACCTGCTTTCCTCGGACCACACGTACTATGCCCGCTACGACAATGTGGACGGCCTCACAGTGGGCAACCCCGTGATTCTGAACGGCGTGAAAGTGGGCCAGGTGAAGGAAATGCGCCTGCTGCCGGAAGAAGGCAATAAGGTGAAGGTGGCCGTGGAGCTGCAAAAGGATGTGGTGGTCGGCGACTCGACGGTGGCCAGCCTGAGCGGCTCGCTGCTGGGCTCGAAAACCATTACGCTGTTTCTGGGCCGCAACTCCAAAATATATGATGGGGGCGAGGAACTGAAGTCCTACACCGTGGCCAGCATCACCGACGCCTTCCAGGCTAAAGCGCTACCCGTGCTGGGCACCGTCGACTCGACGCTGACTAAGGTGAACGGCTTCCTGAGCAAAGAGGCGAAAGTAAGCCTGCAGGCCACGCTGCTTAACGCCCAAGGCAGCACCGAGGCCCTGAAGAATCTGCTGATCATGAACCAGCGCAACATCAACCAGATTACCACCAACATGGCCCGTCTGACCTCGGAGCTAAATAAAACCAGCGCCAAGTTCGACCGGATTGCCAGCAACTTCTCCACCCTCAGCGACTCGCTGAAGAATGCCCCCGTGGGCCCGGCCATGCGCAAGCTCAACGCTACCATGACGGAGGCGCAAGGCACCATGACCACGCTCAACCGCTCGCTGTCGGATCAGAAAGGTTCGTTGGGTAAGCTGATGAACGATACCACGCTCTACAACAACCTCAACGCCACGGCTGCCAGCACCAACACGCTGCTCACCGATTTCCAGGCTAATCCCAAGCGCTACGTGCATTTCTCGGTATTTGGCGGTGGCAAGGACAAAGCCAAGAAAGAGGTGGAAACCACGACCGTGAAGCCCAACGGCACCACGACGGAAACCGAAACCAAAACGACTATCAAGTAGGTATCTGCCGCAAACGGCATTCCTCTTACCTTTGAATCCGCCCCGCAAGGGGCGGATTTTTTGTTGCTCCATCATCTATGCTTGGCTATTCTGTCCTAATTCAGGATAGCCAAACAACCCCACCCATTCCCACCCCCAATGAACCTCGAATTCAACAAAAACGAAGACAGCATCAAACAACTCAACTTCCAGCTGAAAATGCGGCTGGAGAAAGTGGCCCTTGGCGGCGGCGAGAAGCGTATTGCCGCGCACAAGGCCAAAGGCAAGCTCACGGCTCGGGAGCGAATCGAGTATTTGCTCGATAAGGATTCGGAAACCGTGGAAATCGGGGCGTTTGCGGGGGAGGGGATGTATAAGGAGGAAGGCGGCTGCCCCTCGGGCGGCGTGGTGGTAGTCATTGGCTGGGTGCAGGGCCGGCAGTGCGTGATAGTGGCCAACGACGCCACCGTGAAGGCCGGGGCCTGGTTCCCGATTACGGCCAAGAAAAACCTGCGGGCCCAGGAAATCAGCATCGAAAACAAGCTGCCCATCATCTACCTCGTCGATTCGGCGGGCGTGTACCTGCCCATGCAGGACGAAATCTTCCCCGATAAGGAGCACTTCGGCCGCATCTTCCGCAACAACGCCGTGATGAGCAGCATGGGCATCGTGCAGCTGGCCGCTATCATGGGCCCGTGCGTGGCCGGCGGGGCCTATCTGCCGATTATGAGCGACGAGGCCATGATTGTGGACGGCACCGGCTCGGTGTTCCTGGCGGGCTCCTACCTGGTGAAGTCGGCCATCGGCGAGTCCATCGACAACGAGACGCTGGGCGGCGCTACTACCCACTCCGAAATTTCGGGTGTGACGGACTACAAGTTCAGCACCGACGAGGAGTGCCTGGACCACATCCGCAACATCTTCGACAAGCTGGGCGGCCACGCTACGGCCGGCTTCTCGCGCAAAACGCCCGCCGCCCCCAAGGAAAACCCCGCTGAAATCCTGGGTTTGTTGCCCGCCGACCGTGCCAAGCCCTACGACATGATGGACATCATCAACCGGCTGGTCGATGATTCGGAGTTCGAGCCCTACAAGGACCTCTATGGCCAGACGCTGCTCTGCGGCCTCGCCCGCATTGATGGCTGGGCCGTGGGCATCGTGGCCAACCAGCGCAAAATCGTGAAGACCAAAAAAGGCGCCATGCAAATGGGCGGCGTCATCTACTCCGACTCGGCCGATAAGGCGGCGCGCTTCATCATGAACTGCAACCAGAAGCGCATCCCGCTGGTGTTCCTGCACGACGTGTCGGGCTTCATGGTGGGCTCGCAGAGTGAGCACGGTGGCATCATCAAGGACGGCGCCAAGATGGTGAATGCCATGGCCAACTCCGTGGTGCCCAAGTTCTCGGTGGTCATCGGCAACAGCTACGGCGCCGGCAACTACGCCATGTGCGGCAAAGCCTACGACCCGCGCCTCATCGTCGCCTGGCCCACGGCCCAGCTGGCCGTGATGAGCGGCGCCGCCGCCGCCAACACGCTCCTGCAGATTCAGGTAGCGTCCTTGAAAGCCAAAGGCGAAGTCATCACGCCCGAAGCCGAGAAGGAGCTGCTGGACCGCATCAAAGCCCGCTACGACGAGCAGCTCTCGCCCTACTACGCCGCCGCGCGCCTCTGGGTGGATGCCATCATCGACCCGCTGGAAACCCGCAAAGTCATTTCCCAGGGTATCAGCATGGCCAACCACGCGCCGATTGAAAAGGCGTACAATGTGGGCGTGATTCAGGTGTGAGCCTAAATGCGTGAAATGGTAACTGATTGTATGTAATTACACTTGGTATGCCGCTTTCAAAATTGAGTATGTACAACTAGAATGAGCACAGCCAGCATCATCAGCGTAATTGTTGGCTACGGCTATGTACTTTATATGTGCAATGGTTTTTTCGAGCTAGACCCATCTGCGAAGCCGTACAACTCTTTGCGTAAGGCATACGTTTTTCTGAGCCACCTAATAATGGCATCGGTTTTAATCTTTGTAGGACTTCGAGCGACTGGTACTTTTGAAGCTAGAAGTAGCTTTGGTTTATTTGCACCACTTTGTTTTCTGCTAGCCTTCTTGGTGTTGAATACAGTCGTTCGGATACTGACCGGCCGCCACCTGATTGTGGCCGATAGATGGGATACAAAGCCACCTGAGTTCTGTTGGTACGTGGACGGAATAGTTAGCATTATGCTGCTAAGTATTTCCCTTTGCGCGCCAATTGTACTAGCGGCAATACTGGCTAATGGGCAATAGGGGAATTGTCATTTTCAGGGTTTAGACTACTGTAACTACATTCGGCCCGCCCGCTTCCCTCGAAGCGGCGGGCCGTTACTGTTATGGGTAGCTCATTGACTGGTTGATGATGAGGACTCTCGACCTCCTATGAGGCTGAAACGGCGCAGGCTATACTCCAGGCAGCCGGGCGCGGCTGCCGAAACTCTGCGACGCCACTTCCCAGGGTGTCAACGCCGATAACCACGCGTCTGTTGGAAAAGAAATATACTGGTAGCATGATTCGAGTGTAAAGGATGACAGCCATGCGGGTATTCAACACGGTGCAACTTATCGGCTTGTGGCTGCTGGTGCCAGCGGTGGCGTTCAGTCAGCGCCGGCTAGTGACAGACGCGGAAGCAAACGCGTCGGGCGCCAGCCAGCTGACCTTCTCCAGCGCCGACTGTAGTAGGGCCGCCTCGTTGGCTGCGGCAGATATTGCCAACCACTTGCCGTTTCTGATTTTGCAGAGTGGGTTTGCCCCGCAATCCTTTGCAGCAGACACTGTATTTGAAAATTCCTACGGCGTATTCTACCGCGAAGAAGGCTGTACAGGGTCGGTGAAGGAATGCGTGGTGTTGTACAACCAGCAGGTGTTCCACTACCTGACGGAAAAATATGGCCGCCAATGGCTGAGAACAGTCCGCAAAGATGTAGTTGGCCTCAGGGAATGGAAGAAAGCGCAACGGTAAGCCCGCGGCTGCAGCCCGACATGCCCGCCGGGCCCATATCTGCACTCGTCGTTTCAACAGTGTCTTCAGAACCCGCCCGCTTCAGCCGACATGATGGGCCTTGTTCCACTCAGGTATATTCAGAATGGCTGTATGGCTGAACCGGTAAGCTTGTTGTTGCGCGCTGAACCACCCCGCTGGGTGAAGGCCGTGCATTACACGGGGATTTTTCTGCTGGGCGCATTTGCTATGGCGGCCTTTGGAGCCCGGGTGATGGGCGAGCGGGCCGCTACCACCGGTACCCGCGGCTTGTCTGGCCCATTGCAGGCACTGCTGTGGGCAGCGGGCGCAGCGTCGGCCGCCTGGCTATTGGTTGTGGCGCTGCTCTACCTGCTGAAAGCTGCGCGGGTAATTCGGTGGGGCCGCGGCAGGCGCCGGGCACCATCCAACTGAGCCAGGACCTGGTGCTGTTGGCCAACCAGACTATTGCGGTCCGGGACCTGAAAAGCATTGTCGTGACGTCGGACCAGTATGCTGGCGCGGTGCGGGGGCGCGGCGTAAGCTCGGGCGCTGGCAACATTGTGCTGACCTACAAGAGCGCGGCGCGGGAAGCGGCGTTTCCGGTCGTGATTCAGTCGGCCCAGGAGCTGCAGCTGCTGCGGGACCTGTCGGCGTACTGGCGAAGTCAGCAGGTAACGGCCTTGGTCATGGACTAAGGCCGGCCGTTGGGGCCATCTGTTATCCGGCTCAGCTGCTTACACTGAGGGCCGGAAAATTATCTATCTATGTGATGTAATCACCGGAGTCGGCCGGTTTCGGCTCCTACCTGTATGTTTTGTTTATCTATCGCACTATGAAAATACCTATACTGCTTCCTGCATTTCTCGCGCTTCGCGCCACCAGCTTCGCCCAGTCGGCGCCGCCCGCCGAGGTGATGATGGTGGGCTCCGACCACCTGAGCCAGCTCTACCGCAAAGACAGCCCCAACACCGATGTTCTTACGGCGCCGGGCCAGCGCGATGCGGCCCGCTTCGTGGCGGCTCTGGCCAAATACCGGCCCGATATGGTGGTGGTGGAACGTCTGCCCGAAGAGCAGCCCCGCCTCGACAGCCTCTACGCGCTGTACCGGCAGGACAAGCTGGACCTGACCACGCTGCCCGATGGCCGGAGCGAAGTGTACCAGCTGGCGTTCCGGCTGGGCCGGCAGCTGCAGCTGCCCCGGATTTACTGCGCAAATGCGCCGGGCGGCACGTCGCAGGGCATTTTGCGCACCGGCCAGAACATTGAGCTGTACCAGGCAGCCGGCGCGGAGCTCAGCAAAGTATCGGGCGAGAAGAAAGCCGCGCTGCAAAACGGCCAGCTTTCCCTGCACGACTACCTCGTAGCCCTCAACCAGCCGCAGGTATACAACCTGGCGTACCGGCTGCGCTACATCACGCCGGCGCGGGTCGTGAATGGGCGCTTCACCAACCCCGACGCCATGGTGGACACGGCTTTCGTCAACCCGAAATACATCGGGGCCGAGCTGATATCGGTGTTCAAAAACCGCGACTATAAAATCTACTCCAACATCGTGACGCAGGCTATGCAGGTTCGCCCGAAGCGGGTGCTGGCCCTGTTTGGGGCGGCGCACATCGGCTCCCTGAACAGCATCTTCGCCGACGACCCCGAGTTTCGGGTGGTGGCGTCGCGGAAGTACCTGAAGAAGTAGCCCGGCTTGTCGTCCTTCACCGCCTGCAATCATGGATACCGACTACCTCACCAGCGTCCGCAAGCAGTTTGAGTACTACAAGCTGCTCGGCGACCAGACGTTTGCCCAACTGCCCGACGAGGCCCTGTTCTGGCAGCCCAACGCCGAAAGCAACAGCGTGGCCACCATCGTGAAGCACCTGTGGGGCAATATGCTCTCCCGCTGGACCGATTTTCTGACCACCGACGGCGAGAAGCCCTGGCGGCAGCGCGAGGCCGAATTCGATAACGACTTGGGCACCCGGACCGAGGTGCTGGCGCGCTGGGAAGCAGGCTGGAGCTGCCTGCTGGCCGCCCTCGACTCGCTCACGCCCGACAACTGGGACCAGCCGGTGTACATCCGCAACCAGGGGCACACCGTCACGGAGGCCATCAACCGGCAGCTGGCGCACTACCCGTACCACGTGGGGCAAATCGTGTTTATCGGGAAGCTGGTGCGGGCGGGGCAGTGGCAGTCGTTGTCGATTCCGCGCGGCACGTCGGCGGCGTACAACGCCGATAAGTTTGCGCAGGAGCCGCACCGGGCGCATTTCACCGACGAGTACCTGGGCCGCAAACCCGAATAAGCCAGCCCCATAACTGGCCCGTTCGCACAATCTGCCGTATAGCCTTCGAACCCAATTCTGAAGACTATGGCGAAGAAAACCGTCTCTGAAATACTGGTAGATACCCTGCTGGCCGCCGGCGTGACCCGCGTGTATGGCGTGGTGGGCGACTCGCTCAACGGCATCACCGAAGAAATCCGCAAGCGCGACGGCATCGAGTGGATACACGTCCGCAACGAGGAAGCCGGCGCGTTTGCGGCTGGCGCCGAAGCCCACCTTACGGGCGCGCTGGCCGTGTGCGCCGGCAGCTGCGGCCCCGGCAACACCCACCTGCTCAACGGCCTCTACGACTGCCACCGCAGCCGCGTGCCGGTGCTGGCCCTGGCCGCCCAGATTCCGAGCGCGGAAATCGGCAGTCAGTATTTCCAAGAAACCCACCCCGAAAACACGTTCAAAGAGTGCAGCGCCTATTGTGAGCTGATTGCCCACCCCGACCAGGCCGTGCGCTGCATCGAAATCGGGATTCAGACGGCCCTCACGCAGCGCGGTGTGGCCGTGCTGGTGATTCCCGGCGACATCAGCCACGAAAAAACCGAGGCTCCGGAGCCACGCCTGCCCATACTGCGCAACCGGGCCCGGCTGGTGCCCGACTTGGAGGATTTGCGTGCCGCCGCCGATTTGCTCAACACCTGCAGCCGTGTGACCATTATGGCTGGGGCCGGCTGCGCCGAGGCCCACGCCGAGCTGCTGCAAACCGCCGAAGCCCTGGGTGCGCCGGTGGTGCACGCGCTGCGCGGCAAGGAATACGTGGAGCCCCACAACCCCTACGACGTGGGCATGAGCGGCCTGCTGGGCTTCACCTCCGGCTACCACGCCCTCATGGACGCCGACGCGCTGCTCATGCTCGGCACCGACTTCCCATACCAGCAGTTTCTGCCCCAGGATGCTCGCACCGTGCAGATTGATTTGCGCGGTGAGCATATCGGGCGGCGGGCACGGGTGGAAGTGGGGCTGGTGGGCGACGTGGCGGCTACGCTGCAAGCTCTGCTGCCGCTACTCAACCACAAGCGCGACCGGGCGCATTTAGAGAAAGCCCAGGAAAACTACCGCGAGGCCCGCCAAGACCTCGACGACCTGGCCACCGGCGAGGCCGGCGACACCAGTTTGCACCCGCAATACGTGGCGCGCTTGCTGAACGAGCAGGCCGCCGCAGACGCCATTTTCACCTGCGACGTGGGCACGCCCACCATCTGGGCGGCGCGCTATCTGCGCTTCAACGGCCAGCGGCGGCTCATTGGCTCCTTCAATCACGGTAGTATGGCCAACGCCATGCCGCAGGCGCTGGGCGCCCAGCTTACGTACCCCGGCCGGCAGGTAATTGCGCTGGCTGGCGACGGGGGCTTCGCCATGCTGATGGGCGAGCTGCTGACGCTGAAACAGCTGAAAACGCCGGTCAAAATCGTCATCTTCAACAACAACAGCCTGGGCTTCGTGGAGCTGGAAATGAAGGCGGCCGGCATTCTGGAATACGGCACCGAGCTGGAAAACCCCAACTTCGCGGCCCTGGCCGAAGCCGCCGGCGTGCGCGGTATCCGCGTTTCAGCCCCTGCCGAGCTGCCCGCCGCCATTGCCGCCATGCTGGCTCACCCTGGCCCCGTAATTCTGGATGCCGTGGTGAAGCGCGCCGAGCTTTCCATGCCGCCTACCATCGAGGCGGCTCAAGTGAAAGGATTTAGCCTCTACACCCTTAAAGCCATCATGAGCGGCCGCGGCGACGAAATACTGGAACTGGCCAAAGCCAATCTGTTTCGGTAAGCACTCAGCCGCACTGCGGCAGAACACTATGCCGCAGTGCGGGATATGGCAGATGCAACGGCCCAACTGGCCCGACGGCCGGAATCCGTCGGGCCAGTTGGCGTAGGCTGATGTTGCCGCAACCTTGGTACAAAAGAACTGAACGGCTGCCTGCGTGGCTAAAACTGCTGCCAACTGAACAAATCGGCCCGGGCTGGCTGTTATTTCCGGATAGCCACGTGCGGCACTCACGCGCCGGATGCGTTTCTTTGCTCTTTCTGACTTCTGCCGCCCCGCTGCCGCTGCTCCCGCCGCTCCATGACCAATAAAGAAATCAAAGCCCTCATCTCCCTGCTCGACGATCCGGAAATTGCCCCGCAGATTCAGGAGAAAATCCAGAGCCTGGGCGAAACCATCATTCCGTTTCTGGAAGAAAGCTGGGAAGAAACCCTCGACTCGCAGCAGCAGCAGCGCCTCGAAGATTTGATCCACCATTTGCAGTTTGAAGGCCTGCAGCAGCGCCTGCGCGTGTGGCGCGACTCGGGCGGCGAAAACCTGCTGGAAGGCATGTGGCTGCTGAATTCCTACCAATACCCCGACGCCGACCTGCAGAGCCTCAACAAGGCCATCGAGCAGTTGCGCTTCGAGGTCTGGACCCTGCTGCGGCCCGATATGCTGCCTACTGAGCAGGTGCAGGCGCTCAACCACGTGCTGTTTCGGGTGCATAAGTTTGCGGCCAATACTCAGAACTTCCACTCGCCGGCCAACTCCATGCTGCACCGCGTGCTGGAAACCCGGCGCGGCAACCCGCTCACGCTGTGCGTGATTTATCTGCTGGTGGCCCAGCGCCTGGAGCTGCCGGTGTTCGGTGTGAACCTGCCCAACTTGTTCGTGCTCACCTTCCGCCCCGAAACGCCCCTTATCGAGCCGTTCTACATCAACTGCTACAACCGGGGCCTGATCCTGACCCGCACCGACATCGAGCACTACATCGTGCAGCTCAACCTCACGTCCAACGACATCTTCTACGAGCCCTGCTCGCACCTCGATATCGTGCGGCGCGCGCTACGCAACCTGCAGCTCAGCTTCGAGAAGCTGCAGGAGCCGGCCAAGGCCACCGAAGTGGCCCAGCTGCTTACCATCCTCACCGACGAGCCGGCCACACCGCCGGACGCGCCCGAGGAAGAAGAGTAGCCCCGGCTGCTTACTCAATTGCCGGTCAGGCCTCCGAATCTACGGTTCGGAGGCTTTTTCGTGCGCTTCAGTGGAATTCGCCGGCGTATATTGAGGTGCGCCTATATCTTGCTCCCATCAACCAGACTTCCTCTGTGCCATGGGTTTCTCTTCTCGCTTTTTGAGTGTATTGCTGAGCGGCTTTGGCATCGCCGCCCCCGCCCTTGCCCAGCAGGCCGCACCTGTTTCGGCCCTTACCCGCCAGTTTGCCCCCGCCCAGCTCCGCCACGACCTGGAGGTGCTGCACCAAACCGTGAAGGCCGGCCACCTGGGCGCCCGCACCTATCATTCGCCCGCCTACCTCGACTCCTGCGCGGCCGCAGTGCAGGCTCAGCTCACGCAGCCCCTCACCGAGCGGGAGTTTCGGGCGCTGCTGCGGCCCTACGTAGCGGCGCTGGGCTGCGGCCATACCGCGGTTCAGGCCTCGGAAGCCTCGCAGGCAGCGGCCAAGCGCGCTACGCCGTTTGTGCTGCCGCTGCAGCTGGCACCGGTAGCGGGGCGCCTGGTGGTGGTAGCCACGCCCGGCCTGCGCCCCGGCCTGCTGCAGCCCGGCGACGAAGTGCTGGCCCTCAACCAGCGCCCGGCGCCCGAGGTGCTGCAGGGCATGCTCCGCCAGGTGCCCTCCGATGGCCTCAACCAGACGCACGCCCTCAATGCCGTGCGCCGCAACACTTACGCCTACTACGCCAACGCCTTCGGGCTGCCCGAGGAACACGTGCTGCAGGTGCGTGCCGCCAACGGCACCGAGCGGACGCTCCGCCTGACGGCAGCCGACGTGGACACCGCCCAGGCCAACCTGCAGGCGCGGGCCGCCCGCCAGCCCGCGCCCGGCCGGCTGCTGCAGCGCCACGGCAGCAACAGCCTGCGCCTGCTACCCCAGGACTCATCGGTGGCGGTACTGGACCTGAACACGCTCAGCGGCTCGCAGAAGTCGTTTTACAAAGCCGCCTTCCGGGCGCTGCAGCAACGGCCGGTGCGCGCCCTGGTGCTCGACCTGCGCGACAACGGCGGCGGCCAGGCGTTCGGGGGCAATGCGCTGCTGCGTTACCTGCTGCCGGCCCCGTTTCAGTTTGTGTTTGAAACCGGCCCCGAGCAGCGCCGGGTGCGCCGGCAGCTGGCAATGGGCTTCTGGGAGCGGGCCACGCCGGGCCTGATGAGCACCAACCCGCTCCAGACCTGGCAGCGGGGCCGCCACCAGTTTGTGTTCCGGTTCCGGCCGAGCCGCCAGCTGCACTACAACGGGCCGGTATACGTCCTCACCAATGGTGGTACGTTCTCGATGGCCAGCTACGTGGCCGCCTACCTCAAGCACCGCGCCGGCGCTACGGTGGTAGGCGAGGAAACCGGGGGCGGCGAGGCCGGCTCCAACGCCATGCTCTCGGGGCGGCTACAGCTGCCCGAAACCGGGCAGCTCGTCCAATTCCCGGTGTATCGGGTGGTGCACCAGGTGCCCGCCGGCCCCGATACCGGCCGGGGCGTACTGCCTACCGTGCCCGTCACGTACTCCGCCGCCGACCTCGTGCAGGGCCACGACCGGGACCTGGCCACCGTGCTGGAGCTGATTGCGGCCCGGGCGGCCAAGTAAGCACTAGCTTACAGCGGAAACGCTGTTTTCAGCACCCAGTAAACGAAAACGGGCCGGTTGCGCCACTGATATTCAGTGGCGCGACCGGCCCGTTAGGCTATTGTAGGAGGGGCAGCTAGTTGCGCTTGATCAGGCAGCCGGCGCCGCGCTTGTCGGCTACGCCCACGGGGCGGCCGGCCAGCAGGTTGGTGAGGGCCTGCTGCACGTAGCGCTCCTGCACGTCGCTTTCCACCAGCGGGTTGTCGTCGATGGCACCTTTGTAGCGCACGGCAAACCCGTCGCCTACGGGCTGCAGCACCACCACTTCGGGCGTTTTGGTGGCTCCCAGCAGGGCGCTGACCTTCTGGCCTTCGTCGGTGAGCAGGGGCAGGTCGGCGGTGGCTTTGATTTTCAGCTTCTCAGCCTCGGCTATGTCGGCGCTGGCTTCGAGGTTGATGGGGGCATTGATGAACAGGAACTGCACGCCCCGGCCGCTGAACTGCGTGTTTAGGGCAGCAAGCCGGTTTTGGTAGAGCTTGGAGTAGGCGCAGTTCGGGTTGAGGAACACCACCACCACGGCCTTGCTGCCGGCGTAGCTTTTCAGGGCTACTTCGGTGTTGGTGGCGCTGCGTAGGCTGAAGTCGCTGACGGTGCGCCCGCCCTGGGCCCGGGCCACCCCAACAGCCGCAACCGTGCAAAACAGGAGCGTGGCGGCAGCCAGGATGGAAATTCGGCGAATGGACATGGGAGAGAGTAACTGAGTAAAGGAGTAGCTGAGTAGCGAGTAACTGAGTAGTGGAGTAGCTGAGTAATTTGTTGGCTCTAAGAACAAATTACTCAGCTACTCCACTACTCAGTTACTCCACGCAGTAAGTTAGTACGTAATCGGGAGCCGGGCGCTGATAGTGGATCTGGTGTTGGCTGCGGGAGTTTTCGAGGAGCAGGTGTCCCGTCAACACACCTGCCTCCCGCAGCCTGAACGGGTCGAGCAACAATTGCTCCTTGAACACCAGACCCCGGCGGCTATGCAGCTTATACAGTGTTTCCTTGGCACTCCAGTACACACTATGCTTGGCGGCGTCGCTGCCGGCGTCGGCCCGTTCGGCTTCCGATAGAAACCGCGGCGCCAACTTCAGGGCTTTGGGGCGTTCCAATTCAATATCTATGCCAACTGCGGCGTCGCGGGCCACCACCGCCGCCACCCACTCGCCAGAGTGCGACAACGACACGCCCCAGGCGGGCAGCTCGGCAAAGAACGGGCGGCCGTTGGCGTCGTTGTGCAGGGTGGCGGGGGCGTCGGTCAGTTCGCGTAGCAACTGGTGGGCCAGCACCCGGCCCGCCAGCCACTGCCGCGCCCGGTCTTCGTGGCGGCCCTGCGGGAAGCGGGCCGTGTAGTGCAGCGGCTGCGGCAGCAGCGGCCAAAGCGCCTCCGGCGGCTCGGTGAGCTGCCACAAGCCCAGCAGCGCCTGGCCGGATAGGGGAGTGAGGGAGTGAAGCGGCATGGGGCAAAGGTAGGCATGTAGCATAGGCTTTAGCCTGTGCCGATCTGGGAGGACAGACTTTAGCTGGAGCTACCTGGGCCGGCACAGGCTAAAGCCTATGCTACATGAAAGCCTGGGCTACCTGCCTACCTTTGTCCGCTTCTTCTATCCGCTTATGCCGTTTCTCCACCGTCCGCAGGCCCACAAGCTCACGGCCCTCACCGGCCACCTCGACTGCGTTTATACCCTGGCCGGCACTCCCGGCTCCGACACGTTCTACTCGGCCGGCGCCGATGGCCTGGTGGCCGCCTGGCGCGCCGCGGAGGATGCGCAGGACGGCGAGCTGGTGGCGAAGGTGGAAAACTCGGTGTACGCCCTGCTGCACCTGCCGCAGTTGGATCTGCTGCTCATCGGCCATAATTTCCAGGGCGTGCAGGGCATTAGTCTGAGCGAGAAGAAGCTGGCATTTGCCACGGCCCTGCCGCCGGCGGCCATCTTCGATATGGTGTATTCCGAAGTCCGGCAGCGGCTGTACGTGGCCCTCGGCGACGGTACTCTGGCCGTGCTGCGCGCCCCCGACTGGCGCGTGGAAACCCTTCTCCGCCTCTCCGACAAAAGCCTGCGCTGCCTGGCCCTGAATGAGGAGCGCAACGAGCTGGCCGTAGGCGGCTCCGACTGGCAGCTGCGCCTGCTCGACGCCGACTCGCTGGCCGTGCGGCGGCAGTGGGAGGGCGGCACCAATTCCATCTTCACGGCCGCCTACTCGCCCGATGGCCGCTACCTGCTCACGGCCGGCCGCGATGCCCACCTGCGCCGCTGGGACCTGGCCGCCGACTGCGCCGAGCAGCTCAGCATTGTGGCCCACCTGTTCACCATCAACCACCTCGCCTTCAGCCCCGACGGCTCGCTGCTGGCCACCTGCAGCATGGACAAAAGCATCAAGCTCTGGGACGCCGAAACGCTGCAGCTGCTGCGCGTGCTGGACAAAGCGCGGCACGCCGGCCACGGCACCTCCGTCAACAAGTTGTTTTGGCCGGGAAGGCAGAATAGGCTAGTTTCGTGTAGCGACGACCGCAGCCTGGCCGTGTGGCAGCTGAGCAGCGGAAGCTAACCGCCAGCACGGTTGTCACTCCGGTCCCGGTCCGAAAGCAGCTGTCTGCCGGTTGTTATATGCTGATGTTGGCACATCGTCGTTTAGATGGCGCAACCGGCCACCGGTCCGACGGCTGTTGCCGTTAGGCCGCGGCGGGTGCCTGCTGGCAGAATCCATCTGGCCGGCCCACTTCTACTCCCCACTCCTATGAAAATTACGGCCCTCGATATCCGTCAGAAAACCTTTGAAAAAGCCTTCCGGGGCCTTGATAAGGACGAAGTGCAGGCGTTTCTGCTCACCCTTTCGCAGCAGTGGGAGCGGATGGGCGACGAAAACCGCGAGCTGCGCGTGAAGCTCGACCACGCCACCCAGGACGTGAGCAAGATGCGCGAGGTGGAAACCAGCCTCTACCGCACCCTCAAAACGGCCGAAGACACCGGCAACAGCATCACCGAGCAGGCCCAGCGCGACGCCGAGCTGCGCATCCGCGAAGCCCAGCTGAAAGCCGAGCAGCTGCTGGCCGACGCCCGCCAGAAAGCCCGCCTCCTGGTGGAAGACGCCTATCAGCAGGCCGAGAAAACAGTGGCCGAGATGCAGAAGGAAGTGAGTGGCTTGGGCCAGGAGTGCCAGCGCCTCGAAGCCCAGCTCGACAGCCTCGTGCGCGACCTGCACCACCTGGCCTCCGATGCGCTGGACAAGGTGGAAAAAGCCAAGGCCCGGCCCAAAGCCAGCACGGCGGCCATCCTTTCGCGGGCAGCCAGCGTAAAAGTGACCCGGACCTCGTCCGATTCACCTGAAAACTCTGCCCCCATGTTCGTTTCCACTGCTTCTACTTCGTCGGCCGCGGCTGTGGCCGGCGGTTCTGCTGCTTCGTTTGGCGGCTCGGCCCCGGCTTTTCCGGCGGCCCGTCCCACGGCCCAGCCCGGCGCCTACAACCCCAAGCCCGGCCAGCAGCCCGAGCCCGGCCAGCCGGAAAAACCCGAGCAGCCCAGCCAGCCTAATAAGCCCAACCAGCCCGACCCCGAAATTGAGCGTCCCGGCTCCCCGGTGCCCGGCGCCCCCAACCCCGATGTGCAGCCCGACGTGCGGCCCGGCCGCACCGAGCAGCCGGAGATTCCGCAGCCGGTACAGCCCATGCACCCCGGCCAGACCGACCAGCCGGTGATGCAAGCCGCGGCCGTAACGGCCGAGAAATCGTTTTTCGACGAAATCTAGAACGCTGCTGCAGAATCACTGATTTTGCGGAGTAGTCGGATTTCACGGATTTTGTAGCCGACCTTGCGCAGCCTTTCCTTTGGAGAGGCTGCGTTTTTTTTGGCCGGCTTCGGCGGCGCGCTGTGGCAGCATTCGGCAGCAACGCTGCCTCGGCAGGCCGCTTGTTGGAGCATACGGCACACATTCACCCTCTCAACTTATACCACATGGGCCAGATTGCACTGGAAGGCATGGAGTTTTTCGCGTTTCACGGCTACTACGATGAGGAGCAGAAAATCGGCAACAAGTACGGCGTCGACCTCTACATCCGCACCGACCTGCACGCCGCCGGCGCCTCCGACAAGCTCCACGAAACCGTGAACTACGAAGTGCTCTACCGCGTGGTGGCCGAGGAAATGCTGGCCCCGGCGCGTTTGCTGGAGCACGTCGGGCACCGCGTGCTGGACCGCGTGCTGCTGGAGTTTCCGCACGTGCGCTCCGTGAAGGTCAGCGTGTCGAAGTTCAACCCGCCGCTGGGCGGCATCTGTCACCGGGCCCGCGTCACGCTCACGCGCCGCCGGGGTGAGGCGCATGGGCGGTAGTGGTCTGACAGGTGCTTGTTGAATAGAGAGTTAGTGCGCGAAAAGCCGGCTATTACAGCCGGCTTTTTTGTTGCTTTATAGATATTACGAAAAAAATCGTAGATTAAGTTTGTATCTACGACATCATTCGTATATGTTTGAAGTACGAACATCATCGTAGAACCTCAAACGCCTGTACTCATGAGTGAAAAACCCATTCCCAAGCCCACCGATTCGGAGCTGGAGATACTGCAGGTGCTGTGGCAGCACGGCCCCAGCACGGTCCGGTTCGTAAACGACCAGCTGAGCCAGAAGCGCGAAGTTGGCTACACTACCACGCTCAAGATCCTGCAGCTGATGCTGGACAAGGTGCTGGTGCTGCGCGAAGACGACAGCAAAACCCACGTATACCGGGCCGCCGTGCGCGAGGAGGAAACCCAGGGCCTGCTCCTCGACCGGTTCGTGGACGCCGCCTTCGGAGGCTCGGCCATGAAGCTGGTGATGCAGGCGCTGGGCACGCGCTCCACCTCTTCCGACGAGTTGGCCCAGATCCGGGGCCTGCTCAATGAAATCGAACAACAGCGTCGTTCCACCTCCAACGATTCCTCCGATGAGCCTGCTTGAACAATTTGGTTCTCCGGCGCTGATGCGCGCCCTGGGCTGGACGCTGCTGCACTCGTTGTGGCAGGGCGCATTGGTGGCACTGGCCGCCGCCGCGCTGCTGATGCTGCTGCACCGCCACGCCGCCGCCTTGCGCTACAAGGTGGCCGCCGCCGCCCTGCTCACGCTGCTGCTGCTGAGCGGCATCACGCTGGGCTATTACTACAGCACGTTCCGCGCCGCCCCGGCTACGGAGGCGCCGTATTCCGCCAGCATTGCAACCGATGAGCTGCCGGGCGTGGCCGCGGCCAGCCTGAGCGCCGATGAAGCTGCCGTAGTTTCTGAAACGGGAGAAACTGCCGCGCCGGCTCCCGGCCGGCTGCGCCAGCTGCTGACCACGGGCCAGCTCTATCTGGAGCGCAATATGCCGGTGGTGGTGGTGGCTTGGCTGCTGGGCATGCTGGCCATGACGCTCCGCTTTCTGAGCGGCCTGGCCTACGTGCAGCGGCTGCGGCGCTACCGGGTAGCTGCGCTGCCCGCCGAGTGGCAAACCCGCCTCGATGCGCTGGTGGCCCGCACGGCCCTGCGCCAGCCGGTGCGCATTCTGGCCTCGGGCCTGGTGCCCGGGCCACTGGTGGTGGGCTGGCTGAAACCCGTGATTCTGCTGCCCATGAGTGCCGCTTCGGGCATGTCGGGGGCGGAGCTGGAGGCTATTCTGGCCCACGAGCTGGCCCACGTGCTGCGCCGCGACTACCTGTTCAATCTGCTGCAGTCGGTGGCCGAAATCCTGTTCTTCTACCATCCGGCCGTGTGGTTCCTATCGAACTGCCTGCGCACCGAGCGCGAAAACTGCTGCGACGACATGGCCACCGAGCTTTGCGGCGACTCGCTGGTGCTGGCCCAGGCCCTGGCCTCGTTGGCTACGTTGCAACACGCCCCAACCCGCCCGGCTCTCACGCCGCGGCTGGCTATGGCGGCCGCCGGCCAGCCCGGCTCGCTGCTGGGGCGGGTGCGCCGCCTGGTGCAGCACCGCGCCACGGCGCCCACGTTCTCGGATGGGTTCTGGGCGGCCTGCGTGGTGCTGCTGAGCGTGGGCGTGCTCACGACCAGCACCGTGCTGTCGTTGAGCGCGGCCTCATTTAGCACGGCCGTGGTAAACAAGGGCGCGGAAGCGCTGCGGGCCCAGTTTGCTGACGGCCACGATGAAGAGGATGCAGAAAATCAGGCGCAAGCAGAGGTCCAGGCCGAAGCACAGGCGCAGGAGCAAACCAGCCCTGACGAGAATCCGGAAGGCGAGGCCCTGACGGTCAACTACCGCGGCAATGAGCTGAAGCCAGGCTCCGATGACACGGTGGTGGTGTACAGCCAGGCCAATCCCAAGCTGTCCACCAAATCCGGCCGGGCCCGCCTCAACGAAATCAAGGGGCTGACGGTGGTGGTGAAAAACGAGCAGGGCGCTATTTCGGAGGTGTACGTAGATGGCAAGAAGGTGCCGGCCAGCGAGCTGCCCGCCTACCAGCAGGCCCTGGCCAAAACCCAGCAGCCCAACCGTGGCAACACCCTCGCCGACCGCCGCCAGGCCACCCGCGAGCGGATGGCGCAGCTTTCGCAGCGCATGAGCAGCGCCGCGCTGGCCGGCCGCGCCCCCACCGACGCCGACGCCGAGGAACTCTCGCGCCTGGCCATGGCTGAGGCCGGCGAGGCTATGCGGGATGCCCGGATGCAGGTTCCTGATATGTCGCAGTACATCGAGCAGCAGTTTGCCAGCGCTGAGAAAGACCTCAATGAGCAGCTGCGCAGTGGCAAGCTGAATGCCGAGCAGCAGCAGGAGGTGCGCGAAGAGCTGCAAAACCTGCGCGAGCAGAAAGCGGAGCAGATTCAGGAAGCCCGACAGGAGCGGGAGCAAACCCTGCGCGACGTGGCTCAGGCCCGCCGCGACGCCCAGCAGGCTCGCCTCGATGCCCAACAAGCCGTGCGCGACGCGCAGCAGGCAGTGCGTGACCAGGAGCAGGCCCGCCGCGACCGGGAACAGGCCCGCCGCGACGCCGAAGATGAGCGCTGGCGCCAGGCGCTGGTGAGCGAGCTGAAGCGCGACGGCCTGATCCGGAACACCGACACCTACAGCTTATCGCTCAGCGCCACCAGCCTCACCGTGAACGGCAAAAAGCAGCCCGACGCTCTGCAGCAGAAGTACCGCAAGCTCTACGAAGACCGCACCGGCCGTAAGCTTAGTTCTACCGGCTCCATTAATATCCAGCAGCAGAGCAACGTGAGCGGCCGCCGCTACAGCCTGCCGGCGCCGCCCAGCCCACCCAGCGCACCCGCTGCGCCATCAGTGTCGTCGGTGCCTTCAGTACCGGCAGTTCCGGCACCCCCGCGCATCAATTCCGACCAGATCCGGGAAAAGCTGCGCCAGGACGGGCTGATTGAGAAAGACGCCAAAAGCTTCATGTTTCAGCTCAACGACAAGGGGCTGGTGGTGAACGGCGAGCCGCAGTCGGCCGCTATGGCCGACAAGTACCGCAAGCTGCTGGGTAATCCGGCCAAAGGCCAGCCATCAAATACCAGTATCAATATTTCTGTGAGTGAATAATGCGTGCCCATGAGCCGGCTCCGGCCGCCGCTGCAACGGCGGCCGGAGCTACCGGCCCGACTCCCTTAAAACTTAATATAGCGCTCAAGCAACGGTTTAAGAACGGGCCGCATCTATAGCCCAAACCAGCCTCAACTACTGCCCGGCTGGCTCCCGTTCCTATTTATGTGTGCGCCCTACGGGCCGCGCCGCGCCCCGTGCGTTGTCCCTCGATTTCCACCGTTTGATTCACTTCTCCTCCCGTCGATCTGCCGTGATGCGCATTCGTATGCCCTTTTTTTTCTTCCTGCTGAGCCTTTTGTGCCTGGTTGGGAAGGCAACGGCCCAGCAGCAACCCGCCGCGGCTGCCTCACCAGCCGCCGCCACGCTGGCTCCTAAAAAGCAGATGCAGGCTATCCGCATCACGGACGCCATCAAGCTCGATGGCCTGCTGGACGAGGCCGTGTGGCAGCAGGCCCCGGTGGCCACGCAGTTCATCCAGAACCGCCCCAACCCCGGCCCGCCTGAAAAGCACCCCACCGAAGTGCGCATCCTCTACGACGACGCCAACCTCTACATTGGGGCGGTGATGCACGACGTGAGTGCCGACTCGATTCTGCGGGAGCTGACGCCGCGCGACAATTTCGGCAACACCGATTTCTTCGGCATCTTCCTCGATACCTACCAAGATAAGCTCAACGGCTACGGCTTTTTCGTTACGACGGGCGGCGTGCAGATGGATGCCCGCTACTCGCCGGCCGGGGGCGAAGATTTCAACTGGAACGCCGTTTGGGACTCGCGCACCAGTATCCGGGGCACCGACTGGATTGCGGAGATGCGGATTCCGTACTCGGCCATCCGCTTCAGCAGCCTGCCCGAGCAGCAGTGGGGTCTGAACTTCATGCGGCAGCGCAAAAAGGAAAACCAGGCTTTCTTCTGGAATGAGGTGAAGCCCGCCGTGGATGGCTTCGTAAACCAGTGGGGCACGCTCACAGGCGTGCGCGACGTGAAGCCGCCGCTGCGCCTTTCGCTCACGCCCTACATTTCCAGCTACGTCAACCACAACCCGCTCAGCGAAGACGGCACGCGCCCTACCACTACCAGCTTCAACGGCGGCGCCGACATCAAGTGGGGCATCAATGAGAGCTTTACGCTGGACGCCACACTCGTGCCCGATTTCGGGCAGGTGCAGAGCGACAACCAGGTGCTCAACCTCTCGCCTTTTGAGGTACAGTTCAACGAAAACCGCCAGTTTTTTACGGAAGGCACCGAGCTGTTTACCAAAGGCAACCTGTTCTACTCGCGCCGGGTGGGCGCCACGCCCATTGGATTTTACGATGTGGCCGTGGGCGACAAGGAAAAGCTGGTGAAGAACCCGTCGGAGACGCGGCTGCTGAACGCCACCAAGGTGTCGGGGCGCACTAGTAAAGGGCTGGGTATCGGCGTGTTCAACGCCCTCAGCAACGACGTGTACGCCACCGTGCGCAATACCGAGAGCGGCGAGGAGCGCGAGGTCCTGACGCAGCCGTTCAGCAACTACAGCATTCTGGTGCTCGACCAGAGCCTGAAAAACAACTCCTACGTCTCGCTCATCAACACCAACGTCACGCGCGCCGGCCGCACCTACGATGCCAACGTGACCGGCGGCCTGTTTCGGCTGGCCAACAAGAAGAACTCCTACGCCGTGACGGGCCAGGTGAACTACTCGCGGCGGCGCGGCAACGTCTTTGGTTCCGACACGGTGCAGATCGACAACCGCGACGGCTACAAGTACCGGCTGGACGTGAGCAAAATCAGCGGCAACTTCACCTACGGCGTAGCCCACGGCATCGAGTCGAACACCTACGACCCCAACGACCTGGGCATTCTGTTCAGCAACAATGCTATTTCGCAGGAAGTCTACGGCAATTACAACATCTACAAGCCCTTCTGGAAGGTGAACCGGCTCAATACCTATTTCGGGGTAAGCCACAGCCTGCTGTATCGGCCCACGCTCTTTCAGAGTGCCAACTTCTACAGCGGCGCGAATACCACCTTCACCAAGAGCTTCCTCAGCACTGGGTTCAACCTCAATATTGATCCGCGCAACAACGACTATTTCGAGCCGCGCAAGGAGCCGTTGGGCGAATATTATGTACGGGTGCCCGGCAGCGTCAACGTGGGTGGCTACATCTCCACCGATTACCGCAAGAAGCTGGCGTTCGACGTGAATGCCGGCATCCGCACCTACTCCCGCGACGAGCGGCTGCCGGCGCGGCCCCGCCGCATGGGCTACGGCCTGACCATCTCGCCGCGCTACCGCGTCAACAACAAGCTCAATTTCCGTTACGAGGCCGACTGGAACCTGCGTCAGAACCAGATCGGCTTCGTCAACGGCGGCCTCGACAGCGAAGAGCCGCTCGATTCGGCCATGATTCGGCAGCTAGGCGGCAGTGTGCCGCTGGGTCTGGCGCCGAAAGACGTGCTGCTGGGCCGTCGGCAGGTAGTCACGGTGTCTAATGTGCTGTCGGTGGGCTATACGTTCACCAACCGCATGTCCCTGACGGTGCGCACGCGCCACTACACCAGCACCGTGCGCTACCAGGATTTTGCCCGCCTGCACCCCGGTGGCGAGGAAACGCCCGCTGACTACCGCCGCAACCGCGACAATACCTACAACGCCTTCAACGTGGACGCTGTGTACTCGTGGTGGTTTGCGCCCGGCTCGCAGGTGAGCATCGTCTGGAAAAACGCCGGTACCAACTTCCTACAGGCCAACGAAGCCACCCCGCTCTACTTCGACAACCTGAGCAACACCATCAACACGCCGCACAACAACAACGTCAGCATCAAAATCCTGTACTACCTCGATTACCTGGCCTTGCGGCCCCGGCGCGGGTAGTCGGCAGCGGCCGGCTAGTCGGCTGGCCGCTGCTAGCCTGGCTGGCCCCCGGCGCATTCCTTTTATTAATTCCAGTACACACTTCTGGCAACGGCCGTAGCTGCTGCCTGGGCGTGGCGTGTCCGGGCCCCAGAGCTTACTTCTGCTATTGCTCGATGAAAAAATACGCCATTATTCTGCTGGTTTTGCTCCTGAGCCTGGCGGCGGCACAAGCCCAGCAATTCCGGGTTTCTTACCCGGCATCCGCCCACGCAGGTCCTTTCACCGGCAACGTGCTGCTGTATCTGTCGCAGAAGCAGGCGCAACCCAAAGACCAGCCCGGCTGGCCGTGCTACCGGCTGGCGGTGCGCAACGTGCAGCCCGGCGAAACCATCGTCTTCTCCGATTCGGCGCTGTCGTATCCCACGCTGCTCTCGCGCCTGCCGCGCGGCGACTACTACGTGCAGGCCGTGTGGGATTTGAACCGCGGCGGGCGCGTAATCGGGCAAAGCACCGGCAACCCTTACAGCGCGGCCCGCAAGGTTTCGCTGCAGGCTGCCAATGAAATATTCACGCTGGACTGCAGCCATATGGTGCCCGCGCCGGTGTTTGTCGCCACGAAATTATGCAAGGAAATCAAGGCGCCCTCAGCGCTGCTCAGTCGGTTCCACCGCAAGCCCATGTTGTTGGATGGGGCCGTGATTCTGCCCGCCGACTATTACCGGCACCCGCAACGGCGCTATCCGGTGCTGTTCACGGTGGGCGGCTTCGGCGCCGACTACCACCACTACTCGCGCTCCGAAAGCACCGACACGCTGCCCGCCACGCCCATTGATACCATTGCCTGCATCCGGGTGTATCTGGATGGAGCCAGCGCACTGGGGCACACCGTGTACGCTAACAGCGCCAACAACGGCCCCGTCGGCGACGCCTTTGCCACCGAGTTTCTGCCGCTGCTCGACCGGCAGTACCGCACCAACGGCGGGCGCGTGCTGCGCGGCCACAGCAGCGGCGGCTACACGGTGGTGTATCTGATGACGCACTATCCAAAGCTGTTTGCCGGCGCTAACGCCAGTTCCCCCGACCCGGTGGATTTTCACCGTTTTGAGCAAACCAACCTTTACGCCGACGACAAATGGGTGGATTTCGTGGATTCGCTGACCTACGGCGAGGTGCTGCCCGTCGCCGAGGCCTACGACCGGCCGAACATCATGCATCGGCTGGAAGACATCATCTATCGGGGCGAGCAGGAAGTGTCGTTTGACGCAGTATTCAGTCCCAAAGGGCGCAACGGCCTGCCCAAGCCGCTGTTCAACTCTACTACCAACGCGCTGGACCGGCAGGTGTTCCGCCACTGGAAACGCTACGACCTGACGCAGTATGTGCGCCAGAACTGGCGCCGCCTCAAGCCTGACCTGAACGGCAAGCTGCGCCTCGCCACCGGCAACCAGGATACCTACTTCCTGAACCAGTCGGTGATGCTCATGGAGCAGGAAATGAAGAAACTGGGCGCCGACATGCCCTTTGCCTATTACCCCGGTGACCATTTTTCAGTGGTGACGCCGGAATACAAAAGGGCTGAAACCCAATGGCTGAAAAACACCTACCAGCAGTGGCTGGCTCAGCACCCGCAATAGCCCGACACGAAACGGATTTTCGCTTTATAGTCCCAGCAGCTCTTCCGCGGCGCCGAAGGCGGATTTTCGGCCATCCATCACCTGCTGCTGCATGTCGCCGAGGCGGCGGGCCACCTCAGGGCGCTGGTAGAAGCGGGTTTCCAGGGTTTCACGGATGGTTTCGTGCAGCCAGTGCAGGTTTTGCTCCTGGCGGCGGCGCTGGAAGTAGCCGCTTGCCTGCGTCTGCTGCACGTAGCGCTGCACCACCTCCCACACCTCCGGCACGCCCTGCCCCGTCACGGCCGAGCTTGTTGTGACGACGGGGCTCCACTGGCTGGGCGCGAGCGGGTAGAGGTGCAGCGCGTTCTGGTACTCGGCGCGGGCGCGGCGGGCGGCCAGCTCGTTGCCGCCATCGGCCTTGGTGATGGTCACGGCGTCGGCCATTTCCATGATGCCTTTTTTGATGCCTTGCAGTTCGTCGCCGGCGCCAGCCAGCATCAGCAGCAGAAAGAAGTCCACCATGCCGTGCACGGCCGTTTCGCTTTGGCCCACGCCCACAGTTTCCACGAAGATGACGTCGTGGCCGGCGGCTTCGCAGAGTACCAGCGCCTCGCGGGTGCTCTTGGTGACGCCGCCCAGGCTGCGGCCCGCCGGCGAGGGCCGGATGTAGGCCTGCGGGTGCGCGGCCAGTTCGTTCATGCGGGTTTTGTCGCCGAGGATGCTGCCGCCGCCGCGCTGGCTGCTGGGGTCCACGGCCAGCACCGCGAGCCGCTTGCCCTGCTCGCGCACCAGATGCAGCCCCAGCGCCTCGATAAACGTGCTTTTGCCCACGCCCGGCACCCCCGTAATGCCCATCCGCACCGAGCGGCCGGCGTGAGGCAGCACCACGTCCAGCACCTGCTGGGCCAGGGCCTGGTCGGTGGGCAGGGTGCTTTCCACCAGCGTGATGGCCCGACTGAGCATGACGCGGTTGCCGGAGAGGATGCCGTCGGCGTATTCGGAAACAGAGAAGCGCTTGGCCATCGGGGCAGAAACGGAGTTGGCCGCGGAAAACGGCCCACTGGTATAGTAAACTAGGCGCAAACTACCCTATAATGGTACATTTGACCAACTTTTGCCCTCCACTTGCGGCGGGTGTCAAGTGTTGGCCTTCTAAACTGCTTTGCCCGTGAACCGGAACTCTACTTCTTTCCTGACCGCGGCGCTGCTGACGCTGGCCGCCGCCGCGCCGCTGCATGCCCAGAACGAGCTCAGTAACTTCACGGCCACCGGCCGCGGCGGCGTCAGCACCACCTTCGCCACCGACTACCAGGCCATCGGCATCAATCCGGCCAACCTGGGCCGGGTGGGCGGCTCACGGGTAGCCTTCACCATCGGCGAGGCCGGGGTGGGCGTCAGCTCCCAGTCGCTCACGCGCGACCAGCTGCGCAAGTTCATTTACAACACCAACGACGAGCTGACGCCGGCCGAAAAGCGCAGCTTCGCCCAGGCCTTCACCTCCGACAACGCCGCCAACCTCAACGCCGACATTACCACCGTGGGGCTGGCCGTGCAGCTGCCCGGGCTGGGCGGCATTGCCGTGAGCCACCGCCTGCGCACCGCCGGCCACGTCGGCCTCAACCAGAACGCCGCCGAGCTGCTGTTTCTGGGCAAGGACGCGCCCATCTACGCCAACGCCAGCGCCAGCAACATTCCGCTGGTGTCGGAGGCGCTGGCGGGTACCGACATGCAGTTCGCGGCCACCAGCGAGTTCAACGTGGCCTTTGGCCAGCGCCTGATTGATCTGCCGCTTTTTCAGCTGTCGGCGGGGGCGGGCTACCGCTACATCCAGGGCATCGGGATTCTGGATGTGCGCGTGCAGCCCGGCAACCTGCAGGGCTACAGTTCGTTGTCGCCGGTGTTCGATATCGACTACGGCAATCTGACCACCAACCCCAGCTTCAACTTTATGGCCCGCACCAGCGGCCTGCAGCCGGTGGGCAAGGGCAACGGCTTCGATGTGGGCGTGGCAGCCGAAGTAGGCAAGTCGCTGCGCCTGGGTCTGGCCGTGACGGACCTGGGCAGCATGACCTGGGACGGCAACCTGCTCACGGCCAACGACCAGAAGCTCAAGCGGCTGAAATCGGCCGGCATCGGCAGCTACAACTTCATCAAGGAAGCCACCGAAATCTTCGCATCCGGCACCGATAGCCTGTTTCAGTACCAGACCGGGCTGGAGCGCAAAGCCAGCCTGCCCGCCAAGCTGCGCGCCGGGGTCGGCTTCCGCGTGAGCGAGTTCTTCGAAACCGGCCTCGACGTGACCCTGCCGCTCAACGAAGTGGCCGGCAACCTCACCTCGCCCTTCGTAGGCGTGGGCGTCGACTACAAGCCGCTGAGCTGGCTGCGCCTGAGCAGCGGCGTCACGGGCGGCGCCGGCTACGGCCTGAGCCTACCGCTGGGCTTCACCATTGCCACCTCGGTCTACGAAGCCGGCATCAGCACCCGCGACGTGGTGGGTTTGCTGGCGTCGGAAAACCCGTATATCTCCGTCGCGACGGGTTTCCTGCGGTTTAAATTCGGGAAGATTCAATAGGCTGTCATTGCGAGGACGAAGGACGAAGCAATCCTTCCTCTCGTGGCAGACACAGCCCTTACAGCAAAGCCCTCCGGCAGTAGATTACTAATCTAACGCCGGAGGGCTTGCTGCTTGGGAAGGTTTGGCTCAGGTGAGAGGAAGGATTGCTTCGTCCTTCGTCCTCGCAATGACAGAAAGCTACTTCCCGGGCTCGGTGATGAAGTTGGGCAGGCCCAGCTTGCTGCGGCGGCCGCCTAATTTCAGGCCGTCGTCCATGTATTTGGCGGCGTCGGAGTTGGGGTTCTGGATGATGCCCAGGAACTGGTTGTCTTCGCGGGCCACGTAGATGTTGCCGTCGGGGGCACGCTGCAGGGAGCCCACTTTGCGGTTCGCCGATTTGCCGATGACGGTGGCTTTGCCAGTTTTCAGGTCGAACTGGAAGATCTGGGCCTGACCGCCGCCTTCGCCGTTGCTAGAGCCGTAGAGCTTGCTGCCATCCGGCGAAAATTCCACACCGTAGGCTTCGGGGTAGGGCGCGAAGGCCTTCACGTTTTTCACCAGCCCGGTGCTGCGGTCGAAGTCGAACACTTCGTACTTGTTGGCCTCGCGCCACAAAGCCACGGCCAGCTTGCGGCCGTCGGGCGAGAACTTCAGGGCCCCAATGGCGTTGCGGCCGGGGCCGGCGTGCATGCTGCCCACGTTGCTCATGATGGGCTTGCTCTGCACGCCGTCGGCCGTTACCAGAAAGCTCACGAAGGCGCTGGAGTTCCAGCGGTGCGCCACAATCCAGACGTCGCGGCCGTTGGCGTGGCGCACGGCGGCCAGCTTCTCGGCCACCGGCGTGATGAGCAGGGCGTTGGAGCGGGGCACGTCGCCGAGGCCGTTGTCGCGGGTCATGTCGACGATGGAGTAGCGCAGGCCGTTGGGGCCGCCCTGGGCGCCCACCGTAAACACGTAGAACACGTTGCCGGAGCCGGGGTCGGGCACGATGAGGGCGCTCTGGGTGCTGGAATTGGAGCCCATCAGCTTGCGGCCGTTGGGCATCACCTGGTGCTGGCGGTTGAACACAAACTCGCCGTTGGTGTAGAACAGCAGCTGGCCCTGGGCATTGGTGGCCACCGCCGAGCCTTCGTAGGTGGTCATTTTGCTGGTGAGCAGCGGGGTAGGAGCGCCGCCATCGGCCGGGAACGTGAGGCCGGCCTGCTGGCCAAACAGCCAGATGGACTGTTCGCGCTGGGCCTGCGCCGTGCCTGAGCACAGCAGCGCCAGTAGCGGGAGAAGCAGAAGACGTTTCATGAAAGTGGGAGTCATATGATGCTGCAAACGCAATTTCGTGCCAGAATGAGGTGGGGGTGATGAGGTGATGGAGTGATGAGGGGAGAAGGTGAAAAAGAAGAACGTCATTCCGAGCGGAGCGAGGAATCTCGCGTGCTGACGTGCGCCTCACCTTCCCGGCTCATGCGCTGGGCGCGGTCTGCGCCGACGAAGTCGGCAGGACCGCTGCCCACCAAACTGGGCCGGTCTCCTGACCGGCGTGAGCCGACGTCGGCACGTAAGGTTCGTTGGCGCGGAGCAGCATGGCCGCTTCGCGGCCGCCGGTCGGGAGACCGGCCCGGTTTGGTGGGCAACGGTCTTGCCGACTTCGTCGGCACAGACCGCGCCCAGCACTGTCACCTCATCACCCCAAACCCAAAAATCAAATATCCCATTCGCCGGCGAGCAGGCGGGGGAGCAGGGGCTGCAGGATGCGGTAGCTGGCGCCCCAGAGCGGCACGGCGCTATCCACGCGGTAGAACGGGACGCGGCGCGGGCCGGGCCAGCCGGCCAGCTGCCACGTTTCCTCGGCGTGGTTGGCGGTATCGGCCAGGTGCAGCAGCGGAATTTCCAGCACCTCCTCTACCTCGCGGGGCTGCCACTGCCAGGTTTCGGGCCGCCTGATGCCTCCCAGAAATGGCGTGATGCGGAAGCCGGTAGGCACCGCAATCGGCGGCAGCTCGGCCAGGATTTCAATGTCGGCGGCCTGCAGGCCCACTTCTTCCTCGGCCTCACGCAGGGCCGTATTCAGCAGCGACCCATCGGTGGGCTCGGGCTTGCCGCCCGGGAAGGCCAGCTGCCCGCCATGCACGCCGAAGCTGCTGCGGCGCACCATCACGAGCTGCAACTGGCCGGCGGCGTCGCGGAACACGGGCACCAGCACGGCGGAATCACGCAGGGTTTTCGGAATCGGGAAATCAGGCATAACGCAACAGCGCCGACGCGGGTAAGTCCGCGTCGGCGCTGGCAAGATACGGCCCCCGCCGGGATGGCGAGGGAACGGCGGGGCTTAGTAAATGTAGTTGAGGGCCGTGCGGTCGTTGGCGTTGAACGGGCGGTCCTGGCCGCTGCCGATGCAGGCCAGCATCCACGAGTTGGGGTCAGCCGCGGCGGGCGTGCCGGGAATCAGCACCGCGCCTACGGTGCTGGCGCCTTCGTTGGAAACGGCACCGCCGCAGCTGTAGCTCCGGTCCATGTAGTCGGTGTGGCGGAAGCCGATGCAGTGGCCGATTTCGTGAGCCAGGATGGTGGCGATGTAGGTAGTGGGGTTGGCCGTGCCAATGGCCCGCGAATTAACCTTCACCTGGTTGAATGGCTCGCCGGCGCTGGTGGGGAAGCCCGCCGACGCCAGGTAGCTGCCGCTGGCCCGCACGATGCTGATGTTGCCGCCGGAGCTCACCCGCGCAAAAGTGATGCGCAGGTTTTCGGCGTTGAAGCGGCGCACCACCTCGTCGATGGCCGTGATGTAGGCGCTGGGCAGCTGGTTGGACACGCTGATGGTGATGGTGCGGGTGCCGCTCACGGTGTTGGTGGTGCGGTACTGCTCTTCCTGGCCCACGCGCAGCAGCTGCACGTTTGCCTGGTTGCTCAGGTCGGCCGCCGACAGCAGGATGTCACCTTCTACGATATAGTTGCCGGCTTCATCGCGCTGCACATTTTCAGCACTAAAACCGAGCTGGCGGATTTGCGTCAGCGCATCAGCGCTGATGTCTTGCACCGGGTTTACGGCGGCCTCTTTGTCGGCGCAGCCGCTCAGCAGCATGGCCGTGGCCAGCGTGGTCAGAAATAGGGGTGCCTTCATACAGTTGAGTTGGGTTGGTTGTGGAACAATGGGAGTAATTTAAACAATTACTCGATATAGCAGAACACCAGAGCATTAAAGTGGGGTAAGCAGGCTTTCGAATGGGTTACCGTGCTGGTGCACCGCGTAGGTGCCCTGCGCGTCTACGCCCACTTGGGGCAGCTGGTGCGTGTCCTCGAACTGCTGGTAGCCGGCGGCCAGGCTTTGCCAGAAGGCCAGGTGCGGGCTGCTCACGCGGCGCGCCAGGTTTTCGGCGGTCATGTCAAACGGGAAGATGTGCACGGCAATAGCCGGCTGGCCGGCGGCGCGAGCCTCCACCGCCAGCACGTATAGCTCCCGGATGCAGGCATCGGTGATGGGCAGGCAGCCGATGGTGACGTCGGAGCCGTGCAGGAAAATGTCGCCGCCGGGGTCGGGTCCGGCGTGGCGGCGGTCGGCGGCGTTGGGGTAGTCGAGGCCCAGCGAGAGGTGGTACTCGCTGTCGGGGTTGAACCGGTCGATGTGGTAGAAGCCTTCCGGAATCTGCCGGTCGCCGGCGCGGCGCTTGGGGCCCAGCGTGCCCGAGGTGCCGGCCAGCCGGTAGGTGCGCAGCAGCACAAACTGGCCGGCGTCCTGCTCGCGGCCCCACACTTCCACCCGGCGCCCCATCTTGAAGGCCCGCACAAACAGCTCCAGCCGCTCGGGCCGGATGCCGTTGCGGCGCAGCAGCTGGTGCAGGCTGGTCTGGTGGAGCACATAGGCGGCCCGCACCCGCTCGAAGTGGAGCTGGCGCTGGCGGAAGGCAGGATTGGGCATAAGGCCCGTGGAAGCCGGCGCACAAAGCGTCAGCAGCAAAGCCGCAGCCAGCAGGATAAGTAAGCGCATAGAGTAGCGAAGGATAGGAGGGGGAGAGCCTGCCGGGCAGGGTTGGCGTTGGAACGCCGGGTAGGCCGGCGGTAGTATCGGGAGTAGGATATATAGAGGTAGGTTGCGGATTATGCGGGGAGGATGTAGGCTCCGGTCCGGCGGCTTTTTAGCCGTCGGGCCGGTCGCCGCCAGCGGGCGTTGCCGGCCGTGACCATGCTACCGGTGGCCGGGCATACGACGACCGGCCCGACGGCTAAAAAGCCGCCGGACCGGCGCCTGTTCCGCAATCCGGATTGCAAAGCGCCCGAGAACCGCCGCGCTGTTGGCCGGCCGGGCCGGGAGTTACGTACTGTCGGCATGGCTTCTACTCCTGCTTCCGGCTCTTACACTCCCGACCCGCTGGGCCCCGATTTCGAGCAGCGCCGCCTGCCGCAGCCGCCCGACTACGAAGGGCCGGTGCAGGCCGTGCTGGTGCGCGCCACCGCCGCGCCCGCCACGGGCCGGGCGGTGCTCTACGTGCACGGCTTCAACGACTACTTCTTCCAGACCGAAATGGCCGCGCAGTATACCGCGCACGGCTACCGGTTCTACGCCCTCGATTTGCGCAAGTACGGCCGCGCCATCCTGCCGCATCAGCACCCCAACAACGTGCGCAGCCTAACCGAATACTTCGCCGACCTCGACACCGCGCTGGCCGTAGTACGCGCCGAAGGCGGTCAGCAGGTGGTGCTCAGTGGCCACTCTACGGGCGGGCTGATTGTGGCGCTCTACGCCGCCGCCCGTCCGGCCGCCGCAGTGGCGCTGGTGCTGAACAGCCCGTTTCTGGAGCTGCACCAAGCCCGTATCAAGCGGCTGGGCGTGCCGCTGCTGGCGGCGCTGGGGCGCCTGTGGCCCAATCTGCGGGTGCCGGCCGGCCTTTCCGACTCCTACGGCCAAAGTCTGCACCGCGCCTACCGCGGCCACTGGGACTACAACCTGGCCTGGAAGCCCAACCACGTATTTGGGGTGAATGCGGGCTGGCTGCGCGCCATCCGGCAGGGGCACGCGCAGGTACGGGCCGGGCTGGGCATCGCGGCGCCCGTGCTGGTGCTGCACGCCAGCCGCACCGCCGTCGGCCGGCAGTGGTCCGACGACTTCCAGCGCGCCGACATCGTGCTCAACGTAGCCCATATCCGCCACCTAGCGCCCCGGCTGGGCCCCAACGTCACGGTGCAGGAAATCCCCGACGGCATCCACGACCTGTTCTTGTCGGGCCCGGCGGCGCGGGCGCGGGCCTACCAAACCGTGTTTTCGTGGCTGGCGCAGGTGCTGCCGGCGCTGGCTGTGCGGCAGTAAAGTGTGTATAAGGTTCCCAACGGAACATTATGCTGAGCGAAGCCGAAGCATCTCCGCCTCTGGCTAAACCCAGTCATCTGGCTCCCCCTCCCCCCCTGGAGAGGGGGCCGGGGGTGAGGCGCCCACCAGCACGATGCGCCAAAGCTGTTTCGGCAAGTTCCGCAGCAAACCTTACTTCCGCGTCGCCAAAACATGCACTACGTCCCGCCACTTCTAATATCATGCGTTCTGCTTTTGCCTATATCGGCCTGCTGGCTGCTTTCCTGATGAATCCAGTACCTACTCCGGCCCAGACGGCTCCGAAACCAACATCCGTGGCGGCGCTGCTGAAAGCCAGCCGCTGGCAGCAGCGCGTACTGCTGCTTTACGCGCCCACCGCCACCGACCCCGCGTTGCTGCGGCAGCAGGAGCTGCTGCGCGCCGCAGGGCCCGAGCTGGAAGCCCGCCAGCTGCTGGTGCGGGAGCTGGTGGGCAGCATGCTGTCGGCTGCCGATGCGCGCTACCTTGCGCAGCAGCTGGGCGTAGCGCCGGGCGGCTTTGCCGTGGTGCTGATTGGCAAGGATGGCGGAGTGAAGAAGCGCGCCACGCAGCCCCTGCCACCTGCCAGCCTGTTTGCCACCATCGACGCCATGCCCATGCGCCGGCAGGAAATGCGCCAGCAGCCGTAGCTTCGACGCCTGAATCCTTGGGCCTTTACTACGATGTAGAGACGCATAATTGCGTCTCGTCGTTGAACAACAGCCCGTCTTGTGGCGCTGCCGATGAGACGCAACCAGGCGTCTGAACACCAGGCCCACGGCCTCTCAACCCTTCCGAAAGAATGAACACCACGAAGCTGTTTGCCTTCCTCACGGAGCTGGCTCGCCACAACGAGCGGGACTGGTTTCAAACCCACAAACCCACCTACGAGCAGCTGCGGCGCGAATTTGAAGCGGCCGTGACCGGCTGGCTGCGCGAGCTGACGGTTTCCGACCCGCGCTTGGCCGGCCTGGAGCCCAAGAAGACCCTGTTCCGCATCTACCGCGACGTGCGCTTCTCCAAAAACAAAGACCCGTTTAAAACCCACTTCAGCGCCTATTTCTCGGAGGGTGGTAAGGCCGGCACCGGGCCGGGCTATTACGTGCAGCTGGGGCCCCAGGGCCAGACGCTGCTGGCGGGCGGCATCTACGTGCCCGAAAAAGACCAGCTCACCCGCATCCGGCAGGAAATCGACTACAACGGGTCGGCGCTGCACCAGCTGCTGGAGGCGCCGGAGTTTCGGCGCTACTTCCCCGGCCTGGGCGGCGAGAAGCTGAAAAAGGCCCCGGCCGGCTACCCCGCCGACCACCCCGACCTGGAGCTGCTCAAGCACAAAAGCTTCGTCGTGACCCACCACATTCCCGCTGCCACCGTGCATCAGCTCGACCTGGATACCTACGTGCCCGCCGTTTTCCGGGCCCTGCAGCCGTTCTGCGAGTTTCTGCGCGAAGCCGTGGAGTAGCGCCAAGCCACCGGAGGACGCGAAATGCGGCCCCGGCAGCGCGGCGCGAGCAACTGGCGCTTACCTTCGCGTGTGCTCAGCTCGTTTACGCATGATGTGGTGATTGTGGGCGCCGGTCCGGCCGGGGCGGCGTGCGCGCTGGCGCTGCGCCACAGCGGCCTGCGCGTGGCCCTGCTCGACAAGGCCCATTTCCCGCGCGACAAAGTCTGCGGCGACGCCATTCCGGGCCCCACGCTGCGCCACCTCAGCCGCCTCGATGTCGCCTACGGCCCCGAGCTGCACGCCCTGCTGGCCCCGCACCGCACCGATGCCCGCTACAGCCGCCTGCTGGCGCCCGGCGGCCGCAGCCTGCGTATCCGCTGGCACAACCCCGCCTTCAACTGCGCCCGCCTGCCTTTTGATGATGCCCTGCTGACCTTGGTGCGCCGCCACACCGCCACTGAAATCCTGGAAAACTGCGCCATTCGGCGTGTTGTGCCCGATGAAACTGGCGTAACGATTCAACTAGCCGAGGCCGGCCGGGAGCCGCTGCGGGCGGCGCTGGTTATCGGCTGCGACGGGGCCAACTCCGTGGTGGCCCGCCAGGTGGGGGCCGCCGCGCAGCTCGACCGCGCCCACCACTGCGCTGCCGTGCGCGCCTACTACCAGGGCGTGGCCGACGCGCCCGCCGATACGTCGGATTTCTACTTCCTGCGCGAGTTTGGGGCAGGCTACTGCTGGGTGTTTCCGGTGGGCGGCGGGCGCTACAACGTGGGCCTGGGCGTGCTGTCGGAGGAAGTGGCGGCGCGCCGGCTTGATCTAAAGGCCGAGCTGCGGCAGCTGCTGGCCACCCATCCGCACCTGGCCCCGCGCTTTGCCGGCGCCGAGCTGCTGACGCCCATCACCGGCTTCGGGCTGCCGCTGGGCGGCTCCGGGCGGCCCGTGCACGGCTCCCGCTGGCTGCTCTGCGGCGACGCGGCCGCCCTCATCGACCCGCTGCAGGGCCACGGCATCGACAAGGCCGTGCACAGCGGCATCCTGGCCGCCGGGCAGGTGCTGCGCAGCTTCCAAACCGGCCGCTTCGACCAACAGTTTCTGAGCGAGTACGCCCGGCAGGTGGAGCAGCACATCGGGCGGGAGCTGACGCGCCGCTACCGTCTCATGCAGCTGCTGGCCGGCAAGGCCTGGCTGGTAGACCTAGCGGTGCGCGCCGCCGCCTGGCCCTGGCTGCAGCGCCGCCTCGTGCGGCTGGTAGGCTAGGAGCCTTTTTATCGCGCTTATCAGAACGCGACGCCGGGTAGGGTTTTTTGTGCGTGTGCCGCCGGGAGCAGTAGCGCGAACTTTGTAGTTCGCGCTACTGCTCGCTGGCTACTGCTCGCTGCTTACTCGTCTTTCTGCTTTCGGAAATCGGGGTTGAAGTTGACACTGAGCTGCAGGGCGCGGTTGTGCTCGAACACCACGCCGTCGTCGTGCTGCACAATCTGGTTGAGGTAGCTGGCTTCCACACTCAGCGCCTCCGTGAGCTGGTAGCCCAGGCCCGCGTAGAGGCGGTTCTGGTTGAACACCTGCGCCACGCCGGGCCCATAGGCCAGAAACACCTCGTCGGAGGCTAGGGCGTAGAGCGTCTGGGGCTCGATGGTGGGGCGGGTGAGCGGAAACTGCAGCTGCAGGCGGTAGCGCGAGCGGTAGTTGCGCGGGGCGTACGCGGATTCGCCGGGGTTGCGCAGCCAGCGCACATCCTGAATGTAGCGGTGCGTGAGCTGCAGCCGCCCGATTTCGTCCTGCAAATCGGCGCGCAGGTAGAAGCGCCGCTCGTGGGTGCGGCCAGTATCGGGGAAGTCACCGTAGGGCAGCGAGAGCAGGTACACGTAGCCGGGCGTGAGCGTAAGGCGCTTGGTGGCGTGGTAGTTCAGGCCCAGCCGGTAGAAATACTGCTGCGGGTCGCGCAGGCCGTGAGTGCGGCGCAGCTGAAACTCGGTGTGCAAGCCCCAGCGCTTGGTCAGGCGCGCATCACTGAACCAAGCCAGCCAGGCGTTGTGGTTACGGTCCTGGATGGTGCCGGTAGGGGCCGGCTGCACCTGAGCGGCAACGGGTAGCAGGCTGCTGGCCAGCAAGGCCGCCGCAGAAAGAAAAAAACACGCATGCTTAGCCTAACGCAATTCCGGCCGTCCGGATGCCGCGAGGTTGTTCAATCCCTGTTTCACGCATTTCAACTGAAAGAGTCCCGGCTTCATCAGATTGGGGTTCTGAACGAGGCGGTCTGCGGGCACCTTTGGGCTATCCATTCGCCCTTTACTGACTGTAGCTCATGAAAAAGCTTGTCGTAGCCATCGTCACGCTGCTTACGTTCCTGGTCGCCGTGTATGCGCCTCGTTTTGTCAATCCGTGGCTGGGGCTGGTGCCCGGCCAGCTGGCGCCCGGTCTGTACGTGCTGTACATGGCGTTGTGGTGGCTGGGGCTGCCACTGCTGGCGCTCAGCGGCCTGTATGGCTGGCGCCGAGCCGTGCCCGAGCTGGGCTGGCAGGCTTCAATGGGGGAGGGTCTGGCTATGGGCCTGGGCTGCACGCTGCCAATGCTGCTGGGCTATCTGGCCGTTTTTCAGCTCACCAGCATCACCGGGCCGGTGCTGGCCGGCAGCCTGCTGCGGGGCGCCGTTTGGGCCGGACTGGGCGAGGAAACGCTGTTCCGGGGCTTTCTGTTCGGGCAGCTGACGCGGCGCGTTCGGTTTCCGTGGCTGCTAACCATCCTCATCGAGTCGGGCATCTTCGCCACGGGCCACCTCTACCAAAGCCACGACCTAGCTTCGGCGGTAGGCGTGCTGGCCGTCACGTTTGGGGGCGGCGTGTGGTTTGGCTGGCTCTACAAAAGCTGGAACAATCTGTGGGTGCCCATCTGCCTGCACATCTTTATGAATGCCTGGTGGATGCTGTTCGACGTCTCGGACTCAGCGGTAGGCAACCTGTGGGCGAACGTATTTCGGGTGCTGACCATTGCCCTGTCGGTGGCGGCTACACTCTGGTACCGGCGGCGGCCCCAGCAGCCCGCGCCGGCCGCCGCGCTGGTGGCGGCCTAGCACTAAAGCGGAGGTAGAGCAGGCAGCCGGAGCTTCCATTTTCAGCTGGAAAACACGTACTTCGGCAGGTTGGCCGTTACGCTATTCTACCGCTGTTTATGCAGAATTACTATCGAATCCTGGGCGTGTCCTCGACGGCACCGGCGGCCGAGCTGGAGCGTGCCTACCGCGCCCTGCACGCCCGCCTGAGCAAGCGCGCTGCCCGCGACCCGGCCCTCAATGAACGGCTCACCGAAGCCTACGGTGGCCTGCAGATTCTGCTGGATCCGCGCCGCCGCTGGGCCTACGACCAACTGCTGGCCCAGCAGCCCGCGCCGCCGCTATCCGGCTCCCGCGCCCTGATGCACCGTTACGCCCCGGTGGCCCGCTGGCTGAACCTGGCGCTGCTGGCGTTCTGCGCCCTGCTGGCTCTGGATGTGGCGCTGCCCCTGCGCGAGCTGCCCGGCGAGCTGGTGCTGCGCCGCAAGCTGGTATCGGTGAGTGTATCAGCCGCCAATCCGCAGGTAGCCTACGATATCCGCACGCCGCTCACCAAATTCCGGCTGTCCAGCAGCATTGCGCCCCGCGCCCGCGAAGGCCAGTTCCTGACCGTGTGGCGCACGCCGCTGCTGGGCGTAGTGCGGCGCGTCAGCTCGCCGTCGTCGGCCGAGGGGGGGGCGCCGTTTGAGCCATATGGCACCGGCGTGTACGGCGGGGCGCTGGCGGCGCTGCCGGTGGCGCTGCTGCTTACGGCGGCGCTGGGCGCCTGGCCGGGTCGTACGGCCGAAGTGCGTGTAAATACGGCCGTGGTCGGCAGCCTGCTCTGGCTGCTCACGGTGGTGGTGATGTGGCTGTTCTGAGCCTTAACAGGCCACGCAGGTGCCATCATCAGGAAAATCAGCACCGATAAGCCGGTTGCCGCGAAAACACGAAACAACCACAGGCGTACTGTGCTTTCACCACTACGCTTGGGGATGCCCACGCGCGCCCACCACCTGCTTTCTTCACCCGTTACGGTTCCTCTGCTCCCTTAAACGGCTTGCTTGTTACGGTCTACCCACTCGTCAAGCAGCCTCTACCAGTCACCTGTCACGGTTCACCTCATCACTTCATTACCTCATCACCCCTCATGTCCGATTTCACTTCATCCAGCTCTGACACCCTGTTTTTTGACGCCGCCCGCCGCGGCGACGTAGCCACCCTGCAAAGCCTGCTGGCTCAGGGAATGGACGTAAACGCCCGCGACGGCCGGGGCTTCACGGCCCTGATTCTGGCTGCCTACGATGACCACGCCGACGCCACCCGCCTGCTGCTGCAGGCCGGCGCCAACCCCAGCCTGCCCGATGCCAGCGGCAACACCGCCCTGATGGGCGTGGCCTTCAAAGGCTACCCCGAAATTGCCCGCCTGCTGCTGCAGCACGGCGCCGACCTCAACGCCCGCAACGGCAATGATGGCACGGCTCTGATGTTTGCCACCATGTTCGGCCGCAACGACATGGTGACCATGCTGCTGGAAGCCGGCGCCGACGCCACCCTGCGCGACGTGCGCGGCCTTTCCGCCCGCGACCTGGCCTTGCAGCAGGGCAACCACCAGGCCCTGGAGCTGCTGCCCGAGTAAGGCGAATGCGTCAGTAGCCCGTCATGCAGCGCGGAGTAAAGCCTTTGGCTGGTGTAGTAGAATAGTTTACTGCACTGGCAAGAGGCTGCACTCCGCGCTGCATGACGGGCTTTTAGTTGCCTAATGTTAAGGATTCGCCAGCCTGCAGGGCGTGTACCGTTACGCCATCGGCCGGCGTGAGGTGGGCGCGGAGCTGGGCGGGCGTGCCGGTGAGGCTGGGGTAGGTGCCGTAGTGAAACGGCACCACGTGCGGCACACGCAGCAGCCGGGCGGCGTGGGCGGCTTCCAGCGGCCCCATGGTGTAGCGGCCCCCAATGGGCAGCAGCGCCACTGTTGGCTGATAGAGGTCGGCCAGCAGGCGCATGTCGCCGAAGAGGCCGGTGTCGCCGGCGGCGTAGAGCACGGTGCCGTCGGAGAGGGCCAGCACGTAGCCCACGCTTTCGTGGGGGGCGGTGGTAGTGCCGTCGGGCAGGTCGATGTGGGCAGTGTGCTGGGCGCGGGTCATGGTGAGCTGCAGGCCGGCCACGGCTATGCTGCCGCCCACGTTCATGGGCTCGGCCTGTTCGCGCGGCAGCCCTTGCTGGTGCAGATAGAAGCGCACCGGGGCCGGAGCCACCAGCACGGCCCCGGTGCGGGCCAGCAGCGCCAGTAGCTGCGAGTCCATGTGGTCGTCGTGGCCGTGGGTGATGAGCACCAGGTCGGCGCGCTCGGGGTGGCGCAGGGCTTCCGGCACAAAGGGGTTGTCGCTCAGCCATGGGTCGATGAGCACTACTAGCCCCTCGGGCGTGGTGAGGCGGAAGCTGGCGTGGCCGAGAAACTGGAGCTGCGTGGTAGTGGGCATGGAGCAATGCAGGAGGAGGCAAGCGAAAGTAGCGCGCCGCCTCGTCTTTCGCCAACGATACCCTGTGGATGCTTATTTAGTGAGGCTGATTGGCTTGCTACAAGTGCGGAAACGAATGCCCATCAAATAGGCGCCAGCTTACGGCCACGTAGCGGGTGCGCGGAGTGGCGTAGTAGCCATCGGCAGTGCCAAAGCCCATCAACTGACCAGTCAGGCGGCTTTCCTGGCGATGGGCGGCGGAGCTTACGTCATTGAGGGAGTGGCTGTGGTTGCGGCGGTAGCCCACGGCCAGCGTCCAGCGGCGGTAGTGGGCCCCGGCTTCGGCATATACGCCGCCCGCCCGGCTGCGGTAAGAGCTGGACGCCTGCCGCGACACGGCCGCCGGGTTGAGGCCCTGCATGAAACTGCCGCTGACGGGCAGCGCAATGCCGTCCAGCTCCCGGCTTGCCACGCCGTCGTAGCGCGCTTCCGACTGCACATTGGCCCACTTCGTGACGCTCCAGCCCGCGCCGGCAAACAGGCGCCATTGCTGGCCCACGGGCAGTTGGTAGCGCACGCCCAGCGTGGCCGTCAGGGCGGTGGCTTGCATGCTGTAGGTTTTGGTAGGAAAATCGGGGTGGCCGGTGTTGAACTGCTGGCGGTAGCCGCCAAACCGCCGCGCCGTGCCCTCGGCGTGCAGCGCCCAGCGCCGCCCCGGCGACTCCAGCCCCAGCTGCAGCCCGCCCATCGGCCGCAACTTCGCGTCCATGTCTTCGCCCAGCAGATACAGCGGCTCCGCTACCTGGCCGGTTTCGTAGTAGCCGGCGTACGGAAAGTTGTTCTCCCACTGCATAGTTGGCTTAGCCAAACCCACCGTGGGGCCGGCATACCAGGTCCAACGGCGCGGTGCAGGCTGGGCCAGCGAATCGCGAGAGGCGGCAATCGGGGCCGGCGCCGACAGCGCCGCCAAAAGCGTAAAAACGGGTAGCATACAACAAGCAGAATAGGAGGTGAATAATACTTCCTGCCCCACGTCGAAAAACCGCGCCAGTTTCCGGCTCTAGCTAACTGAACTTCCCGCAATGGCGCGGCCCCGACCCGGAAATGAAACCGGCCCGCTGGTGGGCGGGCCGGAGTGACTTACTGGATGCTGGAAACGTCGAAGGTGGTTTGCTGGGCCACGAAGCCCGATAGCTGCGTGCGGCGCAGCAGCGCGGCCAGCGGTGGCGGCAGCTCAGCCACAGTGAGCGGCTGCAGCGGCCGGGCCACGAGGTAGTAGCGCGGGTCGTGGTGGTCGTGGAGGTTGGTTTTGACGAACGAGAACAGGCCGCGGCGGGCGTAGCGGGCGGCGCCAGGGTAGCCGCCATCGGCCGCGTCGGTGGTGGCCTGTGCCCCGCCGGCCGCCGGCTCCGGCAGCGTCAGGAAATACTGGTGCAGCTCCAGCAACGCCGCCTCATCTGCCGCCACCGATTCGGGCAGGACGCCGCCGCCGGAAGCTACGTGCAGAATGTGGCCGGCCTCGTCGGTGGCAAACCAGTCGATATCGGCGTCTTCTTGCTCTGTTTGGTTGATGCGCATGAGAATCTGAGTTGATGAGTAGGCTTGCTGGGTGGCCGGCGCGCTACGGGTGTTGTTTTCGGTCTGTGCCGGCCGGCTGCCCGGTTGCTGCTGCCGCCGGCGGCGCCGTCAGGAAATCTGCACTACGCCTTCGATGTGGGTGAGGGCCCATTGCTCCAGCTGCTGCAGAATGGGGGCCAGCTGCTGGCCTTTGCCGGAAAGATGGTAGGTGACTTCGGGCGGAAAGCCGTTGTGCACGGTGCGCTCAACCAGCGTGGCCGCTTCCAGCTGGCGCAGCTGCTCCAGCATCACCTTCTTCGATACGCGCGGAATCTCGCGCCACAGCTCGCTGAACCGCCGCGGCCCCGCCGACAGATGGAAGATGATAATCGGCTTCCATTTGCCCGAAATCTGGTCGAGGGCCACTTTGGCGGCGCAGCATTCGATGTCGTGGTAGGTGTGGCGCATGGCAGCGAAACGAAAAGGTAAACAGGTAACCAGCCGGTAACCTTCTTGAGCCCGCGGCAGGGCGGGGGTACCTTTGGCTTGGAGGAGGCTGGCGGTCAGCAACGGCGGCGGCGTCCGGTCAAGGTAGTGCTTAACCCCCTTTTTCGATGCAAGTTCAACTAATTCGTCATGCCACGCTGCTGCTGAAAGTGGCCGGCAAAACCATCCTGGTAGACCCCATGCTGGCGCCCCGCTTCCAGTACGACCCCGTGGCCATGTCTGCCGGCACCAACCAGCGCATTCCGCTCGTCGACCTGCCCTTCGCCTCCACCGAGCTGCCGCAGCTGCTGGCCTCGCTCGATGCCGTGCTGCTCACCCACACGCACCGCGACCATTGGGACACCACCACCCAGGAGCTGCTCGACAAACACCTGCCCATCCTGGTGCAGCCCGCCGACACGGAAACCCTGCGCGCCCAGGGCTTCACGAACGTGCTGCCGGTGGAAAACCAGCTCGACTGGGAAGGCATCCGGCTGTACCGCACCGGCGGCCAGCATGGCACCGGCGAAATCGGGCAGAAGATGGGCACCGTTTCGGGTTTTGTGGTGGAAGCCGACCAGGTGCGCCTCTACATTGCCGGCGACACCATCTGGTGCCCGGAGGTAAGCTCCGCCCTCGACCAGTACCAGCCCACGGCCATCGTGCTGAATGCCGGGGCGGCCCAGTTCCAGGTCGGGGACCCTATCACCATGACGGCCGCTGAAGTAGTGCAGGTGGCCCATTACGCGCCGCAAGCCACGGTGCACGCCGTGCACACCGAAACCGTCAACCACTGCACCGAAGACCGGGCCACTACCCGGGCGCAAATAGCGCAACACGACCTCACCGCCCGGGTACACGTGCCGGCTGACGGCGAATGGCTAACGCTGTAGAAGCACAAGTAGCACCTGCCCCCATGGCAAGAGGCCGCTGCACCAAACGCCCCACCATAAAAGCAAAACGGCCCGTCACTGACGGGCCGTTTTGCTTTCAGGTGGTACCAGCGGCACACAGATACTTCCGCTTCATTTCAGCAGCGCCGCCTCATTCGCCGCCCCCAACCACGTAGCTACCGACGCTACCGGAAGCTACGTGCAGGGTGTGAACGGCGTCGTCGGTGGTGAAGTAGTCAATGTCTAAGGTTTCCTGTTCGGTGGGGTAGATGTGCATGGGGGAGGGATATTACAATCAGTATCTAGTTGCTTACGTGAATAATTATTGATTCAATCAGTTTTATATTGCCAAATGGTTTTTGATAAAATCTGTAAAGATTCATCAAAAACGAAGGGGGAATATTGAATTATTGAATTGTTTTTATTTTTCTGACCACTAAGACTGTTATTTATCATCATGGACATCTTTTTCGTATGTCTAAATCTTTCAATATCTGTTTTGTAGATCGTTTCCGCTATGTCTTTGTTATCTCCTAATAATTTACTTAAGTTTTTGATAGATTGATCTTTGACATTGTCAGAAGCAGATGTTATTATTTCTGCAATTTTTTCATCTTCAAGGTTAGGGAATAATTTTTTAATATGTTTATTATTTATGAAATAACCTTCAATGTCATTATATTTGGTTATAAATGCATGTGTTTTAGTTAACTTATTAATAGATATTTGTCTGTTCAAAAATTCTTGTCTTTTGGTTAGCTCACCATCTTGGTCTTGATGGATTATTATGCATTCAATGTTAGGTAATTTCTCTATAGATTTTGCCATGCCAATTGCTAGCTGATAATTAGCTTTGCCATTGTAGCTTTGTAGACTAGTTTCCTCTAGTTTAAAGCCTGATGCTTTTAGTATATGATTTATGGCTGGCTCTTTATCAGTTGCAGCTTTTTCATCTTCTGTTAAAACTATGCATTTTATTTTAGTGTTAAACTTATCATTTATTTCTATAATGTCTTTTTCATATTCTTTTATTTTCTGTGCTCCTTCTAGCTCATCTTTTAACGTAGTTGCTTCATCAAAGAAATCACTGCTAAATTGCTTCTTGAATCCGCCAGATGAATCTAAAGGCATGTCTTTTACTGTAGAATGGTTTTTATGTATTTGTTCTACATTGAATACTTTTATATTTGTGTTTTTAATATATCCATTTGCTATATGATATTGTAATCTTCTTATTAAATATTCGCTATGCGTTTCGACTATGAATTGTGTGTTGAATTTAGTGCATGCATCAATTATTACGTCAGCTAAAAGTGCCTGCCATTTTGGGTGTAAATGAGCTTCAGGTTCTTCTATTAGAATGATATGAGGTTTATATGATTCCTCATAAAAATCATCATATCTATTTTTGGCGGCTTCTAATGCAATTTTAGATAATAATATTATCAATTGGGAAGTTCCGAAACCCAAATCTGCTAAAACTTTAGTGTTAGATGTGTTATAAGGTGGAATCTTGCTTTTTTCAATAAGCGAGAGAGTATATACATTGAATTCAGGGAAACTTTTTATTTGAATAGACTCAAAATCATCTATTTTAAATTTCTGAATCCAGTTGTCAATAAATGCCTTTTCATTAGAATGTTCGTCAAAATTAATATATTCATCAAGCTCGCTTATAGTATCATTTAGAACGCTTCCTTCCATGAAGTGTAATCTTTCGATATTGTTTCGTATCAAAGGAAGGTAGCTGAAACTTTCGTCAAATTTGAGTTCTAATTCCTTGAATCCATTCTTAATTAAATGTTGCAATATAAGTCTTAGTTTTCTGTGAATTATATTTCTATCAGAGTATGTCCCATTTGCTTCATTTATTTCTGAGAAAAACATTATATAATCCAGTAGTGTAATTTCATTGTCCTTTGGTCCTCCGCCATACCAATTTTCAATATCACCACCTGTTATGTTGTAATTTTCTTTAATAGATTGGTTGCCTAGTAATGTTCTGTACTCTGATAAAGCAATGCTTATTTCCTCTAGTTCAGCGCTAGAAAAAGATTTGATGCTAATAATATCTAATTTCAATAGTGCTAATTGATTGCTTTCTGTTATTAAAGATTCTTCTAAATTATTGACTGTGTCATATGGAATATAGCTTTGCTTCGTTGAGAATAGACTTTCTAGAACCGCTTTTCTAGAATCTATTTCTTGATTAATAATTGAGCTGTAATCTTCTATTTCTGAATTAAGTAAATTTCTATTTACTTGAAGGGTAAATATGTTTTGAATAGATTCTTCGTAAGTGCTACTTGTGTCATAAATGGATCTGTCTAAACTTGCTTCTAGTAAATACGTGTTATTAGACTTGTTTAATATTTTAATTTCTTTGCATGATGCCGTGTATGATTTATTTTTATGCGTGCCTGTGTATTTAAGAAATATTGAATAATGTGTCTTGCCAAAAAATATAAATGGTAATTCAATTTCAATATACTTTTTGTCTGATAATATGTTTATGACATTTTCAAAATATGCCAAATAATGGTCATGGCCTCTGAAATTCAATTCTTGAATGAGAGGGTCATTATTGAAGCTATCTTTAACTAATAAAAGCAGTTTCGATAAAGAGCTTTTTCCAGAGTTGTTATTGCCAGTTATGATATTTACTGGGGCCAGTTCAAGATATGTATGGTCCTTGAAAGTCCTAAAATTTGATGTTCCAATGAGGTTAATGTGGCCCATAGTTTAAAAGTATTCTGCTTGTCGATTTATTCCCCCAGCTTCTCCAGAATCTCCTGCGCCGCTATGGCAATGACGGTGCCGGGGCCGTAGACGCCAGCCACGCCGGCGTTGTAGAGGAAGTCGTAGTCCTGGGCCGGGATGACGCCGCCGGCAATGACGAGGATATCGTCGCGGCCAAGCTGCTTGAGGTCGTGGAGCAGCTGCGGAATCAGGGTTTTGTGGCCGGCGGCGAGGCTGCTCACGCCCACCACGTGCACGTCATTTTCGGCCGCCTGGCGCGCTACCTCGTCGGGAGTCTGGAACAGGGGGGCAATGTCCACGTCGAAGCCCACGTCGGCGAAGGACGTGGCAATGATTTTGGCGCCCCGGTCGTGGCCGTCCTGGCCCATTTTGGCCACCATCATGCGGGGGCGGCGGCCTTCCTTCACGGCAAAGGCATCGGCGGCGGCGCGGGCCTTGGCAAACTCCTCGTCATAGTCCATCTCGGACGAATACACGCCCGAAATGGCGCGAATGGTGGCCTGGTGGCGGCCGTACACGTTCTCCAAAGCATCGGAAATCTCGCCCAGCGTGGCGCGGTGGCGGGCGGCCACTACAGCCAGGGCCAGCAGGTTGTCGGCGCCGGAGCGGGCGGCTTCCGTGAGGGCCTCCAGGGCGGCCTGCACGGCGGCCTGGTCACGGGTGGCGCGGATGGTTTTCAGGCGCGCAATCTGCGACTCGCGCACGGCGTCGTTGTCGATGTCGAGCACGTCGAGCTGCTGCTCCTCGCTGGGGCGGTACTTGTTCACGCCCACAATGATTTCCTTGCCCGAGTCGATGCGGGCCTGCTTGCGGGCCGCGGCTTCCTCGATGCGCATCTTGGGCAGGCCGGTTTCAATGGCCTTGGCCATGCCGCCCAGCTCTTCCACTTCCTGCATCAGCGCCCAGGCCTTGTTGGCCAACTCGTGAGTCAGGGTTTCCACGTAGTAGGAGCCGCCCCAGGGGTCTACCACGCGGGTGATGTCGGTTTCGTGCTGCAGGTAGAGCTGGGTGTTGCGGGCAATGCGGGCCGAGAAGTCGGTGGGCAGGGCAATGGCCTCGTCGAGGGCGTTGGTGTGCAGGCTCTGGGTGCCGCCCAGGGCCGCGGCCAGGGCTTCCACGGCGGTGCGGGCCACGTTGTTGAACGGGTCCTGCTCGGTAAGCGAGTAGCCCGAAGTCTGGCAGTGCGTGCGCAGCGCCAGGCTCTTAGGGTTTTGAGGCTCGAACTGCTTCAGCAGCTTGGCCCACAGCATGCGGCCGGCGCGCAGCTTGGCAATTTCCATGAAGTGGTTCATGCCAATGGCCCAGAAGAAGCTCAGGCGGGGCGCAAACTGGTCGATGGTCATGCCCGCGGCCAGGCCGGCGCGCACGTACTCCAGGCCGTCGGCCAGGGTGTAGGCCAGCTCGATGTCGGCGGTGGCGCCGGCTTCCTGCATGTGGTAGCCCGAGATGCTGATGCTGTTGAACTTGGGCATATGCCGCGCCGTGTAGGCGAAGATGTCGGCAATGATGCGCATACTCGGCAGGGGCGGGTAGATGTAGGTGTTGCGCACCATGAATTCCTTCAGAATGTCGTTCTGAATGGTGCCCGCCAGCTTCTCCGGCCCCACGCCCTGCTCCTCAGCCGCCACAATGTAGAAGGCCAGCACCGGCAGCACCGCCCCGTTCATGGTCATGCTCACCGACATCTGGTCCAGCGGAATCTGGTCGAACAGAATCTTCATGTCCTCCACCGAGTCGATGGCCACGCCGGCCTTGCCCACGTCGCCCACCACCCGCGGGTGGTCGGAGTCGTAGCCGCGGTGCGTAGCCAGGTCGAAGGCCACGCTCAACCCCTTCTGGCCGCCGGCCAGGTTGCGGCGGTAGAAGGCGTTGCTTTCCTCGGCCGTGCTGAAGCCCGCGTACTGCCGAATGGTCCAGGGATTCTGGACGTACATGCTGGCGTAGGGCCCGCGCAGAAACGGCGCCTGCCCCGCCCCGAAGCCGAGGTGGTCGAGGTGCTGCACGTCGTGGGCGGAGTAGTGGCTTTGGAGCTGGATGCCCTCGGGCGTCACGGTGGCCGCCTCAGCCGCCGGAGTAGCCGGCAGCGGCGCGTCGTTGTAGGCTATCTGGGAGAAGTCGGGTTTCATGTTTTTGGGGTGATGAGGAATGGATAGGGGCTAGCTCTAGTCGCCTCACCCCCTAGCCCCCTCTCCGAAAAGGAGAGGGGGGACTAAACACTAGATGTTGTTACTTATTTTGAATAGTATAGAATTGATTTCTAGAGCTAATTCCCCCTCTCCTTTTCGGAGAGGGGGCTAGGGGGTGAGGCGACTAGAGCTAGTCACTATTTCTTCCCCTGCAGCCGCGCCAGCACGTCTTCGGTGCTGTAGCCCTGCACGGTAAACTCCTGGAAGCCGAACACGCGGACGGCTTCCTGCAGGTTGGCCAGGTCGGCCGTGAGCAGGGCTGGTGGCACGAAGGGCACGTCGTTGGGCACGTTGTAGATGTAGCGTGAGAGGCGTCCGAACTGCTCGGGCGTGGCGTACATCAGTGTGGCTTCTTCGGCCGAGGAAAACAGCACCGACAGCGTGCCCGCCGGGTGCGCCTCCCACAGCTCAGGCCGCTCGGAGGCCGGCAGCAGCCGCAGAAACGACTCCACAATCAGCTGGTTGGTGTGGGCACCTAGCAGCACCACGGCCGCGCGCTTCTTCTTTTTCTCGCGCCGCTCGAAGTGTAGACTGGTGGCCAGCCGCAGCACCTCCGACGGATACGTAGCCCGCGTGGAGTCGAACTCCGGGCTACGCAGCAGCTTCTTGGGGTTGAAGCTGAATTTCTCTTTGGGGTTCTGAAACCGGTTGGTACCCACCACCACCTGCTCGCCGTTGGCGATGCGCCGGAACTGAGCCTGCGCGGCTTGGTGCAGCTCCTGCATGGCCAAGCCAATGGCCGCCGGCAGGCCACCTTCAGCCTGCAGCCGCTGAAACAGGGCCCAAGCCTCGCGGGCCAGCGTGTCGGTGAGGGTCTCGAGGTAGTAGGAGCCGGCGGCGGGGTCGGCTACGGCGCCCAGGCCGGCTTCTTCGCGCAGCAGCACCGAGAGGTTGCGCGCCAGTCGGTCCGAAAACTCGTTCGGGGCCTGGTAGAGCGCATCGAACGGGCGCACGCTGAGCACATCGGCCCCGCCCAGCACGGCGCTCATGGCCTCGGTGGTTACGCGCAGCAGGTTGGTGTGGGCGTCGAGCGTGGTTTGGCTCCAAGAAGCGGTTTCGGCCAGGATGGGCACCTGCGCCGCTTCGGGCGGCAGGCCGTAGGCGTGGCAGAGCGTGGCCCACACTTGGCGCAGCGCCCGCAGCTTGGCCAGCTCGAAAAAGTAGTTGGGGCTGGTGGCCGTGTGCACCCGCAGCGCCGCCGCCACGTCGGCCACGCTCAGCGTGTGGTCGGGCAACTCGCTGAGGTAGGCCGCCGCTGCCGCCAGCGCAAAGGCTATCTGCTGCGACGCCGTGGCACCGCGGTTGCCATAGTAGGCCACGTCCAGCGTCAGGGCCCGGAAGTCGGGCATGCCTTTGGTGAGGTGTAGCACCTCGCGCAGCTCCCGCAGCTGGCCTGGCAGGTCGGGCAGGTGGTTGGCAATGGGGTCGAACTGCAGGAAGCCGCGCAGCAGGGGCGTACCGGTTTCCAGCAGCTGCCGCACCAGCGCGGCGGGGCTGGCCGTAAGCGAGTAACCTATATAGGTGTCGGCGAGGGGCAACTGCTCGTGCAGAAACTCCACATCGAAAGCCGCGGCATCGGCCAGCACGAAGTGGGCGCCCTCGGCCCCGCGCGCCAGTCCTTCGGCTGCCCGCCGGATGGCGGCGTGGCCGTTGTCGAGGGCCGGCACGGAGTAGGCGGGCACGTTGCGCCAGCGGTTGCCAACTGTAGAGCGCAGCTGCGGGGCGGGCTGCTCGGGCAGGGCATCCAGGGCTTCACGGTGGTAGAAGGGCTCCAGCGTAAAGCCGTCGGGGGTGAGCCAGCGCAGGGCGGCCGGGTCGGCGCCCTTCAGGTCCCGCTCGATGCGGGCCTGCCAGGCGGCTGTCGTGACAGGTTCAAACTCCGAAAAGGTAACGGGCGCGAAATGCGGCGTATCGGACATAGCCAAAGGCACAGAGAAAGTGGGATGGGAACAGGCGGGTTAAAGATACCGCATCAAGCCGGAAAGGCCGGGAAATAATGCGGGCCGGGGCGGCGCCCGACGGGCCGGCACCATCTTGGCTGACACCGGCCGAATAGTCGGGCGGGCAGAGTACCTTTGCGGTCCGTTTCTTTTCTGACCCGATGCAACTCCTTCGTTCCCGGACGGCTGCGCTTAGCCTGCTGGCGGCTGTAGCCCTGTTTCCTGCCTGCCAGCGCGCCACCTACGTGGCCAAGCCCCAACTGGCCCCCACCACGGCCCAGCCCGTAAGCAGCAGCCTGCCCGACGACGCCACGGCCGCCGCCACCATCGCGCCCTACCGCCAGCGCGTCACCGAGCAGATGACCACCGTGCTGGGCACGGCCCCGGTGGCCATCACCAAAAACCCGGGCGAGTCGCCGCTGGCCAACTTCGTAGCGGATTTGCAGCGGGTGCGCGCCGCCCGCGAAACCGGCCAGGCCATGGACCTGGGCGTGATGACCAACGGCGGCCTGCGCGCCCCGCTGCCGGCCGGTGCCATCACCACCGGCTCGGTGTTCGAGCTGATGCCGTTCGAGAATGAGCTGGTGGTGCTGGACGCCCCCGGCGAAGTGGTGCAGCAGCTCTTTACGTATGCGGCCCGCGTGAAAATGGCCGTGTCGGGCTCCACCTACACGGCCACGCCCGACGGCAAGCCCACCGATATCCGCATCGGTGGTCAGGCCTTCGACCCCGCTCAGGACCGCCTCTACACCATCGCCATCAGCGACTATCTGGCCGGCGGCGGCGACCAGCTCACGTTCTTCAAGGCCCTCAAGCCCCGCGGCACCGGCGTGCTGCTGCGCACCGCCATCATCGACCACATCCGGGACCTCACCAAAGCCGGCAAGCCGGTAGAGGCCAAAGCCGAAGGCCGCGTGAAATTCTAATGTGCTGGTTGCTGATGAGTTGCTGTGCTGAGTTCGTTCAGACAGCAAGCACAGAACTCATCTATGCAGCCGCCGCACATAAGCACATCCACACATCAGCAAATCAATACCGTGAATCGTCGCGACTTTCTGAAAAATAGTGGCCTGGGAGCCGCCAGCCTGGGTTTGTTGGGGCTGAACAGCCTGCCGGCCGTGGCCGCCGACGCTAAAGCCGGCCGCCTGGTGATTCTGCACACCAACGACATGCACTCGCGCGTGGAGCCCTTCCCGGCCAACGCCTCGCAGTGGGCCGGCATGGGCGGCATGGCCCACCGGGCCGCGCTCATCAAGCAGATTCGGGCCCAGGAGCCCAACGTGCTGCTCCTCGATTCCGGCGACATCTGGCAGGGCACGCCCTACTTCAACTTCTTCCAGGGCGAAGTGGAGTACAAGCTCATGACCCAGATGGCCTACGACGCCAGCACCCTCGGCAACCACGACTTCGACAACGGCCTCGAAGGCCTGCAGAAGCAGCTGCCCAACGCCGGCTTCCCGTTCCTGATTGCCAACTACGACTTCTCCGACACCATTCTGGCCGGCAAATTCCAGCCGTACAAGGTGTTCGAAAAGGCCGGCCACCGCATCGGCGTGTTTGGCATTGGCATTGAGATGGCCGGGCTGGTGGCCGACAAGAACTTCGGCGCCACCAAATACCTCGACCCGATTGCAGTAGCCAAAGACATGGTGGCCAAGCTGCGCGGCCCCGAAAAGTGCGACCTGGTGATCTGCCTGTCGCACCTGGGCTACAAGTACGAGTCGGCCAAGCTCGACGACTTCAAGCTGGCCGCCGGTGCACCCGGCATCGACCTGATTCTGGGCGGGCACACCCACACCTTCCTGGAAAAGCCCGACGTGGTGGTAGCCGCCAACGGCCACCAGACCCTCATCAACCAAGTGGGCTGGTCGGGCATCAACCTCGGCCGCCTCGACTACACGTTTGAGCGCGGCACCCGCCGCCCGAGCGTGGCTGCCGCCGCCGTAGTGCCCATTCAGGCAGCCTGATAAAAGCCGGACAAATACAAGGGGCAAAACGGTTTTTTCTCTCCTGACTTTTCCACATTTTTGTCTCCCTTTGGAAAAAACGGGCCCTTCCGGGGCCCGTTCGCGCCTCTGCTATTCTACCTAGACACCACCGAATTTCGTAACTAACTGCTTGATGCTGAAGGATTGCCGTACAGTCTGGGCCAATTGCCTTCGCGTCATCAAAGCGAATATTGGTGAGCAGAGCTACCGAACGTGGTTCATGCCCATCATGCCGGTGCATTTGCAGAACAACGTGCTCATCATTCAGGTGCCGAGCACGTATTTCTACGAGTTTCTGGAGGAGCACTACGTGGAGGAGCTGAAGCGGGCCATCCATCAGGAGCTGGGTCCCGACGGGCGGCTGGAATACAGCATCGTGGTCGACCAGGGCAACAGCCAGAACCAGCCTCGCACCCTCAACCTGCCCACCGCCCGCAAGGCCGCCGGCCCCGCCGACGTAGCCACCCCGGCCGCGGCCCTGGCCAGTGGCCCCATGTCGTCTTCGGCGCGGCACGTGGCGGGCGCGGCGGCGGCGCCGGCTTCGTCGGCCACCACGCTGCGCAACCCCTTCGAGGCCAGCAAGGCCATCGACCGCAACTACCTGCACTCGCAGCTCAACGGCAGCTATACCTTCGAAAACTACATCGAGGGCGACTGCAACCGGCTGGCACGCTCGGCGGGCCTCGCCGTGGCCAACAAGCCCGGCACCACCAGCTTCAACCCGCTGATGGTGTACGGCGGCGTGGGCCTCGGCAAAACCCACCTCGTGCAGGCCATCGGCAACCACATCAAAAGCTCCAACTCCGACAAGTTCGTGCTCTACGTGTCGGCGGAGAAGTTCACCAACCAGTTCATCGAGAGCCTGCGCGCCAACGCCGTGCAGGACTTCGCGAACTTCTACCTGCTGGTGGATATTCTGATTCTCGACGACGTGCAGTTTCTGTCGGGCAAAGACAAGACGCAGGAGATGTTCTTCCACATCTTCAACCACCTGCACCAGGCCGGCAAGCAGATTGTGATGACCTCGGACCGCCCGCCGCGCGACCTGGTAGGGCTGGAAGACCGGCTGCTGTCCCGCTTTAAGTGGGGCCTGACGGCTGACCTGCAAAGCCCCGACTTCGAGACGCGCATGGCCATCATCCAGAACAAGATGCAGCAGGATGGCATCGACATCCCGCCGCAGGTGGTGGAGTACCTGGCGCACTCCGTGAACACCAACGTGCGCGAGCTGGAAGGCGTGCTGATTTCGCTGGTGGCCCAGAGTAGCCTCAACCGCCGCGAAATCGACCTGGAAATGGCCAAGCAGGCCCTGCGCCACATCATCGAGGAAGTGGAGGCTGAGGTCAACATCGATTTTATCCAGAAAACCTGCGCCGAATATTTCAGCGTGCCGCTGGATTTGCTGAAGGCCAAAACCCGCAAAAAGGAAGTGGTGACGGCCCGGCAGGTGGCCATGTACTTCGCCAAGGAGCACACCAGCCATTCGCTTAAGAGCATCGGCCACCACTTCGGCGGCCGCGACCATAGCACCGTCATCCACTCCGTGCAGACCGTGTCGGATTTGATTGACTCTGATAAGAATTTCCGCAGCCAGATTGTGGAACTGCGCAAGAAGTTCGCCGGCCGCTAAAGGCCTTACAATCCATAAAAAAGGCTTCCCCAGCGGGAAGCCTTTTTTTATGCTGACGGTTGGCCGGCGCTACGCAACGGCCGGGCCTTCCACAAACGGAATCTGATACTGCGTGGCGAATCCGCGCAGCTGCTCCATGAGCAGGCGGCGGCGCTTGCGGCCGCGCACTTCGCGCAGGCTGAGCGCGTAGGTGCCGTCGTTGTGGGTGTGCACGCGCACCTGGCGTGGCACCAGTTCCAGCCGGCTGATGTTTTCGGCCGCAATTACCTGCTTGGCGCGGAACAGACCGGCTTTGTGCACGATGTAGCCGGGCGTGAACTCCAGGTAGCTCTGCGTGCCAAAAATCGGCGCATTATGCACCAGCACGTAGCCCACGTAAATCAGGCTGAACACCAGAAACACGTAGTGCAGGAAGTGCAGATCGTTGAGGCCCTGGTCGGTGACGATGAGCGCCACGGTGTAGGCAATCCAGAGTGAGCCGATGAACAGTTGCCCCCAAAACGGGATGCGGGAAGTGTTGGCGGGCTGAAGCCGGATGCGGGTAGAGGTAGTGGGCATAAAACGGTGATGGTCGCAACAAAAGGCAAAGTAAGCGAAAAACCGGCAACGCACGCGGCGCAGCCGGTTTTGCACGGACTGTCATTCCGAGCATAGCGAGGAATCTGGGTAACTACTTGTGATGAATCCAGATTCCTCGCTGCGCTCGGAGTGACACCTTACTTCAGCTTTGCCGAAGCCAACTCCATTTCCGGTACGGCTTTCAGCAGGACTGAAATAGGGCAGTTTTCCTTTGCCTTCTCGGCGTACTGCTGGAATTCTTCCTGCGAGATGCCTTCTACTTCGCCTTCGGTGGTCAGGCTGATTTTCACCACTTTCGGCACCTCGCCTGAAGTATCGAGCGTCACCTTCGACTCGGTGTTGATCTGCTTGACGGCTTTGCCATCTTTGGTGAGGATGCTGGTCAGGAACATGGTGTAGCAGCCGGCGTGGGCCGCGCCAATCAGTTCTTCGGGGTTGGTGCCTTTCTGGCCCTCGAAGCGCGCACCTACCGAGTAAGGGGCTTTAACGGTGCCGCTCTGGGTGGCAATTTCGCCGCTGCCTTTGATGTCGCCGTTCCAGACGGCCGTGCCACGTTGGTTGATCATGGGGAAGTAGAGTATGTTTGGAAGTGAGGGTTGCGCCGATACGCAACTAGCATACTGCCTTACGGGAGCAGAGGTTTCTATACTCGCTTTCATGGACCGTAAACTTTTCCCAACAATGCCATTACCTTCTGTAGATCCACCTTCCTCATCAGATCCAAATAACTGGGTCATTACCTTGGGCTGGTTAGGATTTGTGCTTTGGACCATAGAGCTCTTGTCGAGTTACGCTAAAGTTGAAATAGTTGATAGTACAGACCTTCGAACTTCTTTCCATTTTTTACAGATAGGATTGGGCTGGTTATGGCCTATTGCATTGGTCTTGAATTTCCGCGCTTCAACCTTACGTCCCGTCTTGCGGTATCTGTTGATGAGTACGGCAGCATTTCTGGCTGTGCCTGCATTCTTCTATTCCTTGTTGTTGCTGGGCGTTTAATGGGTTGGTCATGAGGCAACATGGCAGGACAAGCAGGTTCTATATCAAAGCATAACTGACGCAAACGTTCGAATAGTGGCACAATCCCGGGACGATGGTTTTGCAACCAGTTATCCGCAGCAGCGGATTGTTAAGCTCACCCCGTTATTGGGCCTATGGCAGTTTGCTGAGCCAGTGGATACATCCTGTTTCAAAGCAACGGGATGGAAGAGAGTAGGCTACGAGTAGGCGACAAGCGCAGTACATTTACGCCTTTACTTTTCGATGCTGCCTACATATGGGTCTGAAATCCACCCTGAGCCGGCCGCTGGCCGCCTACGTTGTCCGCCAGTACGCCCAGTGGCAGCAGGACCCTATCGGCACGCAGCAGCGGGTGCTGCGCGGGCTGCTGGCGCAGGGCGCCCGCACCGCTTTCGGCCGCGACCATGACCTGGCCACGGCCCGCACCGCCCAGGACCTGGCCGCCCGTGTGTCCGTGCGCGACTACGAAGCCCTGAAGCCGTATTTCGAGCGGGTGAAGGCCGGCGAGGCCGATGTGCTCTGGCCCGGCAAGCCACTGTACTTGGCCAAAACCTCGGGCACTACGTCCGGGGCCAAATACATTCCGCTCACCAAAGACAGCATCCCGAACCACATCAACGGGGCGCGGGATGCCCTGCTCCACTACGTGCACCGCACCGGCAAAAGCCGGTTTCTGGATGGAAAGCTGATGTTTCTGTCGGGCTCGCCGGAGCTGGAAACGGTGGGCGGCATCCACACGGGCCGGCTCTCGGGTATCGTCAACCACCACGTGCCGGCCTACCTGCGCCGCAACCAGCTGCCGAGCTACGCCACCAACGTCATTGAGGACTGGGAAACCAAGCTCGACCGGATTGTAGATGAAACCCTGCCGGCGCCGATGACCCTGATTTCGGGGATTCCGCCCTGGGTGCAGATGTACTTCGACCGGATTGTGCAGCGCACGGGCCGGCCGGTGGGGGAGGTGTTCCCCAATTTCGACCTGTTCGTGTACGGCGGCGTCAACTTCGAGCCCTACCGCAAAAAGCTGTTCGACACCATCGGCCAGCCCGTGGACAGCGTGGAGCTGTTTCCGGCTTCCGAAGGCTTCCTGGCCTTCCAGGACGAGCCCGGCAACCCCGGCCTGCTGCTGCTGCTGGACGCGGGCATCTTCTACGAGTTCATCCCGGCCGAGCGGTTCTTTGAGCCCAACCCGCCCCGCCTGACGCTGGCCGAAGTGGAGCTGGACCGCCAGTACGCGCTGGTGCTGAGCAGCAACGCCGGCCTCTGGGGCTACTCCATCGGCGACACGGTGCGCTTCGTAAGCAAGTACCCGTTTCGGGTGGTGGTGTCGGGCCGCATCAAGCACTTTCTGTCGGCTTTTGGCGAGCATGTTATCGGCGAGGAAGTGGAGCAGACTCTGCGCGAAGCCATGCGCCAGCACCCCGAAGCGGAAGTGGTGGAGTTCACCGTGGCCCCCCGCGTCAGCGACGACCCCGCCGTGCCCTCCCGCCACGAGTGGCTGGTGGAATTCGCCCATCCGCCCCACAACCCTGCCGCCTTCGCCGCCGCCCTCGACGCGGGCCTGCGCCAGCGCAACACCTACTACGACGACCTGCTGGCCGGCAATATTCTGGCTCCGCTGCTGCTCACGCCGCTGCCAGCCGGGGCCTTCCAGCGCTACATGAAAAGCCAGGGCAAGCTAGGTGGTCAAAACAAAGTGCCTCGCCTCAGCAACGACCGGACGCTGGCGGAGGGGCTGTTGAGTAGTTGGCTATGAATCAGGTAAATGGCGTCGTGTCAGTAATAGTGGGTATTCTAACGTGCTTGTTAGCTGCCTTCTTCTTTTTAGGAACTCCGGAGGGACATGCTGAATTACTGCAGAAGGAGTGGTGGACGGCCTTCACGGGGCGGTGGTATGGGTTCAGTGTGCTCGGCTTATTTCCATCCGCAGTATGGTGGCTTGTCAATGTCCTGTGGAGGTGGGTAAGACCAGCACATTCAGTAAAGCTTGGGCGCGCTGCTTGGACTTTAGCTTGTGGCCCAATCATAGGGTCTTTTTTGGGAACCGTTGCCTTCTGCTGGCATTAGAAGAATGCACATCGCCTTCGACCTTGACAATACGCTCATCCGCAACAACTATCCGTTTCCGCTGGAGCAGCCCCGCTGGCCGCTGCTGACGCGGTTGCTGCGAACGGAAAGGCTGCGGCAAGGGATAAAGGAATTGGCGGCCTATTGTCGGGCGCAGGGGTGGGAAGTGTGGGTGTACACTACGTCTTACCGCAGCGTGTGGCATATCCGGCAGCTGTTCTGTCTGCACGGCATCCGGCTGGATGGGGTCGTCAATCAGCCGCGCCACAACCGGGAAGTGCGGGCCCAGTGTAGCAAGCACCCGCCCACATTCGGCCTCGACCTGCTGGTGGATGACTCTGAAGGCGTGCGGCTGGAAGGCGAGCGGCACGGCTTTCGGGTGGTAGTTGTGCAGCCGGAGGATGCCGACTGGGTAGCCGCCGTGCGGAGGGTCGTGCGGCCTGGCCCGGCTGAAAGCACCCGGGTAAGCCAGAACCCGTAATTTGCTCCGCCTTCCACCTTTCACTTCCACCATGCGCCTGCTTGTTCTGGTGCTGCTGAGCTTCCTGCTCGGCAGCCATTCCACCGTTGCTCAGAAGCCCACCCAACCCTTACGGGTAGCCACTTACAACCTGCGCCTCAACGTGGCCAGCGACGGGGTGAATGCCTGGCCTAACCGCAAGGAGCTGGTCAAAAACCTAGTGCGCTACCACCAATTCGATGTGTTCGGTACCCAGGAAGGCTTCCGCGGCCAGCTCAACGATGTGGCCGAGCTAACAGACTACAGCTTCGTTGGCCACGGCCGCGACGATGGCAAGGAAGCCGGGGAGCACTCGGCCATCTTCTACCGGAAAAGTCGCCTGCAGCTACTGCAATCCGGCGACTTCTGGTTGAGCCAGACACCCGACCAGCCCTCCAAAGGTTGGGATGCCAAATGCTGCAACCGCATCTGTAGCTGGGCCCGTTTCCGCGACCTTGCCACCAAAAAAGAGCTGTTCTTCTTCAGCGTCCACTTCGACCACGAGGGCGTGGAAGCCCGCCGCCAGTCGGGCCTGCTGATGGTGCAGAAGATCAGGGAAATTGCCAAAGATGCTCCCATTATCTGCGTCGGCGACTTCAACTCCACCCCCGAAACCGAGCAAATCCGGACGATGCAGACGCTGCTCCAGGATGCCTTCCGCATCACTCGGCAGCCACCCTATGGCCCCGTGGGTACGTTCAACGGCTTCAAGCTGGATGCGCAACTGGCTGACCGTATCGACTACATCTTCGTGAGCCGGCAGTTTACCGTCTTGGATTACGCCGTTCTTACCGATTCCATGCGCGGCCTGTACCCTTCCGACCATTTTCCGGTACTGGTGAACGTAGTGCAGCAGTAATCAAATGAATTGCAGAAAGCGAATCATACATTTCCTGACTGATGCTTACGTTCCTGCTGAGCCTGTTATTATCGATGGTGGCTGCTACCTCTGCTCCACCGTTTTTGGATATCCCTGTTATTACAAATACCTCCGTGGGCAAGGCTCAAATAGGTATGGCGACAGGTAAATTGCGGGAGCTATACAAAGGGTGCACCTTCACCAAAGTAGATATGGCTCGCTACGGCTGGTATGGAGATGGTGACACGCCTCGCGGTGTGCTGGTTACTCAAGAGAAAAGACCTTTTTTCGTATACTTTGAAGACTGGGAAAAACCTGGTAGAATCCGCGGAATAGTGGTTTTACACCCCTCTTACCGAACTCGAAAGAATATTGGAGTGGGTACCACATCAGGGGCATTACGAACCGCTTTTCCGGCCATTACTGTTGGGCAGGACATGATGGATGATTACAACCAGAACATTCAAACTGCCTCCTTAAAGGGAAGTCCGATTACGTACACGTTTGCTAAACAGAAGGACGTTGGTAAATACACGGATGAAGTGTTTGATTCTCGTATTGTGAATGTAACGGCGGTTATTTCCTGGATTACGATTTTTCCCAAATGACAAATACTACAACGGAAGTCACTTTCCAGATAAAACCCCAACTCCACGCCCTCTGCCTGGCCTACGTGCAGGAGCGCATCGACGCCTGCCAGGCCGCCATCCGCGCCGCCCAGGAATCGGCCAACTCCGAAACCAAGAGTAGTGCCGGCGACAAGTACGAAACCGGCCGCGCCATGGCCCAGAACGAGCGGGACCGGAACGCCATCCAGCTGCAGCAGGCTCAGCAGCTCCAGGGTGAGCTGCAGCGCATCAACCCCGCCCTGCCCTGCGACACCGTGCGGCCCGGAGCGCTGGTGCGCACCAGCATGGGCACGTTCTACCTCGGCATCAGCGCCGGCAAGCTCACCGTGGAGGAACAGGACTACTTTGCCGTATCAGCCGCCGCGCCGGTAGCGGCGGCGCTGGCCGGCAAGCGTGCCGGGGAGGCCGCTACGTTCAACGGCAAGCCAGTCCGGATTGAAGACATTACGTAGCGCGTGAAAGGTGGCACGGACTGCAGTTCGGAGCCCGAACACGCTGCGCAAACAGGCCCGTAGCTTGTACAGCGGAGTGCTCAGTCAGACGGGCTACGGACTGAAGTCCGGGCCACAGCCGGCTACAGCCGCGGCAGCAGGCTGCCCAGGCCGCGGATGTTGAGGCGTACGAAGTTGCGGACCCGCTCGAACTTGGTGGCGGCTTCTTCCAGCTCCTCGTCCTTGTCCATGCGGCTGGGGCGGTGCGTGTCGAGCAGGGTGAAGATGGTGGCGGCCACGTCCATGTAGCCCAGAATCATCATAAACAGCAGTTTCTTGTCGTCCTCGGCGTAGCTTTTCTGGCGCACGGCTTTCACCAGGCTATCGAGCTGGCTGGTTTCGTCCACGAACAGGTCGCGCAGCACGGCGCGCTGGTGCTGGTAGTCGAGCAACTGCTGGGGCTCCAGAGCGGCGGCAGAAAAGGGGAATTCGGTGGTGAAGGCCGTGGCCGCCCGAAACTGCTTTTCGGCGGCGTACACGGTGCTCAGGTGTTTTTGCAGGCTGGCCCACAGGCCGGTGCGGGCTTTGTCGAAGGCAGCAGAAGCGGCGGCAGGTTCGTTCACGGGGAGTAGGCAGGTAGCTGAAAGAGCAAAGTACGCGGTTTTCGGGGCGGCAGGCCAGATTCCGGCCGAATGGTTCTGCCCGCACAGCTACAGCCGCCCACAACGCCCGCCGTGGCTGCCGCTAACTGTGCGGGCTTGCACTACCTTTGCTTACCCCAGTATCCCGATTTTCTATGCCCTCTGAATTCCCCAAACGCGTCAGTCTGCTGGGCTCCACCGGCTCCATCGGCACCCAGGCCCTCGACGTGGTGCGCGCCCAGCCCGGGCGGTTTCTCGTTTCGGCCCTGTCGGCGCAGTCCAACGCCGACTTGCTTGTAGCGCAGGCGCGCGAGTTCCGGCCCGCCGCCGTGGTCATCGGCGACGAAGCCAAGTACCAGCAGGTGCGCGACGCCCTGGCCGGGCAGCCCGAAACCGAGGTGCTGGCCGGCGTGGCCGCCCTCACCGAAGTAGCCGCCCGCCCCGACACCGACGTGGTGCTCACGGCCATGGTGGGCTACGCCGGGCTGCTGCCCACGGTGGCCGCCATTCGGGCCGGCAAAGACATTGCGCTGGCCAACAAGGAGACCTTGGTGGTGGCCGGCCAGCTCATCACCGGGCTGGTGCAGGAGCACGGCGTGCGCCTGCTGCCCGTCGATTCCGAGCACTCCGCCATTTTCCAGTGCCTGGTCGGGGAAGAGCAGAATCCCATCGAGAAAATCATCCTCACGGCCTCGGGCGGCCCGTTTCGGGGCCGCAGCCGTGAGCAGCTGGCCCAGGTCACGAAGGCCCAGGCCCTCAAGCACCCCAACTGGGACATGGGCGCCAAAATCACCATCGACTCGGCCTCGCTCATGAACAAGGGCCTGGAGGTGATGGAGGCCAAGTGGCTGTTTGGGCTGCGCAACGACCAGATTGAGGTAGTAGTGCATCCGCAGAGCATCATTCACTCGCTGGTGCAGTTCGAGGATGGCTCCCTGAAGGCCCAGCTGGGGCTGCCCGATATGAAGCTGCCCATTCAGTACGCGCTGGGCTACCCGCAGCGGCTACCCAACGACTTCCCGCGCTTCCGCTTCCTCGACTACCCCCAACTCACCTTCGAGCCGGCCGATACGGCCGCCTTCCGCAACCTGGCGCTGGCGTTTGCGGCCATGGAGCGCGGCGGCAACGCCCCCTGCATCCTCAACGCCGCCAACGAAGTGGCCGTAGCGGCCTTCCTGCGCGATGAGGTCGGTTTTCTGCAAATGTCGGACGTGGTGGAGGAGTGCCTGAGCCGGGTTTCGTACCTTGCCAATCCGTCGCTCGACGACTACGTGCTTACTGACAAGGAGGCACGGCGCGTCGCGCAGGAAGTCATTGGCTGAAGCGCGCGTAAGTGTAAAGAATAGCGGCAGACAACAGACGACACGTTTATCGTTGTTTCCGTGTTTCATCCGCATCAGCCACCTCATCACCGTTCACTTCATCACCTAATTACTTTCCGTTGGAAATTCTCATCATGGCCGGGCAAATGCTGCTGGGCCTTTCCATTCTGGTTGGTTTGCACGAGTTCGGACACTTCGCAACCGCCAAATACTTTAAAATCCGGGTCGATAAGTTTTACATCTTCTTCGACTTCCTGTTTCCACTGCCGAACGTGCTCAACTTCGCGCTGGTGAAGAAAAAAATCGGCGAAACGGAGTACGGCATCGGCTGGTTTCCGCTGGGCGGCTACGTGGCCATCCACGGCATGATCGACGAGACGCAGGACGCCGACAGCCTCGCCGCCGAGCCCCAGCCCAACGAGTTCCGGGCCAAGCCCGCCTGGCAGCGCCTGATTGTGATGCTGGGCGGCATCATCATGAACGTCATCACCGGCGTCCTCATCTTCACGCTGCTCACCTACTCGCAGGGCGATACGTACCTGCCGGCTTCCGAGGTGCGCTATGGCATCCTGCCCAGCAAGCTGGGCGAGGAAATGGGCTTCCGCGCCGGCGACAAAATCGTGAAAATCAACGGCCGCCCCTTCACCGAGTTCAACGACGTCTACAGCCCTGACGTGATGATGGGCTCCAACTCGTTCTACACCGTGGAGCGCCAAGGCCAGCTGGTGGACGTGCCCGTGCCGGCCAACTTCCTCGACCGCCTCTCCGACCAGGGCCCCGAGCGGTTTGTGATGCCCCGCAACCCGTTTGCCGTGGATCGGGTGAACTCCGGCAGCCCCGCCGCTGTGGGCGGCCTGCTCCCCAACGACCGGATCGTGCAGCTCGACAACAAGAAGGTGGAGTTCTTCCCCGAGTTTCAGAAAGACCTGCTGGCACGCGCCGGTAAGCCCGTGAAGCTGACCGTGGAACGCGCCGGCGCCCTGAAAACCCTAGACATCACCGTGGACGAGGAAGGCCACCTGGGCTTCTTCCCCAAGTCGCTGCTCAAGGAATCGGTGCGTTACTACTCCTTCGGCGAGTCGGTGCCGGTGGGTACGAAAAAGGCCTTTGGCGTCATCACCAACCAGATTACGGCGTTCGGCAAGATCTTCAAGGGCGAAGCTTCGTTCCGCAAGTCGGTGGGCGGCCCCTGGGAAATTGCCCAGCAATACGGCCCCACCTGGGACTGGGTGTGGTTCTGGACCATGACCGGCATGCTCTCGATGGTGCTGGCCTTCATGAACCTGCTGCCCATCCCGGCCCTCGACGGCGGCCATGTGGTATTCCTGCTCTACGAAATGGTAGCCGGCCGCAAGCCCTCCGACCGGTTTATGGAGAATGCCCAGAAGGTAGGCATGATGATGCTGCTTACGCTCATGGCCTTCGTGCTCATCATCAACCCCATCCTGAAGAAAATCGGGATTTAGGCGAGTCTAACGGATGCCCGGTGGTTGCCTGCTGTTAAAAAGGTAGCTGCCGGGTATTATTGCTTTTTTCAGAACTTGCGCCATTATTCCTTTTTGCATTTTTGATGAGCACCCTCGACGAGAGAAAGACACAGCTATTTCAGCAAACTGAGACTCAACTTCAGCAGCAAGGGTTTCGCATTGATAGGCAGGACCAGGCCCGGCCGTGGGGCGGCTTTTTCGTAATTGCGGAAGACCAGGCCCAGCAGTTTGCCGATGTCTATTTTGATAGCCTATCAGTAGATACGTTGCGCATTTCCGGCAAGCTGAGCCCTAAAATTCTGCTGGTGGCGCCGAGCAAGCGGCTGTCGTGGCAGTACCACCACCGCCGCGCCGAAATCTGGCGCGTGGTGCAGGGGCCGGTGGGCGTGGTCACGAGCAACACTGACGAAGAAGGTGAGCTTAAAACCTACCAGCCCGGCGAAATGATTACGCTGCGCCAAGGCGAGCGGCACCGTCTCGTGGGCCTGAGCGGTTGGGGCGTGCTGGCTGAAATCTGGCAGCACACCGACGCCGCGCAGCCTTCCGACGAAGACGACATCGTGCGCGTCCAGGACGACTTTGGCCGTTAGAATCACGGATTAGCACGGATTTTAGCGGATTTCACGGATTTTGTGGACGGAGTTGGTTTGGTTTTCCACATCACCTGAAACAGAAAGAGGCTTGCCAAACGGCAAGCCTCTTTCTGTTTTACTCAGCTACTGAAACCTGCGTTACTCGGCGTTTAGGGCTGTGCTCAGGGCTTGTAGCAGCTTGGTTACGCCGGCTTCTTCGCCGGTGGTGCCGAGGTGCACGCGCAGGGTGCGGCGGTTGTAGTCGTGCAGGGCCTGCAGGTCGCCGGCGGCCTGGGCGTTCTGGAACGTGCCGAACGTGTACGGGCGGCCGGGCAGGTCTAGGTCCTGGGCGTGGTCGGTGGTGATTTGCAGGAACAGGCCGGTGTCGGGGCCACCTTTGTGGTACTGGCCGGTGGAGTGCAGGAAGCGCGGGCCGTAGCCCGAAGCCGTGGCAATGTGCTTGCGCTGCTGCACCAGGGCGCGCAGTTCGTCCAGCTCGGCGTTCAGGGCGGGCGTTTCCATCAGGTAGGCCTGAATGCAGAGGTAGTCGCCGGCTTTAGTCTGGTCGAAGAAGGCGCGCAACACGTCGGCGGGGGTGGCGCCCGCTACGCTGGTGTAGTAGGCCAAGCCGTCCTGCTCCAGCACCGGGGAGCTGGTCTGGGGCAGCGCGCCTTTTTCCACCACCACTTTCATCAGCTGGTCGGTGGCGGTTTTGGCGGCCTGCACGTTGGGCTGGTCGAACGGGTTGAGCTGGAGCACGGCGCTGGCTACGGCCGTGGCTACTTCCCAGCGGAAGAACTCCTGGCCTAGGTCCAGTGCATCGTGGAGCAGAATGGTGATAACCGGATGGCCCGCGGCCTGCAGCGCCGCCACTTTCCGGCGGTTCTCGGTGTCCGGCTGACCTTCGTAGCCCACGTACACAAACACGCGGTCCTGGCCATATACCTCGGGGCCGTTGAGCGGGTCGCCAGCCAGGGGCAGGATACCTTTGTCTTCCTTGCCGGTGCTTTCAGCAATGAGCTGCTCCAGCCACAGGCCGAAGTCGGAGAGCCCGGCGGGCACCACCAGCGTGAGCTTGTCGCGGCCCTGCTGGGCCAGTACGCCCAGCGCCACGCCCAGATCCAGGCCGGGGTTGTTGGCTACGTGGCCCTCCGAGCCGCTGGCCTTCATCATGCCAATGGCGCGCTCCAGCAGCGTTTTAATGTCGATGCCATACAGCGCGGCCGGCACAAGCCCGAAGTAGGAGAGGGCCGAGAAGCGGCCGCCCACCTCCGTGAAGTTCAGGAAAATGCGGCGGTAGCCCTCGGCGGTGGCCTGGGTTACGAATTTGGAGCCGGGATCGGTGATGGCCACGAAGTTTTCGCCGGCCTTCTTACCTTTCAGCTCTTTCAGGCGGGCGTAGAAGTAGTCGCCAAACGCCAGCGGCTCGGCCGTGGTGCCCGATTTGCTGGCTACCACAAACAGGGTTTCGGTTAGCGGCACGGCGGCTTCAATCTCGCGCACCGAGCCGGGGTTGGTGGTGTCGAGCACGGACAGCGGCAGGCCGTCGGCGCTCTGCTCGAAGGCCTGCTTGAACACGATGGGCGTCATGGTGCTGCCGCCCATGCCCATCACCACTACGTGCCGGAAGCCGGCGGCCTTCACCTCGCGGGCAAAGTCCTGGATTTCGCCCACCCGGGGCAGCATGGTTTCGGCCACGCGCAGCCAGCCCATGAAGCTGCGCAGGCTCTGCTGGGCGTCGGCGTCCTGCACCCACAGGTCGGCCTGCTTCTGCCAGAAGCCCGCCGTGAAGTTTTTGTCGTTGAATTCCTGCAGCTTGCTGTCGACAGCGGCCTGGTAGGAGCCAAGCTGCATGGTCTGGGCCGGAATAGAGGTAGAAGGAGTGTTGTGCGCCATATCGGGTCAGTTGGAATGTTGCGAGAAAAGGGGCTGATGGCGGCAGTGCCTGGCAGTAGGTGCCGGGTGAAGCCGCGCGCTGCCCGCCGCAAAGGTAGAGAAGCCCGTTACTTTTGCAGCCCTGCTCCTCGAAACCCGTCTGGTAGTCGCCGGCTGCCACCCGGACCCGTCTGCGCGGACTGCCTGCCCCGGCATGATTATCGCCTTGGCCGGGTTCCTGTCTTACTCTCCTATGATGTTTCGTAAACTCCTGTTGTTCTCGCTGCTGCTGCTGGCCTCGCTCACGGTATGGGCGCATACCTACCACGCCAGCATCCTGGATGTGCGCTACAACCCGGCCAAGCAGCAGCTGGAAGTGGCCCTCAAAGTCTTCACCGACGACTTCGAGGAGGCCCTGTCGGTAGGGCAGCCAACCCCCATCAGCCTCGACCAGACCCCCAAGCCACTGGTGCAACAGCTGACCACGGCCCTGCTGCGCAAGTCGCTGGCATTCGGGGCCCGGCCGGGCGAGGCGCTGCCGCTGCAGTTTCTGGGGCTGCAGAAAGAGCGGGATGCCCATTGGCTCTACTTCACCCTGAAAACCGCCCGGCCGCTTACCGGTTTCACGCTGCGCAACACGCTGCTGCTCGACCAATTCCCCGACCAGATGAACATCGTAAACCTGGAAGCTGGCGGCAAAAAGCAAAGCCAGCTGTTCCGCGACGGCGAGGAAACCCAGAAGTTCAACTGGTAGCGGCATGTAGCATAGGCTTTAGCCTGTGCCCGCTGTCGTTGCGAGCATATGGCGAATCAAGCCAGTGTCGAAGCAATCCTTCCTCTCGTGGCAGACACTTTCCTTATAGATAAGCCCTCCGGTGTTAGGTGCGTAACCTAGTGCCGGAGGGCTTTGTGCTTAATTTGCGCTTAGCGCACGGAGAGGAAGGATTGCTTCGCGCTGCTCGCAATGACACGCGCTGGCGAGCACAGGCTGAAGCCTATGCTACATTTCGTTACTTCCACTCGCCGCCACCGTCGGCGGCGGGCTTCTTGCTTTCTTCGCCGTCGGGCCGGATGAGGCGGAACTCCACGCGGCGGTTGGTTTTGGCGTCTTCGTCGGTGACTTCCTCCTTCAGCGGTTTGGTGGAGCCGTAGCCGAAACTGTCGATGCGGTTGGGCTTGAGCTTGCCCTTGGTTTCGATGTAGCGCCGGATGGACTCAGCCCGCTCCTGCGAGAGCCGCTCGTTGAATTCCGGGTCGCCTTTGGAATCGGTGTGGCCCGTGATGCTGAGGCGGAACGTCGGGTGGTCGACCATGAACAGCGCAATGCGGTCCAGAATGGGCTGCATGGACGCCCGGATGTGCGACTTGTCTTGGTCGAACTCGATGTTCTGGAAAATCAGCGGCAGGCCGTAGTCAATCGAGTTGGTCATGAGCTTCATCACCGTGTCGCCTTTCAACTCAAACTTCTTCTCCAAACTAAAGAAATCGGGGCTCTGGATAATCATCACGTAGTGCGAGCCGTCAATCAGGTCGAAGTCAAACGAGCCGTCGGGCCGCAGGTACTTGGCTGCCACCTCAATGCCGTTGTCGGTATCCACAATCGTGACGATGCCGCCCAGGGGCCTGCGGCTGACGGAGTCCATCAGCAGGCCCTCCACGTGGGTGGTGGCCAGCGGCTGCGCCTCCATCGGGAGCGGAAACGAGAAGAGGTCCAGGTTCTTCATTTCCTTTTCCTCGGAGCGGGCATAATACAGGTTCTTCGACTCGCTGTCGATGGTGAAGTAGTACTCCGAGCCCTTGCCGTTCACGAGCGGGCCAATGTTGCGGGGCTCCTGCCAGCGGCCCTGCACCCGGTAGGTTTTGTAGATGTCGAAGTCGCCGTAGTTGAGCAGCTGCCCGCGCGAGCTGAAGTACAGCACGTTGTAGAGCGGGTGGAAAAAGGGGCTCACCTCGCTTTCGCGCGTGTTCACAATCGGGCCCATGTTCAGGGCCTTGGCCCACTGCCCGTTCTTGGTTTTGTAGGTGTACCAGATATCCGACAGCCCGAAGCCGCCCAGCCTATCAGAGGCGAAATACAGCGTGTCCTCGCCGCGCGAGAGGGTGGGCTGCGAGTCCCAGGCGCCGGAGTTCACCTGGGAGCCCAGGCTCTTGGGCACGCTCCACTGCCCATCCTGGAACGTGGACGTGAACAGGTCGCAGTTGCCGTGGCAGTTGGGGCACTCGCAACGGGCGAAGTAGATGGTTTTGCCGTCTTTGGTGAAGCAGGCCGAGCCCTCGTTGTAGGGCGAGTTGATGGGCTTGGGCAGCGGCTCGGCGTCGGTCCACATTTCGCCATCCTTGCGCGACACATACAAATCCTCGTCAATCACCTGCTTGATGCCGCCGCGCACCTTGCGCTTCGACGAAAATAGCAGCATGCTGGCGTCGGGGTTCAGGGTGGGGCCGTAGTCTTCCACCGGCGAGTTCACGGCGTCGCCCATGGTGGTGAGCACGCCCTTGGGCGGGCGAAAGGCCACGATGTTCTTGCGGTACTCCACCAGCTCGTAGTACACCTTCAGCGGCACGTAGAAGTCGGCCGTTTTCTGCTCCAGTGAGTCGTAGTAGAGCTGAATCTTCTTCACGTCCTGGCGGTGGTGCTTGAGGGCCAGGCGGTAGTAGGCCTTGGCGCGCTCCTGGTCGCCTTCCTTTTCCCACAGCTGGGCCATGCGCCAGAGCATGGGCGTGTTTTTGTAGAAGTTCTCGATGCCGAACTTGGCCACGTACGCGCCCAGCAGCACGCGCGCCTGCCGCCACTGGCGGCGCTTCTCGGCTTTCTGGATGGCCTTCAGCTCTTTCTTGTTTTCGTAAAACGCCACCCGGTTGATGTTCGGAAAGCTGGGGCTGAGGTCGGGCCGGGCGCGCACGACGCGGGTGCGGGCATTGATGCTTTTCTGGGCCTGGCAAACCAGCGGGAAAGCCGCCAGCCACAGCAGCAGCAGCAAAGAACGAAAGGAGCAGAACATAGCAGAATACAACACCGGAGCCGGCCGGGGGCGGCGCGGGCGGTCAAAAATAGGAATTTTCAGGTATACCCCGCTAGTGGCCGGCCGGGCTGCCGGAGTGGCCGGGCCGGGTGCCAGCGCGGCGCACCCGGCGGGCCCGGGGCAGGGTGGCACGGCACTTGTCAACCCTGTATATTGGGTAGCGGTGCCCGGGCGCCCCGGCCGGCCGCCGGGGTGCTGCCATTCTGGCACCGCCTGCCGCTTTTGCTCCGATCCGCGTATATGCCTTCAATTCCAGCTGCCTTTTCTTCGCCTTTCCTGCTGATGACCGACGACTCTTCCGATATCGTATCCATTGTAGCCACCGACCCCGACCAGCCGCTCAACGCTCAGGAGTCGCCCGAAACGCTGCCGCTGCTGCCGGTGCGCAACACGGTGCTGTTTCCGGGGGTGGTGCTGCCCGTCACGGTCACGCGCAAGAAGAGCATCCGGCTGGTGCGCAAGGCCTACCGCGGCAACAAGATTATCGGGGTGGTGGCGCAGAAAAACAACCAGCACGACGACCCCACGCTGGCCGACCTTTACCAGGTGGGCACCATGGCCAAGATTCTGAAGCTGCTGGTGCTGCCCGACGGCAATACCACCATCATCATCCAGGGCCAGTCGCGCTTCCAGATTGAGGAGGAGCTGCAAAGCACGCCCTACCTCACTGCCCGCGTCAGCTACGCCCCGGAGATTTTCCCCGACAAGGCTTCCAAGGAAGTGAAGGCGCTGGTGGCGTCGCTGAAAGACGCGGCCGCCAAGATGCTCAAGCTCAACCCCGAGATTCCGCAGGAAGCCCAGGTGGCCCTCGACAACATCGAGTCGCCGTCGTTTCTGACGCACTTTCTCTCGTCCAACATCAATGTGGAAGTGGGGCAGAAGCAGAAGCTGCTCGAAATCAACGACGGCGTTGAGCGCGGCACCATGCTGCTGGAGCTGATGCTGAAGGAAATTCAGCACCTCGAAATCAAGCACGAAATCCATACCAAGGTCCACACCGACATCGACCAGCAGCAGCGCGACTACTTTCTGCGCCAGCAGATCAAGGTGTTGCAGGACGAGCTGGGTGGCGGCGACAGCCCGGATCAGGAAATCGACAAGTTCCGGCAGCGGGCCAAGCTCAAGCAGTGGCCGGAATCAGTGGCCAGGCATTTCGCCAAGGAACTCGACAAGCTGGGCCGCGTGAACCCGCAGGCCGCCGAGTATCCGTTGAGCGTGAACTACGTGGAGTTTCTGCTGGATCTGCCCTGGGCCGAGCAGACCAAGGACAACTTCAACCTGAAGCGCACCAAGAAAATCCTCGATGCCGACCACTACGGCATGGAAAAGGTGAAGGAGCGCATCATCGAGTACCTGGCCGTGCTTAAGCTGAAGCAAGACCTGAAGGCGCCGATTTTGTGCCTTTACGGCCCTCCCGGCGTGGGCAAAACCAGCCTCGGCCGCTCCATTGCCAAGGCGCTGGGCCGTAAATACGTGCGCATGAGCCTCGGCGGCGTCCGTGACGAAGCCGAAATCCGGGGACACCGCAAAACCTACGTGGGCGCCATGCCCGGCCGCATCATCGCCCAGATCAAGAAAGCCGGCGCCTCCAACCCCGTCATCGTGCTCGACGAAATCGACAAGCTGGCCTCCGACTTCCGCGGCGACCCCAGCTCGGCGTTGCTCGAAGTGCTGGACCCCGAGCAGAACTCCACCTTCACCGACAACTACCTGGAGGTGGAGTACGACCTGAGCCGGGTGCTGTTCATTGCCACGGCCAACTCGCTGGAAACCATCCAGCCCGCCCTGCGCGACCGGATGGAAATCATCGACCTGACCGGCTACACGCTGGAAGAGAAAACCCAGATTGCCAAAAAACACCTCTGGCCCAAGCTCCTCACCGACCACGGCCTGAGCACCAAAGACGTGGCCATCACCACGCCTGCCCTGTCGCGTGTGATAGACGACTACACCCGCGAGAGCGGCGTGCGCAGCCTGGAGCGCAAGCTGGGGGCCGTGGTGCGCAACATTGCCAAGAGCAAGGCCATGAAGGAGGAATTCCCGGCGGCGCTGGAGCCCAAGGACATTGTCCGCATCCTCGGCGCGGCCACCTTCGACCGGGACCTGTACCAGGACAAC